>CAYMOC010000043.1:0-14724 GCA_964391965.1 uncultured Thermoplasmatales archaeon | reverse complement strand
ATTCTTTAAAATCAGATGTCGGGGTGGCTCAGCCTGGTTAGAGCGCCTGACTCATAAGCACAGCTATGAAGGGTTCGCCAAAAAAGTTGGTTTTATGAGGTGCTAAGATATCAGGAGGTCGCGGGTTCAGATCCCGCCCCCGACATAAAACTATTTTTAAACTAAAATTATGATAGAAATTCGAAAAAGATAAATACTAAATAATTATTTTATAGCTGAAATAAATTGTTGGAGGAGAGATCTATGAAAATAAAATTGTTAGCACTAATTTTAGGTATAGCTTTAGTAATAGGCTTAGTAAGCGGTTGTACAGAAGAAAAAGATGAAGACGAAGAAGATAAAAATACAGCTCCAGTAGCTGCTTTTGAGTATGGTCCTACCGTAGAAGGTAATTATACAGTTGAACAAAATATTTGGTTCAATGCATCAGGATCAACGGATGATGATGGTGATGATTTAACGTATAGCTGGGAGTTTGGTGATGGAGAAACTGGTGCAGGTGTAAATGTGTCTCACAATTACAGTGAAGCAGGATCCTATGTTGTTAATTTAACCGTTAATGATGGAACTGTCGACAGTGAAGTAGTCAGTGAAACAATAAATGTTGATGCAGTGGCTACAAATGCAGCTCCTACTGCAATTTTTGAATATAATGTGACTGATTATAATGAAACAAAAAACATGTCATATGTAACATTTACAGATATGTCCTCAGATTCAGATGGTGCAATTGTAAACTGGACCTGGGATTTTGGAGATGGAACAGATCCTACAATATATACTACTTCTCCAGATGCTATACAATATGAGTATAATCTAACAACACTTAGTATGAATTACACTGCGGTTACATTAACTGTTACAGATGATGGCGGTCTAACAGACACAGTAACTGTTTCTGAAATAATTTTAGATAAAACTGCATCTTCAGGAATATCTGAATAATAAAAATATCAAAACAAAAACTCTTTTTCTTTTTTTTATGTGATCATAGGATCAGAGTTGTCCTCATTTTTTTTGTTTTTTCTTAGTTTGTCATCAATATGGTTAACAAAGGAATCCTCAATTTTTTTTAGTTCATCTTTACTTACATTTGTTTTTTTAAAAAGTATTTTTCCTTTTTTATCAAAAACACGTATACTTCCTTTTTTATGGTTTGACACTATTTTAAAAATATGTTTTTTTGATTTAAACCACTGCCAGATGCCTAAAACCATATTGATATTGCCCTCTTGTTTTTTTCTTTGTGTTTTTGTTGATAAAACATCGTTGTTTTGTAGCTATTTAAAGATTTTCATAAAAAAAACTTTTTTTTACATAGTTTTAGGTTGTAAAACAGTACCATGAAGGATTAAATTAGATAGAACATAACCTAAGGCTGGGAAAAAAACAAGAACAACAGTCCATGGATTTAAAAACATAAGCATTACAGGCACTACTGCGAAATTTGTCATATAATGACTTCCGATTAATTTTCGTGCTTTATCTCTATTAAAAACCTTGATGGAAAGCAGTTTATTGGATATATAAAACATCAGGATGAATATTACAACGGTTAAACACAGAATCAATGTTTCTAATAATTCTAAGTTTTTAAACCCCCATACATAATAAATTGTGTAAAAAACTAAAGCAAAATCAAATATTTGAATTGAGTATGCTGTGATTTTGAAAGAAAATGGTATTATTAGTTTTTTATCTAAAACTCTTACACCGATTTTTGTTGCAAATGTGTTTGCTCCTTGTTTAAAATCGTTTTCAATATCTTTAAGTCCGCCTGCGATTATCTGCATAAAAAAGACTTGTGTGGTTCCAAGTATGCATACCATCCATGCTAAAAATGAAATATCAGAGAAACTTGATGCTTCTGTTGCTGCTCCAAATAAAATAAGAGTAAAGATCCCAAGTCCTACAAAGATATCCATTAATGGTAGTTTTTTACTTATGGCATTATATATTGTTATAAACACTGCTGAAAGACCAATGAATATTAAAGGGAAATATGATTGGTTTTGATTACATATATAGAATGCTATTAGTCCACTAATAATTAGTGAGAATATTGCAAAACCCCATGCTTTTTGTAGAGTGATTGTTCCGCTTATAAGTGGTCTGTCAGATATTTCTTTTGATGATTTATCTATTTTGAAGTCTAATATGTCGTTTAATACGAATCCATAAGTGTGTCCGAAGAATCCTACTAAGAACAATAAAAATAGGGGTATTATGTTGTATTGTTTCATGGCGATAGCTCCCATAACAGGTGAGATGCCTGTTAAGGCGGCGTTGAATGATCTGGATAGTTTTAGGTATTCTTTTATTGCCATGTTATTTTTATGTTGATGAAAAGTTAGAATAAAAAATCATCGACTTTTTTTTCAAAATTGATCTTGGTTTTTTTTATTATATTATACACAAATATATATTATTATTAAATAATGAGCGGGTATCTTTGTTTTAAACCATAAAAAATAAAAAAATATTTTTTTTAATATAATTACTATAATAAGATTTATATACTCATTTTTTATTTATATAATCGCGAATGGGGGAGATTATCGAAAAAAATTCTTTTTTTTAACGATCTCTCCTCACCACCTTCAAAAAAAAGAAAATCTCTCCCATTCACTCCTCATCTAAAAATTATACTATCAGCTTTTTCTTCAACTATTCTACGGTATTTTTCATCAGTAATAATCATAATCATCCAATCTGGTATAGCCCGAGTACGAATGGCTTCAGCCGTGGGAGTAAAATCATCCAATGTTCTAATGTTATTATTATCAAAAATCATGATATCTGTTTTATCTATACGCGGTTCAGATTGATGAAGCTCCTGATAAGGTACATCAATTATCACATGACCCTCAGGAATACCAAGTTTTTCCTCAAATTCTTCTTCTTTAAGTCTTCGAAAACCTGGGTCATCAAGTCTTTTAACATATTCAACCTCATCAGAATTTAGATTCCAAAAAGATTTCATATATGCTTGTTTGAAAAGAGTACGATATTTAATTTTAGCAGCAGTTTCCTGCTGGAAAAAACCACCCATGTTTTTAAGATAATTCATAAGCTCTGCATCAGTCATTTTAAAAAAATCATAAGGATTAGCATCAGACATAAGATCAATAGCTTTTGATAACATCAACTCAGCGATTCGAACTGTTTTATGAAAATAAATCGATGAATACATCAAAGCACGAGCCATCAAAATATTTTCAACAACACTAACACCTTTTCTTTTAACAACCAGAGTATCATTATAAATATCAAGTGTTTGAAGAAAACGCTCAATGTCTATAACTCCATAAGCTACACCTGTATAATAGGCATCTCTGATCAGATAATCAAGTTGATCCACATCTATTGCACTATCTAAAAGCTGACTAAGGAACGGTTTATCTTTTTGTATGCCTCTAATGGCATTAACAACCTGATGTTTATCAATACCATGTCTATCAAGTACTTCTGAAACTGTATCATTTGTGATAAACTGTTTTTCGTATTGATCAAATATTTTATATTCACCAGTTATCAGTTTCTCTGTTAGATCAATATGATCAACGTTTAAATTATCCTTGATTAGTTTTTCAAGTGTATGAGAAAAAGGACCGTGTCCTATGTCATGCAAAAATGCAGCGATTGTAAAAACTGATTCATCAAATTCATTTAGATGAAGGATCCCGGATGCTTTTCTTGCAAGACTGTATGTACCTAAGGAATGTTCAAGTCGTGTATGATGTGCACCTGGGAAAACAAGATGCGCTAGACCCAGTTGTTTAATATTGTAAAGTCTTTGTAATTCTGGTGTTGCCAGAAGCTCTAAATAAATCCCATCAAGTTTGATATCGCCATGAATAGAATCCCGGATTATTTTATAATTTTCAACCATTTTCAATCAAATTTTTTAATTGAACAACTAAACACATGTTTATTTTTAAAAGGTTTTCCAAAAAAACAAAAAAAAAGAAAAAAAGAATTTTTTTTTAGACTTCCTGAAGTAAAAATGCACCCAGGCATTTGAGTTTTTCTTCATATGTTTCAGGATAAAGAAAACGTTCCATAGCACTAATGCTACTCATTATAGAGTTACCATCTTGTGGTGTGAAGCAGAAACCAATAACTTCGTTTTCATTTACCACATGAATTGATGGTAGAACAGCTACTGTTTGATCAAGTATACGACCGTAATGACCATGATCTCGTCCGAATGAAAAAACGAGATTAGCTGCTTGTTTATTTGTTACTGCTACACGTGGGTTGTCTCTAAACATTTTTTTAACTTTGTCTATATCTGTTTTATATTTTAGTTTAAGATCATACCATATACTATGCATGTATTGAGTGTTGAGTTTCAAAGCACTAGAAAACACATTAAGATTTACTCCTAATGTTTTGTAGAGATGATAAACATCTACAGCATGATGGGTTCCCATTTTTTCATCTTTATGAGTTCCTACTTCTGGTGATGGAATAAAACTTTTCACTTGGCTGATGTCATTAGCTCGCCGGATACATAGAAAACGTCCTTCTTTTAGATTGTTTTTCTTTCCATCTTGTACAGCTAATGTTTTTATTAAAACTGCCATATTATGAGTATTGCAGCTAACGATATGGATGAATTGATCTTTATCAGATATAGCATCATCATTGATTCCAACTGCATACATTTTCCCGAAACCAAACTCTGATCCCTGTGCGAGGAAACCTGATGTCTTTTTTTTGTATTTAGTATAATATTTTTCTTTGTTACGAAGACCTGTTCCTTTTGGTGTACAATCTATTACTACATCTGCTCTTTTTATCGCTTCTTCTGCTTCATAGAGTGGTTCAGTTCCTAGTTCTTTAAAATCTTTCATTTTGTCTTTTGCTGTTGCAAGATTAGCTCCTCTCTTGGTTAACCCTCTTATTTTTGGTCTGTCTGTAAGTACAGGGCTGTGTTTATAAAATGTAACCTCGTCTATTCCAAGGTCTCGTTGTGCATCACATAGTAATCCAATTAAAGGTTCTCCAATTGTTCCTGTTCCAACAACATGGACAATTTTTCCATCTGCCATGATTTTTTTATTCCTCCCCAATTTTTAATCAAATTTGGACAAAACGATGTAATCCAAATATAGCATATAATTGTTACCGTTTTATAAGATATCAAAAAAAAAAATTTTGAAGGCAATAAGTTTAAAAAGGAGGAGATGTTTCACGTTTCTCCATGGCATTACCACTAGATGTACTAGAAAAATCAATCAATCAAAAACTAACATTGCTTTTAAAAGACGGTCGTAACCTTGAAGGAACACTTTCTGGTTATGATGAATACATGAATATGGTTCTAAGTGATGTAGACGAAGACATTGGTGAAAGTAAACGTAAACTTGGAACTGTTATACTTAGAGGGAATAATGTAGTTAGTATCTCCGTTTTGTAACATAAAATATCCTTTTTTGGCCGAAAAGCATTTATACTTGATGTTTATTTTTATATATTGGAAGGAATCGGGCTGGTAGTATTTTTTGTTAGAGTGCATCCCATCCCCTCCTAGTGACAAGCCAGCCATCCTTCCTCCTTTTAATCAGAAGTAGATAGAGTAAAAAATGATAATTTTTTTAAAAAAGTTTTAAGTATATTTCTTTGTTACCAGTTATTTGATTCTTATGGGGAGAAACATTAAAGCATTTAGAGGCGAAGAACTTCGTTGTAAAGGCTGGAAACAAGAAGCAATACTAAGAATGCTTGAAAACAATCTTGAAAACGCTGAGAAACCAGATGATCTTATAGTCTATGGTGGAACTGGTAAAGCTGCTCGTAACTGGAAAAGCTATGATAAAATCGTTGAAACACTCAAAAAACTTGAAGATGATGAAACAATGATTGTTCAATCTGGTAAACCTGTTGCTGTTTTTAAAACATGGACGACCTCTCCTCGTGTGTTGATGGCTAATTCTAATATTGTTCCTCATTGGAGTCATTGGGATAAATTCAACGAACTTGACAAACTAGGTCTTATTATGTATGGTCAGATGACTGCGGGTTCATGGTGTTACATTGGAACACAAGGAATCATTCAGGGAACCTATGAGACTTTTTCTGCTCTTGCTACAAAACATTTCAAAAGTAATCTAACCGGAAAAATAGTTCTTACTGGTGGTATGGGTGGTATGAGTGGAGCTCAACCATTATCTGTTAAAATGGCAGGTGGTGTTTGTCTTTGTGTTGAATGTGAAGAAGGAAGAATTGACCGTCGTATAACCGCTGGTTTTTGTGACAAAAAACTTTATGATCTGGATGAAGCAGTGGAATTAGCTGAACAGGCTAAAGCTGATAAAAAACCACTCTCGATAGGTGTTGTAAACAACTGTGCGGACACTCATCCATACTTGGTTAAAAAGGGTTTTAAACCAGATGTGATAACAGATCAAACAAGTGCTCATGATGAGTTAAATGGATATGTTCCAGCTGGTTTCTTTGGTGATAATCTAGATGATGCTTTTGAACTAAGAAAAAATAATCCAAAAAAATACATAAAGCATTCAATGGAAAGCATGAAATATCATTGCAGGGCCATTCTTGATTTTAAAAAAAACGGAGCTATTGCTTTTGACTATGGTAACAACCTTCGTGGTCAAGCTGAAAAAGCAGGTCTTTCTAATGCTTTTGACTACCCTGGTTTTGTTCCAGCATATGTTCGACCAATGCTATCAGTGGGCCGTGGGCCATTCAGATGGCTAGCTCTTTCTGGAAACCCAGAGGATATCAAAAAAACAGATAATGTTGTCACAAGCTTGTTTCCAGAAGATAAAGTATTAGCAAACTGGATAAATTTAGCCGAAAAACATCTTCCATGGGAGGGTCTTCCTGCTCGTGTTTGCTGGCTGGGTTATGGTGAACGTGAAAAATTCGCACTAAAAATTAATGAAATGGTTAAAAACAAAGAAATAGGTCCTGTTGCAATTACTCGTGATCACTTGGATAGTGGAAGTGTAGCATCACCATATCGTGAAACTGAAAGTATGAAAGACGGAAGTGATGTTATAGCTGATTGGCCTCTTCTTAACGCTCTTCTTAATTGTGCAGCAGGAGCAGATAATATTCAAATCCATAACGGTGGCGGTGTTGGAGTTGGACTTTCTACTCATGCAGGGATGGTAGTAGTTTGTGATGGATCCGATGAAAGCGCTGAACGTATAAAACGTGTTTTTAAAACAGATCCAGGTATGGGTGTAATCCGTCATGCTGATGCAGGTTATGATGAAGCAATTGATCTTATAAAAAAATCTGATCTCAGATCACCTATGATCTAAAATAAAAAACTTTAAAAATTCAAAAAAAATAATACCGATAAAATGGGGGTTTTATTTTGAATATGACCAGTGAGGATATCCTCAAAAAACTAATTGAAGATAAAAATGTTGTAGATAAAATACGTTATACTTGTGAAGAACTTTACTGTGGCCAGCCTTTAACAGATTCACCTAGGCCTTTGTATGATAAACTAAATGAGATAGTGGAACTGGCATGTAGTGTTAGATCTGATATTGAAAAAGAAATTAGTAATATTTCAAAATAATTTTTTTTAGTCAAGTTTTCCAACTGTTTTTTCTACTTCTTCAAGAATTTCACAGGATTTCACTATTTTCTGCATTTTTGTATGATCTGGATAAAGAGGTCGATCTACATCTAAAAATTTTACATGTTTACGGATAACATCTTTTGCTTTCTGTACCCCTTTTCCAAAATTGTAATCACGGAAATCAAGTGCTTGAGCAGCAGCCATAAGCTCTATTCCAAGAACACCATAAGCGTTTTCTAGGATTTGCATGTTTTTTATCGCTGTGTTCATCCCCATGCTTACAAAATCTTCTTGATCTGCAGCAGCTGGGATACTCTGAATCGATGCAGGGCTTGAAAGTATACGTTGTTCAACAATGAGACTATCAGCTGTGTATTGACTAAGCATTAAACCTGACATCATACCAGCACCCTTGCTTAGAAAAGCAGGTAATCCAACGCTAAGAGCAGGGTTGTTAAGCCGGTTCATACGACGTTCGCTCATAACACAAACCATGGTTATCGCAGCTCCTGCCATATCCATCGGTAGACTCACTGGTGTCCCTTGAAAATTAGCACCAGAAATCTGCAAGTCTTTTTCTGGGAAAAACACAGGGTTATCACAGACTCCGTTAAGCTCTATTTCTACTTGTTTTTGAGCAAAATCAAGTGCGTCATGAGCGGTTCCAATTACTTGTGGAGTGGAACGCATTGAGTATGCATCTTGTACTTTACATTGTATCTTTTCTTTTTCTAGATCTCCATCTTTTACAAGTTTTTTTATAGTTTTAGCAGAACGAATTGCACCAGGAAAACCACGTGCTTGATGAAGAAGCGGTGTATATGGTTTCATATTTGCTTTCAATGCTTCAAGGCTCATAGCAGCAGCTATCTCAGCTTGTTTTAAAAATCGTTTAGCATCATACAAAAAAATAGCGCTCATCGCGGTAAGGACATTTGAACCATTTATCAAAGCCAATCCATCACGTTCTTTAAGACCTGGTGGTTTGATCCCTGCTTTTTTAAGAGCATCTTTTCCATCAAAAAGTTCTCCTTGATAATAGGCTTTACCCTCCCCTAGCATCAAAAGAGCAATCTGAGACATAGGTGCAAGATCACCACATGCTCCGACACTACCCTTTTGACATACAAAAGGAGTAACTTCTTTGTTAAGCATTTCAATAAGTGTCTCAGTTATAACTGGACGGCAGCCGCTTTGTCCATGAGCATGAACATTCACACGAGTCGCCATAGCACCACGAACATATTCCTCAGGTGCCGGATCACCAATACCTGCTGAATGATTATAAATAAGATATTTCTGAAACTGTTTAACTTGTTCATCATCCAACACTACTTCAGAAAACTCACCAATACCTGTGTTAACCCCGTACATTATTTCTTTGGCTTTGATTTTTTCTTCAAGAACATCACGACATTTCTTTATTTTTTCATGTGATTTAGGATGAAGTTTTACTTTTTCTCTATGTCTAGCAATTTTTACAAGTTTTTCAATATTTAAATCTGAACCATCCAAAACAATAGTCATAATTTTTTTTATTCCTCCCGAATTTTTTATGTGTTGAAGTTTGCAAGTTCTCCGTAAACTATAACCCTATATTAAACGTTTCCAATAAAAAAAACAGGTAAATTTTTTAAACTAAAACTTAAAGTATTAGTTATTTTTTAACGGTTTTTTGATTAAACTATGGAATATTCAGCTGATTTAGCAAAATTCTTAAATGAAAAACTCCAAGAAGCAGGAGTTGAAACTCAACCGATATATGGTGAGATAATAGTTGCTTTGATAGTTTTTTTTATAGCATTACTAATTGGCTGGATTGTATATCATATATTCGAACGTTTCCTTACTAAATGGGCTGAAAAAACTGTTACAAAACTAGACGATGAAATAATTAAAAACATAAAAGCACCGATTTATGCTTTTGTAATAATTATAGGAACTTATTATGGGTTAGAAAGCCTAGAGTTTATAAAAGATTATAAATTCATAGTATCAGCTATTTTCACTGTAGCCGAAATATTTCTTGTAACGTTAATAGTTATTAGAATAATAAATGTTTTAATAGCATGGTATGGAGAAAAACAATCTAAAAAAAGAAAGGTAAGTACCCATTTACTATTTGTTTTTAAAAAATTACTTCAACTTGTAGTAATACTTTTTGCATTACTTGCTTTACTTGCAGCATTTAATGTAGATCTCACTGGTGTAGTAGTAGGTCTTGGAGTTGCAGGTATCGCAATTGGTTTTGCACTTCAAAATATTCTTGGAGATCTTTTTAGTGCATTCTCAATTTATTTTGATAAACCATTTGAAATCGGAGATTTTGTTGTACTTGGTGAACATGCCGGTGTCATCAAAAAAATCGGTGTGATGACCACACGTATTAATCTCTTGCAAGGTGAAGAACTTGTTGTATCAAATAGAGAACTTGTTACAACACGTATTCGTAACTATAAAAAAATGCAGAAAAGACGTATCAATTTTGGTTTTGGAGTTACATATGATACACCAGTTGCTAAACTTGAAAAAATACCAGCTATGGTAAAAAAGATAATTGATGAAGTAGAACTTGCATCACCTGATAGAGTTCATTTTAAAGAATTCGGCGATAGTAGTCTAAAATATGATATTGTATATTATATTGATTCTTCAGATTACAATAAATACATGGATATCCAACAAGAAATAAATCTTAATATAAAGAAAGCCTTTGAAAAAGAAGGAATTGAGATGGCTTTCCCAACTCAAACAATACACTTAAAAAAATAAAAAATTTTTTTATTTTTTTTTAGTCACAAGGAGATATTTCTTTTAACTCTTCAAGGGTTTTATTGAGTGTTATTACATCTCCTACAGCTTCAATTTTTTCAACAGGTATGCAAATTGTTACATGACCAATTATTGGTTTTTTTAGATCAAGTTTTACTGCGGCTTCATTATCAAGTTCAACATAGAGATTGGTTAGACGCCATTTTTTTGTGTCAATTTCAGTTCCATTTACTTCTCCAATAGTTGTGGCATCAGATGTTACTACCTGCATGCCATCAATCTTATTTGTTTTCATAAATTATTTTTTTCCTCCCACATTTTTTTATATTATATGTAACAAAAAAAGGTTTTATATGTTTTTGTATATGATTTATTTTTGTTTTTTTAATTTTATATTGTTGGTTCTTTTTTTGATGATTTTATACTAGATTTAACAAAAGTATTACATGTTTTAGTTCTAGTTATTATTAAAAGCTCCCCGTCACCATTATGAAAATTGTTGATATGTTGACGTCCAGATCGATTAGCTCTCCAGCTGCTCTGCCATTTTTTTCCTGTTGAGCCGCAAACTGTGCATTTCCATTTTTTTGATTTTTTTCTAACAGGATTTTTCATCTTAAACCATATGGGTTATTATCAAAATAGATATTTAAACACCTGGAAAACGTTTGGGAAAAACCAAACAAAAAAATTATTTTTTTAGGTAAAAATGACTGATGAGCGCCCCAATTATTGTTAATATTGTTCCGAGAGCTAATACTGTGTATGATAAATTAAATAACATAATGAAACAAGATGCAAAAGCAACACAAGGAAGTATAGGCATTTTACCTATCGAGAGTGGTGTTTTAAAACCTTCTTTTGTTGGTTTATCATATCTTAGTTTTATTAGTGAAATGTTAACCAGTATAAAAACTGCGAATACTGTGAAGTTTGTAAGATTAGCAACAGTTGACAGTTTTCCAAGTAGAAGAAAAACCATTGATCCTGCTACCACACCGATAGATGCAACCCATGGGGTACGGGTTTTTTTAGAAATTTTTTCAAAAAACTTTGGTAGTGTGTTTTCTTCTGCCATACCATAAACTATACGAGATGCACCCAAAAGCATCACCAAAACAGTGTTAAAAGTGGATAACAAAGCAATAAATGATAATGCAACGAAGCTTTCTTCACCTAAAACATTTCCAGCTATAAGCGAAAGTGGAGCACTAGCATCAGCCAGGTCTCCATAATATACAGTGCTCACTGCTGCTAAACCCACCAGAATATAGATTACAGTGGTGACAAGAATTGAAATAATAATCGCCTTTGGAATATTTTTACGTGGGTTTTTGGTTTCTTCAGCTAGACGGGTTATAGTTTCAAAACCAATGTAGCTAAAAAAAATTAACACACCGGCTTCCATAACACCTTTCATACCGTTAGCTAGTTTAAAATAGTCAACGTCTCCCAGATTGGGAAGACCGATAAATATTATTGCAATTAAACCAGAGGCTTCAATAATGGTTATGATAATGGTGACAGAAGCGGTTTCTTTAACTCCTGCAACAAGTACTACTGCTGATACTACAAGCACTGCAAAACTTGTTAGAAGTACTGGTGTTTCAAAAAGAGCATTAAAATAATTTCCAAAACCAATTGAAACTGCAGCTCCTCCGATAACTGCCCCTGCTATGATAAGCCATCCGGTAAGCCAAGCGGTTTTTCTACTAAATGCTTCCTCTACATATTTGTATTCTGCTCCTGCATCAGGAAAACGAGAAGACAGTTCAGCGTAACTCAAACCAGTTAAAAACGCTACTATAGATGCAAAAATAAAAGAAATCCATATACCGTTTCCACTTAGACCTGCTGCTTCACCAATGACAACATAGATACCAGCACCGAGAATAATACCTATACTCATCAATGTTACTTCAAACAAACCAAGTGATCGTTCAAGTTTTACCATAGATGTTTTTTTCACCTTAAATCATTTTTTTTAGAATAGTTCTAAAGGATAGTTATATAGATATATCATAAATGCTAAAAGCAATAGCATAAGAATCCATAGAATTATTGCTTTTTTTACTGTTTTTTTGGCTTTTTCTTTTTCCCACCATTCCCGTGGTGTTACACCTTGAACAAGAAATGTTATTATTCCTGCAAAATTGATGCTTACTAGGTTTACTGAAAAAAGTAGAAAAGCACCAATGGCTTCATGCCAGTAATTTGATCCAATCAGTAGACCACTAGTTACAAGAGGTGGAAGTAATGCTACAGCTACCATCACACCAACAAGTGCCTGTGATACATCTTTTGTAAAAGAAAGTGTTCCGGCTATTCCTGCTGAAATCGCTAGAAGTATATACATTATATCAATATTTGTACCTGTAATTAGAATATTTGATGAATAAAAATCAACCTTTAGAAATAATCCAAAAATAATGCCAATTATCACGGGTGTTGAATAACCAATCGCTGCTGACTTGGCTGCTTCTTTGGTAAGATCAAAATCAGCAAGGGTAAAAGACAGTGATAAAGCTATACTTGGTGAAAGAAGAGGCGCTATAACCATCGAACCTATTACTACTGCAACGTTATCATAATAGATGCCTATAGCTGCAACAATTGATGCTAAAATAATTAGTACAAAAAAAGTTTTTGAAAAACTTACTTTTTCACTTAGATTCTGATATATTTCTTCAAGACAAATTCGTTCACCAGTTTTTTCTTCATATTCTTTTATTTTTCCTTTTTCAGGTCGAGGAATAGAAGCCTCCACTGGTAGTACTAGTATATGAAACTCTTTTTCAGATGAATATTTTTCCTCAATTTTATTCAAAGTTGGTTCAGTCTGCTCAGATGCAACAAGGATGTTAGTAACAGTTTTATTTTTAGTTATAACATCCTGCCATATTCCATAAATAGTTATATTCTCAAGGATTTTTTCGAATTCTTCCTTTTTTGCAGAAACACCATATACTTCTATAAGCCTTAGAGCCATATTTTTTTCAAACCTTTTAAAAAATCTTTATTTTTTATCTGAACTTTTTTTTCTATTTATAACAGTTTCATTAATTTGTCTTCCGAAATCCTCTGCGATATCGTCAAACTCTCCTTTTTTTATTAGAATAACGCCAATAATCGCAATTATGATACCTGCTATTGTGTCCAATGTTAAGTTTAGCATTAAAACATAATTGGTTCTAACATAATAAGTACCTGTTATATTCAACCATTTAACAAATTCAAAAATCACGCCAAATGACATTGTTACAATTACTGCTACAAAAGCCATAGCATATTTATTCATTTTAAGCCCCTCCCAGTATTCATCCAGAACATAAATTAATGTAAAACTTATAAACGCAGCAAATAAAGAAATTATAAATCTAGTAAAGAGAATATAACCCGGGATATTTATATAATAATCAAGTAGTCTTCCCCCAGTATGTAAAACTGTTATTAAGGCTATAAAAAAATCAAAAATCCAGGGTAGAGTTATTTTTATATCTTGTTTAAAAATAGTTGGTAGAAAACTAATAAAAATACCTATAAAGGTTCCAAAAACCCATAGATAGTCTTTTTTCCATAGTGCTAAAATTAATGAAATAATCATGATGGCTCTTAGGATAAAAGACCATGTGAATATTTTTTTTAGAAAAAAACTGTCTTTTTTATGAACCGGCATCCTTTTTTTCCTCCATCTTTTCTTTATGTCTTTTTTCCATTTTTTGTATTATTTTTTTATCTATTTGTTCGCCAAAATCCTCGGTCATTTCATCAAAACTACCTTTTTTAATCAAATTCACACCAATTATTGCCATTATTATGCCAGCGAGAGTATCAATTGAAAGATCTTTTATTGTGTCATTATAACCCCATTGTTCAGATGTCTGAAAAATGAGATCTGTTAACCATTCATTAAACTCCCAAATCACCCCTATAGCAATGGTGCAGAAAACCACTAGGAATGCCATGGCGTATTTATCCATAACAAGACCCTCCCAGTAAATATGAAGAATATAAATTATTACAAATGCTAAAAAAGCTACCAGAAAAGATGAAACAAAATGTGTCAATGAATCATAATGAGGAATATTATGATAAGCATTTAATAATCCTCCACCTATATGAAGAAGCAGTGAAGTTGTAATTAATACATCTAAAACAAGGGGTAGTGTTATCTGATAGTTTCTTTTTAGAATAGTTGGTATCATACTAACTATAAGGCCAAAAGTACTACCGAAAATCCAAATCCAATTTTGTTTCAGAATAGAAATTATTATCAGTACAATTATACAAATTTTTAAATTATAAGATAAGATCAAACCTAAATTGTTTAATTTTGTTTTTTTCATAAACTCCTCTTTTGTTCTTCTCCCCAAATATTTTTTTTT
>CAYMOC010000042.1:0-15487 GCA_964391965.1 uncultured Thermoplasmatales archaeon | reverse complement strand
GATTTGATATTAAATCTTGGAGGAGAACTGTTTATGGATACTTATCAGACAATAATTAACCGTAGAAGCATTAGAAGATTTAAACAAAAAACTATAGATAAAAAAGTTTTAGAAAAAATTGCTAATGCTGGACGATTAGCACCATCTGCAGCTAACTTGCAACCTCTTCGTTTCCTTGTTGTAAATGATAAAAAACTCTGTAACCAGGTTTTTGATAATACTGGTTGGGCAGGTTATCTTCCTGATTGGAATCCTTCTAAAGATGAACAACCAACTGGGTATATCTTGATTTTAATAGCAGATAAAGAAAACAAATGGGCCAGCCGGGATGCAGGTCTTGCCGCTTCTAATATATGTCTTGCTGCTGAAAATGAAAACATTGGAAGTTGTATATTATTAAATATAAAACAGGATAATCTCAGAGAAATCCTACATATTCCAGATGAATATGTGATCGACTCATTAGTTGCTTTAGGATATAAAGATGAAAAATGCAAAGCTATTGACATGAAAGATGATTCAATAAAATATTACAGAGATTCTAATGATGTGTTAATTGTTCCTAAAAGAAAAAAAGAGGATAGTATTTTTTATAATCATCTTTAACAAAAATATTTATTTTTTGTTTTTTCTTCTCCAGAAAAATAGAACAGTTAATGTTGTTAAGACAAATATGATAATATCAAAACCTGGTGTTTTTTGTTTTTTTATAATTGAATGGTTTGTATTATTTTCTTCATTTTTGTCTGGATTGGAATCAGTTCTATTGTAAATGTTTCCAGTGTAGTCTTTATTTGGATCATAATTTTCCCATTTTGTGTTTTCAATATATGGGTTTACTACTGTGTAATATATTTTTTTGTTATCCTGAGGGTTTTTGTCGTATTGAACGAATATATTGAGTGGTGCCTTGGCATCTACCCAATCGGTGTCAGGTTTTACTTGGAATTGCCATATAAACGTAAAATTTTGGTTTTTTGATATGTTTATTGTGTTATATATGTTGAAAAAACAGTTGGGTCCAGATAGTTGTTTGTATGTTGAGTTTTTTTGGCTGTTTTCTCCGGTTTCCCATATATGTAAATCAATTGATAAAAGGTTTATTTTTGATGTGATTTCTGCTTTTATGTAGAATGTTTCTCCTCGTTTCAGGGTGATGTTTTCTACTGTTGCAGGTTCCCAATTTTCTTGGTTTCTACTGAAAAAAGTTTCAAGTGTTCCATAGTTGTTTTCTGTTGCCAGAGATTGCGGCATCATATTTAAAAAGAATAAAATTGTTGCTAAGGTCAGAATTATTTTTGTTTTTTTATTCATTCTTAAAACCTGTAGTTTCTTCTATTAGCCCACCTGATGTGTCTCCCACCATTTGACCTCCTGGTGGCACAAAGCTCATAGCTACAGTAGTCCATGCAAAATCTAATCTGTTGTTATGACCTATTATATCTCCGTTTTCGTTTACTATGACATCATATTGTCTGATGTATATTTGTGCTTCATGTCCTTGGGTTGTGTTGAAATGTGTTTCATCTGTTTTATCTTCTAGTTTAAATATTTCATATTCTCCTTTTACATCTATCAGCCAAAGGTTGAATGTAAAAATCCATGGTGTTACAGGTGTTGGAGGTAATACTGGTATACCCGTTGGTCCAAGAGTGCAGGTGTTTCTGATTTTGAGTGGATAAAAAGTTTTGCCTTCTTGTTCATCTTTATGTTCTTTGTCTGTAAAAAGATAATCAGGACTTTGATCTACAAAAACTTTAATGTCCTCTGTCCATTCTCCTTTTTTTACTATTTTTCGGTCATATGCAAGAATTGGTATATCTAATTGTTTTTTGAAATACTCAACATTGTTTGGATCAAGTGCTTGTTTGACTTGATCGGCATTAGCAGTGGTTTTCTTAGATATGAAATCATTTATTTTTGTATCCATTGTACTTCTTGCTTTTTCAAAATATTTTTTTATGTCATTTTCAATTTTGTTTACATACCATTCTCTGATTTTGTAAACTGCTTTTTTTCCAGCAGTAAGATAACTTAGTTTATCAGATGTTTTATAATTGTTTTCTAATAGCAAACTGTCTTTTTTGCTATCTATCTTATCTAATATGTTTTCTTCTGCTTCTTTTAAAAGTTCTATGGGGTTTGGGAAATTTGATGGATTTATTGATTTATCAGGTTTTATGTTTTTTATTTGATCATATATGTCATTGATACTATCCCATGAATCAGTTACAACCCAGTTTTCATAATCGCCTTGTATAAACTGTGAATGCACTGTTCCACTGGTTGAAGGGTCTTCAAACCATTCTTCTTTATTAGTTGGAGTGTAATGATTGTTTTCATATTTTACAACTGTATCCTGAAGATTCAAATCAAGAAAATAGGATAAAATAAATTTTTGGAATGCATTATTGATATCATTTTTTGTCTCACTGTAATTTGCGTATTCTATAGGTTTCATATGCAACCATACTTCATCTTTTAATTTATCAGTTACAGTAGTATGATTCCATGTTACATCACCATTTTTATCAACTGTTTTATTACTCCATTTGTGATCTCGGGTGTATTCTACGTTATATTTTTCAGAATAAACAATATCCCCAGGTAAAGTGAATAAATGAAACTTTAATGGATCAGTTTTTGTTTTTACAAAATTATTTAGTGTCCAAGTAGTTGATCCGTTGTCTATTGGGAAACCTGTGTGATCAGCTCTTATTAGATCTGAGGATTTTCTTTTAACATCTGTGTTGAAATCCACTGTATAAATTTGTTCTGCTACATTTTTTATTAAATCATCTGTGGTTGTGTTTTTTTGTGTTGGACCTTTTTCTTTATCAATAAGGGTGTAACCTGTTTTTGCTGATACTGTATCATTTATTTTTGATTCAGAATCCACAGTTATTTCATCTCGATCTATTGCACCGGTGGCATTATTTTCAAAAACTAATATAACGGTTTTCGAGGTTTCTATTGGTTTGGAAGCTATATCTTCTATATTGATACCTGGATCATAATCTATGTTTGCTTTTTTTGTACCAGATCCAGGGTCATTGAAATCTCTTATTGTATCTGTTGCTATAGTATAGGTTTCTTGTCCTTTTTTTGAGAGGTTTTTTATTTCATTTCCGAGTTTGTCGATTTTTTTAGTGACCCCTGGATCTGAGCCGATAGCTACACCTGCTACAGCGAATGGATCTGTGCTTCCAAATACTAACCCTTGTTGTAGTATATTTGCTCCATTGATTATTTGATCTAAATCATCATTATCTACAACATTAGACGGGTCGCCGTTTGAATAATGTTGGAATCCTCTTGCTAAGGAGTAGACATTGAATATTCCTGTGCAGATCGTCCATGCAGAACAAGGTGTATTATCTATATGTTCATGATATTCATCCATAAGTTCTTTTAAAAGATTATATCTAGCTGTAAGAAGTGAGTTAATATTGATTTCTCTTTCAGTTACTATTGAATGTTTTTTGGATCTCATATCTATTATTTCAAAATCTATATTTATATCTGCATTCCAATATACTTCGTAGTTACTGTTTTCATAGGGTCCAACTGCACTAATGATCCCCGTGGGATAATCTCTTTTATATTCCATTTTTATTGTATTAATAGTTATTTCATCTCTGGTGATTATTGGGTTTTTTTCACCCGATTTAATTTTAACGTTTATTGCATATCGTGAGTTGTTGAAACGGTCGTCTCTGTAGTTGTTTGTTAGATAAAGATTCATTTCATCCATAATTATTTGTTTAACTCGATTCATGTTGATTTCATCTGAATCGGTACCAAAAACAGTGACTTTTTTGTTTTCATCAACAACAGGATGTTCACCTATCAGTTTTAATCCTTTAAGACCTGCTATGTTTAGAGCTGTTTTCATATCTGCTTCAGCTCTACGTAGTAGATTCTCGATTTCTGATGAATCTACACTACCAGCTATTTCGAGTGATTTCTGGTTTTCCAGGTTTGTAATATAAACTGTTGTAAGGCTGCTTCCAAGGATTAAAAAAACCCCTATTACTGTGAATGGAACACGGGCTTTTTCATCCTTTAAAAATTTTAAAAAATTTGTTTTTTTCATCCTTTTACCTCCCAAAGAATAAGTTTAACCTCAGCTTTTTGAATGGACGGAAGATCACTATTTGAAACTGATAATCCGTTGTAGTGCTCGAATGCTTCTTTGAAATCTTCAACAGTGTTATATGGCATCATTATTTGTGTTTTAGATAGATAACAATTTTTTTCAGGGATTGTTGATCCAAGAGAGATAGTTATCTTTCCCAGGTTAGCTGGTTCCCATTTAGCTTGGAAACTAAAACCATATTTTTCTCCAAGATAATTGTTTAAAAAATTTTTTATTTCTTTTTCTAATTTAGTTGTAAAATCTCCTACAAAAAACGATGTATTCTGGCATGCAAGGTTTTCAGCGATAAGGTTTGCAAATGTTTTGTGTAATTGTTCAAAAGTTTGAATACCTGAACTGTATGTGAATTTCTCTATTTTTGATACAAGCATTGTTAGAAGTGTTTCTTCGGCTATGTTTTCTCGGTGTGTGTCTATTGTGGTTTGTACTGCGTTATCGTTTTGTAATGCTGGTATTAGTACGGCTCCGGAGAGTGATACCATTACTACGAAGAGTACTGCATCGTATAGTACTGATATTGCTTGTTGGTTTTTTAAAAATTTTTTTCTCATTTATGATGCCTCCCATGTGATTATGGTTAGTGTTCCAGGTTTGGTTTTGGCATCATTTAGGAAAACAGCTAGGTTTTTTGTTACTGCTACTCTTTCTCCCACGTTTTTTAGTATTGTATCGGCGTTGGTTGGAAAGTTTTTAGTTGTTGATTCATAGTTTATTTTTATTACAAAATTTATTCCTTTTGATTTGTAGTCTGTTCTCAAGTTTTCGAATTCTGAGTCTGGGTTTTTGATATCTTGTTCTAGTGAGGGTAGGTCGATTATTCTTCCTTCTTTTATGAAAAAACAGTCGGGGTTTGTTATTTTTGTTGCTATTTGGTTTGTGTTTTGGTATTTTTCTAGGTTATTGCTTCTTTGGTTGTAGGCTGAGTATGTGTTTGCAAGTAGTAGTATGAATATTGCGAATCCTATCATTATTATTGATAGTGCTGGTAGTGATGTGAATTCTTCTGATACTGCTTGGTTGTTTTTTATTAAACTCCGTTTTGGAGTTTTTTTTTCCACCCAAATCTTCCCCCATTTTTTTAATGAATAATTTAGCAATATTATTTGTCTAAATTATTATTTTTATGATTATAATTGTTTTATATAAAAACTATGTATTTTTAGTAACATTTGATCTGTCTTATTTTCATTTTTTTCACATTTTGTGATAATCTGTGACATTGGACATAGTCTATTGTTAGAATAATAACATAAAATATTTATATACTTCTATTTTTTTATAATTGAAAAGCGGGGACGTATTAAAAAAAATTTTATGATATGAACCTGACTAATATAAAGAAATTATATAAAATTAAGGGGAGGCAAAAAAATTAGATGAAAAAAAATAGTTTTAGAAGTAATGAAAAAGCTCAAGTTCTCGGACTACCAATGTATCTTATCATCATAATGATAGTAGCAGTAGCAGTTATCGCTGCAGTAATTTTTATGATGCCGCAAGGATCTAAACAGATAGATGCACAAATAACTTCTGGAAGTCTCATCGGCGGAAGTGGAACAGGACGAATAACACCAAAAGGCGATGTTACCATAAAAGTTGTTACAAAAGACGGCAGTGCAGATCCAATTTCTGGTGCAACTGTAACCTTAATTGGTGCTGGTGTTGCTGAAGAGCATGTAACTGATAATGATGGCGAATGGACTTTTACAGATGTTTCTCCAGTACTGGAAGCAAACAAAAATGAAGATTATATTACAGTTAGAGTAAAAGCTTCTGGCTTTGAAGATTACGAAGATGTTCAGGCTATACACGTTGTTAGAACTAAATAATGTAAATAATTAGAGGAAAATTTATTTTCCTCACCAAAATTGTTATAATTTTTTGCGCTCAAAATTTGAGCAGGGATTTTAACTATCGATAAGAAAATTGATTGATTTAGGATGAGTTTGGAAGATGATTACTAAAAAAAATAAGAAAAAGGATGAGAAATCTGAACTTGAAAAGTATGAAGAAAATATTCAATCTATGCGTAGTTGGGTGCGTAAGGTTGAACAGTCTGCTAATAGTCTTAGTGGACGTTTGAAGGCTGTTGAAGAACGTATTTCTAGTAGTAATCGTGTTAATCCATTGGTTAGTAGTGATCTTTCTAAAACCGGTAACGGATTTGGTTCTAATCATTTGTCGGAGAATGTTGAAAGTGAGGAGTTACTTGATTTTTCAAATGAGTTACTTGATGAAATCAATGTTCTAAAGGAGGAGCTTGCTTGTCAGCAGAGTCAGATTTTGTCTTTTGAATCTAAAATGGATGATATTGATGATTCTTTGGAGGATGCTAAAAAAGAGATTTTGGGTCGTATGGAGGCTGAAAAAAAGGTTCTTGATGATGTTAGTAGTCGTGTTGAAAAAGTTGAGGATCGTTCTCCTTTTTTTATGAAACTTGGTCGTATTGAGCTTCCTTTGGAGGTTGCTGGTGTGGTTAGTGGTTTTATTGCTTTTGTAGCAGCGGTTTTGATGGCATTTGATATGAAAGATTTTTTGATTTCACCACCGTTTTTGGCATGTGTGGGTTTATTGTTTATTGGAGCTGCTTTGTTTAAATCATTTAAAGCTAGTGGTATGCTACGGAAAAAAAATGCGTCTCATGTGGTTTATAGGGCTAGTATTAATGATAAATCTGAGGGTTTTGAAGAAAAATATGTTGCATAATTTTAGGAGATTTATTGTTGATAGGAGGGCTGTTATGGGTCTTCCTATGCGTATGACGGTATCAATTGTTATTGGTGCTGCGGCTTTGTCTTCTATTTTGTTTTTTATTATGAGTCCTTGTTTGTTTCCAGAGAAAATAACTGTTAATGTTAACCCTGTGGTTGAAGAGATTCATAGTAGAACTGAAACAGTAATATTGAACTTTGAGATTAAGGATAAAGAGGGTCACCCGATTAAAGATGCTAATATCAGGGTTGTTGGTCTTGGTGGTGCCGGCGAGGGTTTTACAAGAAGTAACGGTAAAACTAGTGTTAGTTTGGATGTAACGTTGGATTCTGGTAGAACTGAGGGTTATTTGGATGTGGATGTAAAGGCTGGTGGATGCTATGAAGATTTCAATGGTGATGATATGATTAAAATCATTTATACATAAAAAAGCCTAATTTTTTTGGGGGTGGCTTTTTGTGGACAGGTATGGAGTTGTTGGTCTTCCGGTTTATCTTACTATTGTTTTAGTGGTAGCATCAGCAGTTTTTGGTTATCTTGTTTTATCTGTTTTTTTCCTTGAGGGTGAAACTGATATTAGATTAGCTGAGGCGGAGATTGGAGTGGTGGTTTCTGAAGCTGAAAGTATGTATGAACATGCTGATCAAGGAACGAAAACACTTGTTCAGGTTGATATACCTGAGGGTGTGAATTTTGTTGTTTTTGGTGATCTACCAAGTGATGGTTTCAGTGTTCCAACTGATCTAAGTTTAGATGAGAATACTTGTTGTAATTATTATTTTGTTATGGATGATGGTAGTTTCCGTAGTTTTTCTTCTTTTGCAAGGTTTTCTGGCAGTAGTACTTCAGAGATTTCTGTTTTGTATCCTGGTAGTTATGATGTTTGTTTAGAGTTGGTTAAAACCACCGGTGATGGAAGTTATGTTAAAATTTATTCAGAATAAAAATGGTTTTGTTAGTCTTACTCTTTCACAGATTGGTTTGTTTATAGCGGTAGCTGTTCTCCTAGCAGCAGTTTTTAATTTTATGTTTCTTAATGACTGGGGTAAAAAAGAAGAAATAGAAACTATAGCTGATGGTCTTTCTTCTCATATAGATGGAATGGATACTTGTTTTTTTGAAAATAAAACCAAGTATTTTTTTAAAGAAAACGATTTTGATTATAATGTCAGGATTTCCACGGAGTATATAGTGGTTGATTCTGAGTCAGGATGGTTTAATGATGAAGAAATACGTGTTACTAAGCGTCTTGTAACAAATGTTTTACCCCGGGATAATCGTTTTAGATGGAAGACTGGAGAAGATCTTCATAGATATCTAAAAAGAAATTATGTTTTCTCTGGAACTGTTGATGACCCTGTATCTCTTGACTCATCTGTTTTTCCTCCTTTTGATTACATCACTGTGGTTAAATCATATATTTCATTGGAAAAACTTGCTAATGAAGGTGAGTTAACCCGAGATCCTATAAAACTTGACCCGGATAAACCAGTTATTGTTGAAAAAGTCTATATTTATTACGATAATAATGCTGATCGAAAATGGGATTCTTCTGTTGATTCTCGTGAGGAATTACTTCTGTTGTATCACTTATGAATTGATTTTTTATATTCGTGAATTCAACGATTATACGATTTAATTACAAGAATTTGAAGGATTAAGATTGTTTTTCCTACACGTTCGTGAAGATATTTTTAAACTAAATAATCTAAAAAAGGTTATATATTCTTAAATTATTAATTATAATGGATTATTTGATAGATTTTAGGAGAAATATAAGGGAAAATGGGATGTTTAAGTGTACTGTGTGTTAACTATTTTCTGATGTTTTATGGCGGTTGAATTTTATGAAAGAGGATCCTGAGATAGTTAAAGAGATGAAAGACCGGGAAAAAAAAGGGTTTTTGTGTAGCAGCATCTCTGGTTTTGAAAATTCTTCGGTTGATTATAAAGAAGACAATGAAAACAAAGAGAAAGATATTGATAAAAACAGTTTCAAATATGACAATAACATTGAAGATATAGAGTTTTTAAAGTTAGAAAATGAAAAACTTTGTAAAAAAATCAAAGAGTTAGATGAGCGTTATAATTCTTTGGCTGAATATTTTGAGATTATTTCGGATACCACTATTGCTCTTGGTCAAAAAGATTTATTTAGTGATGTAAATGATATTATTTTTCAGTTGACTCCTGATGGTCGTATAACTTATATTAATTCAGCTGTAGAATCTATAGGAGATTATGATTCCTATGATTTAATTGGTTCAAATATTTCTGATTTGATTCCAAAGGATGATTGGAAACAGATACGTAAAATGTTTTTTCCTTTTTTAAAGAAGACTTCGCTTGATAGAGAGGTTACTAGTTTTGAAACTTTTTTAGTTAAAAAAAATGGTGAAAGGGTTCCTGTTGAAATCAATGGTAAGTTGATAAAGCATAATGTTGAGGTGATGGGTCGTAAGAATGAGGTTCGTGTTCAGGGGAGTATTCGTGATATAACTGAACGGAAGAAAGCAGAGATGGAACGATTACGTCATGAGGAGGAACTTGAGGCTATGAACGAGGAGTTGGAGGCGATGAATGAAGAGTTGAATGCTACTAATGAAGAGCTTTTGAGTGCTCAGGAGGAACTAGAAATTTTGAATCGTGATCTTGAGAAGAAAGTTGAGCAGAGAACTGAGAAAATCAAAAGACTTCTTAGGCATAAAGATGAATTTATTGGTCAACTTGGTCATGATCTTAAAAGCCCGTTGACTCCACTTGTGGGTTTACTTCCTTCTATTGAGGAAGAAGAGAAGGATCCTAAATTAAAAGAACTTTTAGGTGTTGCTAACAGAAATGTTCAGTATATGCGTGATCTGGTTGTAAAAACTCTGCAGTTGGAAAGGTTGAATTCACCTAATTACGTGCCAAGGTTTGAAAAAATTGATTTTGGTGAACTTGTTAAATATAATCTTCGGAATAAAAAAACTATTTTTGAGGAGAAAAAAATAGTTGTTGAAAACAATATTAAAAATGGAATAGATGTTGTCTGTGATAGGATTCAATTTAAAGAATTATTTGATAATCTTCTTACTAATGCTATAAAATTTTCAGAAGAAAATGGTACTATTTTTATTGATGCTGATAAAAAGAAAAATTGTATTGTTTTTTCTGTTCGTGATACCGGTATAGGTATGACTGAGGAGCAGATAAAAAAAGTTTTTGATGAGTTTTACAAGGTGGATCCATCACGTCATGATCTTGACAGTAGCGGACTTGGTCTTAGTATCTGTAAACGTATCGTTGAGATGCATAATGGAAAAATATGGGTTGAAAGCCCAGGTATCGGTCAGGGAACAACTTTTCTAGTATCCATTCCTTTGGATTTAGAAGGAAAAAGTGTTGAGGAGAAAAATAAAGGTTTGAGGTATAATGGTAAAGAAAAAGATTTTAATAGTTGATGATGAACCTGATGTAGCATTAACTGCTAAATATAATATACAAATGGATGATGACTTTGATGTAAATGTTGTTAACAGCGGCGAGGATTGCATTGATTTTTTAGAAAATAAGGGTTGTCCAGATCTTATTGTTTTAGATATTATGATGCCAGGTATGAATGGTTGGGAGGTTCATAAAAAACTTAAAGATAACTCTGAATGGAAAAATATTCCTGTTGTTTTTTTGACAGCTAGAATTGATGTTACTGCTGAGAATGCTGGAAAATTTCTAGCTGAAGATTATATTGAGAAACCTTATGACCCTGGTGATTTAAAAAGAAGGATTAAAAAAATTCTGAATTGTTAAAAAAAATTAGTGGAATATTGCTGATGTGAAACTTGCAGTATTATAATACAGTCCCTCTTCTGGTTTGTATATTCCTTCGCCTCCAACAAAAATAACAAGAAATGGTTTATCTTTGAAATAATCTTTTAGTATATCTTGAATCTTAAAAACTTTTATTCCAAGAAAATCCCTCATTGAGAAACATGCCGAGAAAAAACCAAATGATGGATTTTCAGCATTTAAAACATCATTTGTCGAATTTATTATATTTTTTGCTTCTAGTTTTCCTATAAATGCGTGTTTTTTTTCAATTTTTCCAATTAAGCCTAAGTAGTTACCTAAAACCATCAGATGTGGACGATTGATGATTTTTCCATTTTTTTTATAAGCAACAGGGTATCTTACAGCAATATCAGTCCATTTTCTATCAATTGTATCTTTTTCATTCCAGTTCATTAATCTTTTAAATTCTGATAACGCTGGTTGGTTGTTGATTGTGAGAATAATTTCTTTGTTTTTTGTTGTTTTAGTTACTTTAAAATCTTTATCGGTTTCTTTAGTGCCAGATGTGAAATCAAGATCAAAAGGATGATTTGTTTCTAAGGCAAGTGTTACCACTGCGTCTTTTAATAAGGTTTTGTTATAGAATTGAAAGTTTCTAAGATAAGGAGCACCGCTAGCCATCGATCCATGAATAAAATTGTAATCAGATAGGTCTTTTGTGAGATATTCTAATACATCATTTTCTACACCTAATCCCTTTTTAAAAACTTTTTTTATCAAAGGTAATAGAGTTAGGCTTATTTTTGCAAAAATTTTTGAGCTTATCTGACTCGGATCTTTAATCCCCGGGATTCTTGGGTTTTTTGTTCCGGATACAAAAGTAAAAATGATCTTATGTTCATACTTATTTGATAGACCCGGTTTAAGTTTTTTGATACAGTTTTTCGCAGCTTTTTTAGGGTTACGTTTAGTGTTTTCACCATAACCGATACTGATATTTATGTTTGGATGAGAAACAGCTAAAGCTACTGCTCCACGAGCAAAACAACCCTTGTTGGTTAAAAAACCGCAGATGGTTCCACCAACTACAGGGACATTATAGGGCAGATTTTCATGAAAACCTTTTAAAAAATTCTTAAGACCGCCATTATCCTCATAATCCTCGGAACAGAAAAGCAAGATAAAATCAGGTTTCTCATAAAAATTTTTAAATGCATCCTGAGCTACTTCACAACCCGCTTTATAAGCGTTTTTATGTTTAGATGCCCCTATCGATATATTGAATTCTTTGTTTTTTTCATCCCAGCCCATAAAACAACATCTCTTAATAAATTAGTTTTTTAAATATGTTTTCTAAAAAATTGTTTTTTTTGAGAAGAAATGGTTTGATTTTTTTTGGTTATACTTTTTTTCTTTTTTGTATTTAAGATTTTATACATTTTGACGTTCTAACAGGAAATATTTAAATACTTGGCGGGACAGAATATATCATGTCACGTAGTGGCAATATATGGTGGTGGAGAAAAAATGATTATGTATATCGTTGCAGGTAGCATCGCAGGAAAAGCTCCTGCAGATGGTGAATTCCCATATCTTTTTTAAATCAAAAATTTTTATTTTCTAAATAATGAATCAAAAATTAGTTTCCAAAATATTATTTTTCAGTTAATTATTTAAAGAATTTAACCATTTTCTGATAAGATAGATGGGATGAACGAAGATTATAATATTTTACTTATTTCTATGCCTTTCGCTGGAACCAATATGCCATCGATTCAGTTATCTATTTTAGAGACTTTTTTAAGAGAAAGAGGGGTAAATGTCTGCTCAAAACATCTTTATTTAAAAGCAGCTGAAATCTATGGTTTAATAAACTATAATCATCTCATTAATGGACCAAGTGATTCATATACCTCTCAGATGGCATATTCGAAATATGTTTTTCCTGAATATTGGAATAATAATCATAATAACTTTAGAGAATATTTTGGAAAAATATTATCTAAAAATGAAGAGTTTAATCAAAGTTATTCTTATGAGGAGTACTTAAAAAACACGGATCAATTCTATAATTGGGTTCTTGAAAATATAGATTGGAGAAATTATAATTTATTAGGTTTTTCTCTTAATTATGGACAGTTTCTACCATCTCTTGCTGTTTCAAAAAAAATAAAGGAACTTTATCCGGATAAAAAAATCGTTTTAGGCGGTAGTAGGACAGTTGGAGAATTAGGTAAAAAAACTTTAGAATTTTTCGATTACATTGATTTTATTGTATCCGGTGATGGAGAGGAAGCGCTTTTTTCTCTTTCAAAAAACTTGGATAAACTATATTCAATTCCGAACTTAATTTATAGAGATAATGGCTTTATCAAAATGAGTGATGTTTTTTCTGAAATTGATATTAATACTATTCCAATTCTTGATTTTGATTCTTTTTTTAAAGATTTGAGTTTAATCTCACCAGAGGTTCAACAGTATTTCTATTATTTTGGCAGACTGCCTGTTGAGATATCAAGAGGCTGTTGGTGGAATAAATGCACTTTTTGTAATCATAGTATTCAATACAAAGGTTATCGTGACAAAGATTTCAATAGAGTTATTGATGAGTTAGAATTTTTATCTGATAAATATAAATTTTTGGACTTTCATTTGATTGGTTATAACTTGATGAAAAAAGGTTTTCGTGATTTTGCTGATAGATTAAAAAGTATTGATAAGGATTATAATTTAGTTGTTGAGTTTCGCGCTGATCAATTGAAAAGTGATGATTTTACAAATTTAAAAGATGCAGGATTTTCTATCATCCAAGTAGGTATAGAGAGTTTTAGTCAGGATTATATCAAAAAAATGCATAAAGGAGTTAGGATTATAGATAATATTGCAGCTATCAAGTTTTGTAAGGAAAACGGGATTGCGTTAAGATATAATATTATTGTTAATTATCCAAATGAAGAAAAAATAGATTTTGAGGAAACAAAAAAGAATATCGAGCATATTAAATATTTTCTTGATCCACCTCATGTTAATAATCTTTTGATAAGTTATAATAGTCCAGTTTTTAATAAACCAGATGAATTTAATATAAAGAATTTTGAAAACACACCTATTGATAGATTAATGTTTCCTGATAAATATTTGAAAAAAGATTTTTGTTTTTTTTATGATTGTCAAAGAAGAAAAAAGTTGGATGATAATGATTGGTCTACACTTATTAATAATTGGAGAGATATCCAAAAAAGAAAAACAAACCATGGTATTGTTAAACAAAGTATTGTAGATAAATTAGTTTTTTATTTTCTTGATGGAGGAAATTTTTTAAAAATTGTTGATAAGAGATTTGACAATATAAGGATTTATAATCTTGATGAAAATGAAAGAGATGTATTTTTATCTTGTATTGATATAATTTCTTATGAGGATTTAAGATCAAAATTTTCAGATATGCCTGATTACAAAATTAGTGCTATCTTAAGAACTTTTGAAAAAGCAGGTATTGTTTTTGTAGAAGATAATTTTTATCTTAGCTTGCCTTTAAATTATAGAAAATGTGTTGGTATTAGAAAGAATAAAAATCGTACTTATAATTTCTTAGAAAAAGAAATTGTTTAGTAATCTATTATAATTTAGAATTGCATTTCAGGCAGCCATCTAAATTTATGAATTTTAGGAGTGAACCAGTAATCATAGTTTTTTATAACATTTGGAAATTTTGAATTTATTTTATCTATTTCTTGAGTTAGTTCTTCTACATTTTTAACAACAAATTCTGGTTCTATATCGCTCCAACCTATTGCAATGTTTAATACTATTAGATAAGGTTTTGTTTTTAGATAGTTAATTATTGAGTTTCTTTCTTTATGATTTTTTAAATATATGTCAATTTTATATAACTGGAGATTTAATTTTGAATAATCAATATGTATCCTAAAAGAATTGATTATTTTAAGATCCATTAGGTTTTTTATTCTATATTTTATTGTTTGTGAGGAACAATCGAGTTTTTTAGCTAGATCTACTAAAGGAATTCGAGCGTTAATAACAATTTCATTTAGTATTTTATAGTCTAATTCATCAATATCAACATGTTTTCCTTTACAAGTAGTTTGGTATAGTTCTCTATTACTTTTTTCGTTTTTTTCAGGTAAAAGATAATTCTTTTTATAATTGTAAGAACCGATGTAAATTGATGTTATGTAATTTTCAAAATATTCTTCATATCTATCAAGAGTTTCATTCCAAAATTTGTAAAATTCGTATATATCGTTAACCCATATTACTGCATCAAAATCTACAGCTCCTCTTATTGAAGCAGCCATCCAGACTTTTTTATAGTTTACAAAATGATCTATTACTTGATTTTTTATTTCATTATTTATATACTGAAAGTTTATGTATACTCTAAAAACTTGATACCCAAGTTTGAAAGTGTTAATCGCAGTCCAAAAATTTGTTATTATACCTTCGTCTTGCATTCTTTTGATTCTATAAGCTACTACATCTCTTTTTAATCCTACTTTTTTTCCGATTTGACTGTTTGATTGTCTGCAGTTTAAGTCTAGTTCGTATAGGATTTTTCGGTCTTTTAAGTCAATTTTTTCCATTTTTCCTACAAACCATAAAGATTTTTTACTATTTTAGAATTTTGTAGGAATTTTTTGATGTGGGGTTTTATGTTTTCTTTTTCTAATCTTGTATTTGAGGCTAGAAAAAAAATGAAAAAAATAAGTCTCTTAGGCAGAAACTCTGAAAACAAGATTAGCTGCATAAGTAGATGCGTAATCAGATGCGGCTTCATCCCGTAATTGAATGAGTGATTCAATTTCTTAGAACTTTTTCTTGTCG
>CAYMOC010000041.1:0-15747 GCA_964391965.1 uncultured Thermoplasmatales archaeon | reverse complement strand
GTTTGTGATAAAATTTTTTTCAAACCTACATGGCTAGCATTATCACCTATGTTACCAGTATGTGATGCAAGATGTAAAATATTAATTTTTGACATATTTAATCAAAATCCAATAATGACTATAATATTTATCTCTTTAGAATTTTTTCAGAATTTACATATTCATTTAAAATTTAGTTTGATTGCTCTTAATATCAGAAAATTTTAATTGATTATTCTTTTTTATGTTCCTACTAGCTTTTTTACCAAGTATTTTTTTGTAATTTTTTGCTTTGATTTCTCCAGTACCTGGCCTTTTTACCCATATATTCTCTTTTGTAAATCTCTCTCCCTTTTTGATATTTTTTATTGTAACTACAGAAGCATAAGCAAAATCACTTGTTATTTTCTCATCTTTAAGAATTTTTTTTTCACCGCCAAGGGCTTTATGTACAGCTCTGCTTCCTATAATCAAATCTTTTAACTCTTTAGGTTCTATTGATATAGGTATATCCGGACCTGGCCAATTTTTGTTAGAAGTGAAATGTTTTTCTAAGATCAAAGCACCTAATGCAAGTGCTGCAAAACATGTGTAATTACCTATAGAATGATCACTTAAACCTAATATTGTATTTGGAAATTCATTTCTGAGGTCTTCAATTGCACCCAATCTTACTTTTTCATATGGTGTTGGGTAGAGGGATGTGCAATGTAGTATTGCATGCTCCACATCATTTCTTTTTAAAATATTAACACTTTGTTTGATGCTTTTTATGTTGTTCATACCTGTAGATAAAATTATTGGTTTACCAAATGAAGCTATATGCTCAATAAGTGGATAATTGTTACATTCGCCAGACCCGATTTTATATCCCTTTACATCAATGGACTCAAGATCATCCGCTGCAGCTTTTGAAAAAGGAGTGCATAAATATATCATACCTAATTTTTCGGTATAGTTTTTTAATTTTTTATGTTCATCGAGGCTGAGAGAACACTTTTTCATTATTTCCCATATTGATTTTTTTGCGTTTCCAGGTATAATCTTTTTCGCATCTGGCGTCATTTCATCTTCAATTACATGCCTCTGGAATTTTACACATTCTGCCCCACTTTTGTGGGCATCCTCTATCATTTTTTTAGCCTTTTTAAAATTACCGTTATGGTTGATACCAATTTCCGCTATGACAAACGGATTATTATTTTTATCAATTACTCGTTTATCAATTTTTAGTTTATTCATTAATCTTTCACTACCTGATGTTTACCTCGTTTAATTCCTGCGTTTATTTTTCTAATATCTTTGTTTTTTAGTAAATATTCTATTACCTTTTTAATCTCAAAGTTATTTTTATCAACATAAAATTTATCAAAGATTTTTTTAATTAGATCTAAGTCTTGTGGATAATCTACAGTAAGTCTAAGTTCAGGGTGATTCATCTCCGGTTCGACTTCCATTTCAATAATCTTAAATTTTTTATTTTCTTCAAAGAATTTACCCCAACATTCTGTATCATTTTCATCTTTGCTATTTAATACCTTTTCTAGTGCTTTAACTTTAAATCCAAAAGGGTATACGCCTAATGGTAGATGCATGCAACTAATGTAATCTGCTTTTGTTTTTTTGAATGTTTCAATCATTTTATCAATATATTTTTCATCTACTAATGGATTATCTGCTGTTACACTTATTACATAATCTGCGCTGTGTTTTTCAGCTGCTCTGTAAAGTCTTTTTAGAACATCTTTTTTGCTGCCTCTAATCCATGGTATTTTTTTCTTTTCTGCAACATCAATTAGTACATTATCCTGTGGATTTATGCTTGTACACATAACTACTTTTGAGGGAAGCTTAGCAAGTTTAATTCTATCTATCTGATGTTCGATCATTGGTTTTCCTTTAATATAACGCATTACTTTCAAGGGGAGCCTTTTTGATTTCATTCTTGCAGTAATTGTTACAATAAATTTCATTTTTCTACTACATCCCAGTTAACAAGTTGATATTTATTGATGTTTTTTAAAACTCTTTTACCTATTATATTAAGATATTCTCTTTGTTTTATGTTATTTTCCTCTCCAGTTCTTCTAAATGTGATATCGTTCTCTGTGATAATGTCACCTTTTTTAAGATATTCAGCTGCAACAACTGTGAATTTCATTGGACCATTTTGAGCATAAATATTTTCATATTCACTTATTTTAAAACTACCGTCACCTTTTGCTCTATTTAAAAGACCAACTTTTTCTTTTATGTATTTCATTTGATCTATACTTATTGCAGAATCAAAGTCAATACGTTTTTCTCCAGGATTCAAATGCAGATGTTTTTCTAAAAAATTTGCTCCAGCCATGAACCCTGCTAAGGTTAAAAGTTCGTTATCTTTACTGTCCCATATTGTATGATCTGCATATCCAACCGAAAGTCCAAACTTATCTTTCAATCTCTGTATTCTCCTATAGTTGATATATTCATATTTAGTTGGATAGTTCTGAAATCCATGCATGAGTAGAATGTCCTTTCTATCAAGAAAATCTAGGGCAAACTGTATATCGTCGATTTGTGATCCTCCAATTCCTAATACTAAAGGAATTTTGATATCTTTTGCTTTTTTCAGCATTTCTATATTGTTTAAAGCAATTGCATGTAATTCCAATGCGTCAAAAAGATCAATATTTTCTTTTACGAAATCAATAGCTTTTTTATCATCTGCAAGAACAACTGTTTCAAAAGATGTTGATTTGACTTTTTCTAATATCTTTATCCAATTTTCTTTTGGCATCTTCATTCTTTGATATAGATTGTATAGATCATGCGATTTTGTAATATAAGAATCAACATCTATCATGATATGAAATTTTATTGCATCACAACAATTACTTCTAATTATTTCTTTTACGAAATTATCTATATATGAAAAATCTCCTTCATGAATATATGCAGTTTCTCCAACCAAATAAGGTATTTTTTCGTCTTCCAATGCTTTACTAAACTTACTCTTTTCTTCCATTATTCATCATCCTTTCAAGTCAATTTATACATATGTAATCATCTTAAACATATGTTTTCATCTATCTATTAATTTTTTTCATGTTAGACTTATCTATTGAGTACAAATCTTTGAACTTACTGAAAGGGTACCGGTACTTAAACAAACTGAAGGAGTTATATGTTGAAATCGAGAGGTTTTCTTCATCTCAACTTGTTTTACATCCTTCCCAATATTGTTTTTAGCATAAGATGCAGTATCTGCATTATCCGTTACAACCCCTTCACTTTTAAACGTTTGAAACTTCACTGCATCAGCACCAGCATTAACTGCAGCATCAACCAGTTTTTTAGCCAATTCAAGTTTGCCATTATGGTTAACACCTGCTTCAGCGATAATAAAACAGGGATGATTTTTTCCGATTGTTTTTTCCATAATTTTTATTTTCATTATAAAAACCATAAGATTATTCAGATATTATTTTATTTGAAACATTCTTTATTATTTTACCTGTAAACATTAGAGATTTTTTTATATAAAATTCTTTATATGCATTAATAATTTCATTAAAATTATACTCTCCTTTTATCGCGTATCCCAATTTTTCTAAGAACTCTGGAATTAAAATCTCAGAATATCTTACCTCTTTACTATCTGGGTAGTCCTTCCATCTATTAACGGCTCTTTTATCAAACAGTTTGTTTATATCATGAAATGAAGAGTTATCAATAAACTTTAAGCCAGTCCTATCTTTAGCAAAATTTATGTCCTTTGTTATTTCTTCTCCAATAAAATCTGATATTTTTTCAATTGTATTATCTGGATTTAATATTAATTCTTCGAATTTAACTTTTAATAATCTCTCATGTTTTATATCAATTACTTGTTTCATTCTCTCATTCCAACTAATCAAGTACGATATAGTTGTATAATCACTAAATCGATTTTTGGAGGACAATAATACGTCTCTAATATCCCTATACATATAAATAACATGAATATCTGTTGATTCTAACAAATCATCAATCCAATATCCCTGTCCAGTACGTTTAACGCCTACAATTTTATCATTTTTTTTATTCAGTTTATCTAATGTTTTTTCAAAAAGAATGAATAAATTTGAAAAATCTTGCTTTTTCGGAATATCATCAACATTTTCACCTGCAGACATGAATTCTGCTCTTAAATTAGATAATAACACATTTTTTTCCCTATTGGATAATTCATCCTTAAAAGAGTCTATTTTTAATTTTTTTGATTCACCAAATATCGTTCCAAGAAAATCTCGTTTAACCAAAAATTTTTTTTGAGCATTCAAAAAATTAGCAAGAAATGTCGTTCCACTTCTTCTCTGACCAGTAATTAATATTTTTTTCCTCATGTATCAGCCCATCACATAAGTTCTTGTTTTATTTCCTTGATTTTTTTTATGTTTTGTTTATATGTTCTGTCGATTTCCCTTTTAAGGTCTTCATCAATTTTTTTCTGAACACAATCAGAATTAACGTTAGCGATATCCGGATTTTCATTAAGATACTCAATAAGGTTGTAAAGATTAACCACTTTGTTAAAACTAACATTTGAATAGATATGATTAATCAATTGATAATCTTTGATATAATCAAGTGTCAAACGATACTTAGGATGATTCAAAACATCATCCACTTTTATCGTTTCAACATTAAAAACATCCGGTCTATCAACTAATGATCCCCAAATTTCCGTATCAACAATTGTTTTAATTTTACAAATAACTTCAAGTGCCTTCACCTTTAATCCATAGGTAGCTGTACCAAATGGAAGGCCTTTTAGTTTTACATAATCAGGATGCTTCCGTTTAAGAACATCAACAATACGATTAGAATAATGAATAGTAAATAATGGGTTATCAGCAGTTATTCCAATAAAATAATCCAAATCAAAAAAATGAGCAGCATCTAACAAACGCTTCAAAACATCTTCCTCACTACCATTAAAATAATACACATCATTTTTTTTAGCCAAATCAACAAGAGGTTTATCCTGTGGATTAACTGATGTGCAAACAACAATCTCAGAAATATCCTGAATCCTTTTAGCTCGATCAATAATACGTTCAATCACTGTTTTTCCATTCAAATCCATTAACACTTTAAACGGCAACCGAGAAGATTTCAACCGTGCCGTAATTAAAAACCCAATTTTCATCATTATCACACCTAATTTTTTTGTTTTTTTTGATTCAACCCAACTGTTTTTTCATCCATTTTTGCAACCGCATTTTCCTGACCTGCTAAGTCAATACTTCCATTCTGCAATTTCTTCAAATTTTGATGAGTAGCATTGAGTTTAACTCTAAAAACATCTTCAACACGATTAAAAGTATCCTCCAACGACTCAAATAATGGACCTTCAGTATCAATACAATGTACGATATAAATCACTTTTTCCATAATATCCGCCCTTTGGTATTACTTTTTGATAGCAATGAATTACAAATATTACGAAATCACGTTATCTTATGAATGCTGATAAAAATTCCGGTTAAATCATCTGTTAAATATACTTTACAAAAAACTGGATTTTTTGAAAATAAGGCTAAAACGAAATGATGTTAATAAAGACTAAACCATCATTTTCCTCTAATTATACATCCTGTAGGATAACCTCAATTGCTTTTTTTGTTGCCCCTTCTTTTGTGGATGATATAATTTTGTTAAAATTCTTAACATATTTTAACGTAAAATTATTTTTATTATCTAAATTTTTTTCTACTAGATTTTTTAGTTCTTTACGATTTGTAGCAAATGGGCTCAAATCAAATTTTTCAATTTCTCCTCCACTTCGTCTTTCTTTATTTTTTAAAAAACGAATAGTTACTTTTTCAACTGAGAGGGAATCTAGAATTGTGCTTGAGTCATTCATTGCTATTATTGCATCAGCTATAGATGAAAGACATATCGGATGCGAATGATCAATTATACAATTTTTGTAATCATGCTTTTTGATAATATTTTTTAGTTTTTCTGTATCTTGCCGAGGATGAGGTTTTAATATTATCAATGAATTATCAAAAGAAGAGAGTACTTCAATAATATCTATAAGCCTTTTTACCGCGGCCTCTTTAGAGAAACCGAATGGGTATTCTTTATGTTTAGAACGCCCTCCATATGTATATACCAAAAACACAGTTTTATCAGATAGTAAATTATATCTTTCATGTGAAAAATCTTTCCCCTCTTTGGTTAAGTATTTAATCCACCATTTATCATATCGTGGAATACCAACAATATGTTTTTTATTCTTAGATATTTCATTACCATCTGAAAAGTGATCTGCCATCGATTTTGTATTGCATAAAATATCGTCAGCAAATTTATTTTTCCATTTATTAGGAGGTTTGAAAAATAATAGGTTTGAGGCATGATGAAACATGATATCCCTACCTCCATTTTCTTTCACAATTTCAACTATTTTCCTGCGCACGCCGGTATCATTTGACGTGTCTTTTAGCAAAATGTCTGGTTTAGTTATATGCACAATTTTTTTGTAATGTATATTTTTCAGCAAATCAATAAAATATTTTATTGATCTTCCAACTACTCTTTTAATTAATATCGGGCATTTTTGGTGATTGAGGATGTTTTTAGATAATTCTACGAAAGTTGAAATAAAAGATGAAGTAAAATCCTTAAACTGATAGATTTCATCAACATTTCTTACAAAAAGATCATATAGAAAAGTATTCCCCTTCATGATTTCATCTGAATCAAATGAATTGAAAAAGGCATATATTCTAACATTCGGAAAATTTCTTTTGATGTAAGAACAAACGGGTAATATCCAATCTATTTCTCCGTATGAACTATTTATAAAAACAAGAATATTAATAGAACTATTACTCTTTTGTTTTTCCATAAAGATTCATCCAATTCGAATAAGCGATATATTGATCAACTACAAAAATTTTAGGCTAAAAAATGAAACCCTCATCTGTTTTCACAAAGGAAAATGTTTAAATCTTTTTCACACTTCTCATATTTTCAATAAAAAAGGAATTGGAGGTATCAGCTTTTGGAATTAACTAATAAAAAAATTGTAATAACTGGTGGCGCTGGATTTATCGGATCTAACCTGGCACATAGATTATCTAAAAATAATGATGTTATAGTGATTGATGATTTGTCTTCAGGTAAAACTGAAAACATCCAAAATCTTGTTAATAAAAACAAAATTAAATTTGTTAATAAATCTATAACTGATTACAGCTTTCTAAAAAAAACTTTTAAAAATATAGATATAATATTTCATGAAGCAGCTATTGCTAGTGTTCCTCAAAGTTTTGATAATCCAATTAAAACAAACAAAGTAAATATTGATGGAACAGTCAATGTTTTTCGTGCTGCAAGTGAAAATAATGTACGGAAAGTAGTGTGGGCATCATCTTGTGCTATTTATGGTAACCCTGATGAGCTGCCACTGAAAGAAGAAACTGCTGTTAATCCTGTTTCCCCATATGCAATAAGCAAGCTTGCTGGCGAATATTATGCTGATATTTTCACTAAAAATTATGGTTTGCCTATTGTTTCTCTCAGATATTTTAATGTGTATGGTCCACGACAAGATCCAATGGGAGATTATGCTGCAGTCATCCCAATTTTTATAAAGAAATTATTGGAAAGTAAACCATTATCAATATTTGGTGACGGAAAACAGACAAGAGATTTTGTGTTCATAGATGATGTAATTAGGGCTAATCTGTTTATGGCTGAAAATGATGCAGTTGGAGTATATAACGTTGGTATCGGCAGAGGACTTTCAATTAATGATTTAGCATCGGTTTTACAAGAAATCTCTGGAATGAACGTAAACGTAAATTATGTAGACAAAAGAGAGGGTGAAGTAAAATTTTCCTTTGCTGATAGTTCTAAGTTAAAAAACCTTGGTTTTTGCTTTAAAAATAATTTTATGGAAGGTTTGAAAAAAACATTTGATTGGTACAAAAAATTTTATTAATCTTCTGAAATAATAATGGCTGTTTTTCTATTACTTAAAAATAAGGCTCTTATCTGTTTTGGTTGATGTAATTTCTTTGAGAAACTGTTGTTTTACCACCGATTCAATTAATAATTTAACCATTAATATATGAAATGAGCGAGCCCTTCATTCTGATTGCTATACCTATCGATATTTCAAATTTGTGAAGATAATATTAGGCCAATTTCCCTCATTAAATCCCATCTGGAACAAATCAGTAGACTTACTTAGTTAAATTTGCAGAAGAACCCATTAATATTAGAGCGTATTTAATTCTTAAAGTGCGATATATTAAACGGGAGAAGGAAAATATACTTAATAAAATGTAAAAAGGACAAATTGTAGTTACCAAATTTTCTATTTGTAAGAATAGCATTATAATATAAATTTAAAATTTCAAATATTATTTCCCTTTCAACAGGATAATTTTTTTTAACATATGTTTTAAATTTGGTAAATAAGTATCTCTGATGTTCTTCGAAGCCATATAATAAAAAATAAAGCATCACAAAACTATAGCATAAATCAAATAAAGTATAATTATATGAAATATTTTCCCAATCAATTATTTTAATATCTGCCTTCTCTTTTTGAACTAAAATATTATTTAAATGTAAGTCTCCATGAATGATGCCCTTACTTAGAGTTAAATTATTTTCATTTATTTTTTCTTCAATTTTTCCCGCTCTCTTTTTTAATAAAGGATAAAAGACAAAAAAATAGGATCTTGATAGTCTTTCTTCTATCGGGGGTCTGGAAGTGTTCATAGGGCCACTTTTGAATAATTTACTAAAATACCTCGTTACATATCGTTCTATGTTAATTTTTTTTTCTTTTGAAGCAATACCAAGCTTCTTTAATGATGATAGCGCAACAAAATAATTTTCAATCACTTTTTTAAATTCTACATTTATCCCCTTGGCATTTTCAAATTTTTTTTTAGATGAAATATATTCTATAATCCACTTTCTTAAATTATTTGAATCAAAATGTTCTATCAGTAGAAAATGATTTTCATAATAAATTAATTTGGGAAGGAACTGTTCATTTTTGTTTTTCCTATAAAAATTTATTTCCTTATTTAACTTTATAAAATGCTCATTAAAGCCATGTGTTTTATTCCATTTTAAAACTTGAAGAGAATCTATGTTTTTTACCAATAGAGTAAACCTTCCTTTTCTTTCATTTGAAAAATAAATTTCAATTGGATCTAATTTTAGCTTACTTAAATCATCAACAAGTTGAAGCGGTAGTTTCTTTTTATTCATATTTTGTCCTCAATGCCTATAAACTCTATTATATCCTGAGGGGATGCTTTTTTTGGAACAAAAATGATTTTTTTTTCGGCATTATCAAAAGCATCTCTGTAAATTTTTCTTGTTTTCTCTTTTAAGATATCTAGTGTAGGAAAATCATTTTCTTTAAATGAAACTGCTTTTATCTGAGTTAACATCTCATAAAGTTGCTTGAGTTCTCTAAAGGCAGCATTTGAACAACGTTCTACAAATTCTTCATTTTTACTGTTTTTTAATTTTATTTTGTCTCCATCATATCGTGAAAGATAATAAGCAAATTTAATTTCTGTTGATTTGCTTATACGACGGGCAGACAAGATCTCATTTGGCGATATTTTTCTTCGGGGATTTTTACCGAAATATTGATAGGTTTTCCACTGAAGAGTATCTACAAAATTCATTTTTTTATCTACAAAATTAACTAAATCCTTCTGTCCATAGTTGACATCAGTCCCATATATCGCCATAAACTTAGGATTGAAAAATGCTTTTCCTTCGGAATTAACGACTCCAAAGTCCTCAGATAAAAATTTAAATTTGTAATTTTCTAACAGTTTAAATGTCAAACTAGTTTTTCCGCACCCTCCTGTTCCAGTAAAAATTACACCTTTATCATCACAGTCTAATATGCCAGAATGTAAAAAAGCTGCTCTCTTCTTTAACAATACAATATGAAAGACATACCAAAATAACGAATAAGACATCACGCTAGTTTTAATTCTTTCCATTGTATTATTGAAATCTCGATTAATAAATGTTGTTAAAACATCCAATTTTCTAAATAAGTCTTTTTCTTTTTTACCATAAGAAATATAAAGATTTGTTTTTTTATTAAACTCAAACAGATTTTCAATTAAATAATCATATCGATTACCTCTCAGCATTATATTCCTTTCATTGAAACACCAATTCCCTGAATAATATTTAGGAGAAAATGTAATTTTTTCTGCCGGATCCAAAATAGTAATTGATAAATCTATATCTTTTTTTTTCAAATTACTTACATTTATAGGTTCAAATTCTTCCTTTATTAAACTTGACAATTGATTATTGCCTCTTATAGATATATTAGTTGGCCCAATTGAGTAGTAACTTAGATCATTTCCCATTTCAATGCCTCATCTTTATCAACTTTATTTTCTGACTTTTCTTTAAAAATTCCAGTATTTTCCCTAATTACACTCATTTTATGACTCATATTAATTATTTTTTTCATTCTAAATACTCTATTTTTAGAATATCATCTGCTTTTAATTTTTTATTTGTTTTTTTACCTAAAACTTTATAATATTCTGTTGGGCTTATTCCTGCCCCTGGCCTTTTAAAAGTTACATCTTCTTTTTTTATTATCTCTCCTTTTTTAATATCTCTTTTTGCAACGATGCTTCTTCTTGCATTTTTTCTAGAATTTTCTTCAACGTTGAGAAAATCTTTTTCATCTTTTGACAAAGCATCCTCTAAAACAGAAAGGTTACCTCTAACTTTTTTTAAATCCTCTAAATCCATGGCATGATAATGATCATTACCCCGAAGTGTTTTATCAAGTGTGAAATGTTTTTCAATAACTTTTGCACCAATAACAAAAGCTGCAGACAAAATAACCATATGTTCATCAGGCCTTGTATGATCCGAGTAACCAATTTCAAAACCTTTAAAATTATTTTTAAGATGAGTAATTCTTTTCAAATTAGCATCAATATTTTTAGTAGGATAGGAAAGAACACAATGCATTAACACAATATCTAAACTATCATTAATATTCTTAATAACCTGAATTGCATCATTTATTTCATCTATTGTCGATGCACCAGTAGAAAGAAGTATCGGTTTACCTTTTTCTGCAATTTTTTCCAAAAGAGGATGATTTGTAATGTCGGCACTAGCAACCTTGAAATATTTAACCAACTCATCTAAATAATCTACTGATTCAAAATCAAACGGAGTAGACAAAAAATCTATATCCAACTTATTACAATACTCTGCTAACTCCTTATACTCTACCGGTCCAAATTTATCAAACTTTTTAAAAAGTTTAAACTGAGTCAAAGTAGGCTCTTCCTTAGTATCCCAATAAGCAGGAGACTCTTTAGATGCTAATGACTCTGCCTTATATGATTGAAATTTAACAGCATCAGCACTCCCTTCCTTAGCCTTATCAATCATTAATTTAGCAGCATCTAACAATGACATATTTTCTTTTTTTGCTATATCATAATAATTAACACCAATTTCAGCAATAATATACGATTTATCAAAAACACGATTGTGATCACTCATTTTTTTTCAACTCTTTAACATTTTAATATCAAATCGATTACTCTATCAATTCCACCTTGTAAATCAAAACTCAACAATTTCTGACTCATTTCTTTCCTAAGACTGTAATCGTTGATTAAATCTAATATTTCTTTTTTAAGTCTATCCATTTTTAACGTATGAGCCATACCAAGATACCTTATTGACTTTGAATTATGAACAAACAAATGCATAACTTCCCGTTCATTTTGTGCAATAGAAATACAAGGCGTTCCTACACTAGATACTTCATAAACTGTACGTCCATTTGAAGTAATCACAATATCAGCATCATACATCTCCTTTGCCATCATTGAAACATTTTCCTTTAAACTAATTGAAAACCCTTTTTTAATAAGATGAGAAATATATTTATTAATACTCTTTTTTTCTGAACAACCCAAACCAAGAATAACATTAAAATTAATGTCCTTACTATCAAGTTCCTCAACTGCTTTCAATGTTTTCATCGTTAAATTATTTGGATCAGTCCCACCAAACGTGATCAAAATCCGGTCAACATCTTCCTTCACTGTTTTTTTCGGAAAAATATAAAACTCATCTCTAAGACAAATATATTTATATCCATAAAAATGATTTTCTGGAGGATAACTATTCTCATAAAGTGCGTTAATTACAACATCTGCCTCTTCTGCACCCTCGCCCATATCTTCAAAATTAACCACAGAACATCCCTTATTTTTCAAGAATTTTACATACTCTTTTTCAGTATCTAAAATATCATTAACCACAACATCTGGATTTATATCACTTATTATCTCCTTTACGTGTTTTTCATCAGAAAACAAACGAATATCAAAATGATATTCTGACACTTTTTCAATACCCATTTTCTTTTTTTCATCCATTACAAAATAAATATCATGGTTAAACGCCATTCTTTTCGCTAAAGTTATTGTTCTATACACATGCCCCAGTCCAATATTCCTATCACCATCAACCCTAAACACAATTTTTTTCTTCTTCAGAAGATTTTCAGCAATCCACCAATCTTCATAGTTATCAATATCAACACTTTCATTTTTAGGCAACTCAAATAAAAAAATATCTTTTCCAAAACGAGAATCAGCATTAACAACCTCCCTTTTTGAAATAACTATACCACCTGTTTCCTTGTAAATACTGTCAAGATATTGACGATTTTTCCTGGAACCATATAATGGAATATTTTCCAAATCCTTTTTTGTCCAATATAAATGGGTTTCGTCAACCACACTTAGTAAGGTATCATGTTTCTCATCATACATTATTTCTATTGCTTCATTTAATGAATCAGTAGAAAGTAATGGACATGTCGGCTGAATAGTGCATACATAATCATATCTTGTTTTTCCCTCTTTTTCAAGCTGGTTAACTGCATGAAAAATAACAGGATCCAAAGAAACTTTATCCCCAGCTAAATCTTGAGGTCTTTCAACAACCTCAGCACCATACAACATTGCAATTTCAGCTATTTCATCATCATCTGTAGAAACAAACACTCTATCAAAATATTTCGATTTAAGTACAGTATCAATACTGTAAGCAATCAAGGGCTTATCATTTAACAAACTAATATTTTTTCTAGGAATGCCCTTACTACCCCCGCGGGCAGGAATGATTGCGATAATCTTGAAATCAATATCCTTTTCCATCTAATATCATCCATGTTTCCTTTATGACTTTTTTTTTAAACCCTAATGCTTATTCTCTTTTTTTTGTTTTCATAACACGGCTCTAATATTAAAACAAAAGATTTCAACCTAGGTTTTATTTATCTGATATCAACAGTTTCTTCTAAAAACTTTTCATAATTTTTCTTCCAATTAGGATTAAAATAATATTCTAAATCATAATTAGATCCTTGTTCATCATTATTCTTAATCAATTCTTCAAGTTCCTTATTTTCTTTGAATCTAATACCAACATCTTCTGGAATATAGATCCTCGATTGTTCATTATCCAAAACATATATCTTTTTGTTAAATCCCATTGCCTCAAAAACTGTAGTTGAATAACAGGCAACAATATGTTCACATTCAGCAATATATTTGTAAATATCGCCGGATTTAGCAATTATTACGTTATCATATCTATATAGTGTTTTGTAACGTTCTTCGAAAGAAACCTCCCCCGGATGCAACTTAAAAACTATCCTATATCGTGGTAACTTTTCAGCCAAATACTTTGCAATACGAACAAATTCTTTTGTCATTGTTCCCTGTGAAACAACTAAGACCGTGTTCTTCTTTTCTTTTATATGTTCATATTTTTCGATACTTTTATAAAAATGTGGAGCACCAATAGTAACAGGTTCACCAGGAATATTCATCTGCTCGTTCCAATAATTACCAAATGTTAACACATAATCCGGAAAATACTCTTGATAAGCATTGCTCTCCAAAACACTTTTTCCATAATTATAGGCCAAATGGCCTTTAGAAATAGTTCCATGTTGAAATTCACCAGTAACAACACCTTGTTCTTTAGCGGTTTTAACCAATATAGCATTTCTTTTCCCGTATGCAGCAGTTTGAACAAAAATTATTTTTGGATTAAGTTTCCTAAACAACTTGGAATAATACGATCTTTTATATGGATAATCATAATAAAACTTGTACAAATAATCTTTAATATAAAAAATAAATTTATCTTCAAAAACATTTTTAGTTTTCAAAAAATCAATAAAACACTCAATACTCTCATTTCTTTGTCTTGAAAAAATTTTTTTCAAAGGACGAAACAAAAAAGCCATCAGATTAACATAATCACGAGTTGCAAAATCAGTTGTATCATCAGGAATAAAATATCTGCCGTTAAAAGCGTTATCAATCACTAGTGATTTATTATTAGTTAAAGAAGAAAAATAATCACAATAAAAATTGAAATTTTTGTTATTTAATCGACCCCGGGCTTTAGTATAAAAAATAATATCAAAATTATCATTAAATCGATGAGAAGGATACAAAAACGTATCAAAAATATATTTAATGTTTCTTACCGAAATCATTGACTGTTTAGCATGAGCCTTAGAAGAATTCGTAATCAGTTTTCGTATTTTTCCTAATACAGGAGATCTAATCAAAGGCCAAATTAACAAATCAACATCCTTCATAACAAAATCATGTTTCATAACCTCATCATCAAAATCAAAAATACCATCTAATCCCATTTATTCCACCATTCAATAATTACAACATAATAACTTATACTCAATCGTTTCCATTAACTTAGTAATATATCTTCTAACTACATTTACCCCATCAATTACCTCATTTTCAGGATACATAACTTTGTTACCCTCGCAAGAACAGTTACCTGATGGCCTGAATCAACTAAGGATTTTGCTGCATTGTACACTCTATGATAATGGGTAAATGAATTAGCAAGTAACATTAAAATTTTCATAACAAGCAGAGGTAATTAATACTGAATTATAAAACAATATTGATTTTTAGAAAGAACAAAGAAAAAAATGATGGAAAAATGCATATCTTAATATCTTTAAATTTTTTATAACATAAAAACATAATTCTTATTATTTCTCTATAAAAACCATGTTTTAATTTCGTCTTTCATAAATTTTTTTTGATATGCTCGATAACATATCATTGCTGTGTTTCTGTTAATTCTGGATAAATGGGAATTGAAAGTATTTTCTGTGAGTTTTTCGATATTAGAATTCTTTTAGGTTTCCCCTAATTTTTTTGGAGACTGGTTGAAAAATACAGGCGTCTTGTAAAGAATATCTACTAGATTTTTCTTTTTATGATCGGTCAATACCATATCTTTCTAACTTTGATATCAATTAATTCTTCTAGTTTTTTGTTAGGTTTTTCATAATATTTTTCTAGCTTTTTGCGAGTTTTTTTGGACATTGGCGGATATTTTTTTCTAATGTTGATTTTTTTGATTAAATACTTAATAGGTTTAACTTTTCGACAAAAACGAGTCTTACTTAACCTTGCTAAAATAACACTATTAGGTATTTTCCCCTGCTTAGTTTTTATTTTTTTAAAATTAAAGTTTGTATCAACATTTAAAAAAGTTAAAACTTTATTAAGAGTCTCATCTGTATTATTTCTTAATTCATCAGATATAATAAAAAGCATTTGTTCTTTTTTGGGCTTCATCCCGTAATTGAATGAGTGATTCAATTTCTTAGAACTTTTT
>CAYMOC010000040.1:0-16006 GCA_964391965.1 uncultured Thermoplasmatales archaeon | reverse complement strand
ATCTTTTTCTTACTGCTCTATCAACATGAAGATTATCTACTTTTTCTTCTATAGATTCTACATCACGCCAGATGTTTTGATCCTTATATGATTCTCTTGTCGCAATGTTTTTTTGTTTTTTTACTGGTTTTTGTGTTTCTAAACTATCATGATAACTAGTAAGTGTTTCATCATCTGTTTGAGTTTCATTACAGGTTTTTTCTTTGTTTTCAAAAATTTCTTCAGATTTTGTTTCTTCACAGGTTTCCTGGCTTTCTAATTCTACAAAATCAGAAACAATTAGATTATCGTCTTTTTTTTCTTCATGTTGTTTTTTTGATTCAGATTTGCTAAATATATCAAATAAACCCATATGTTTTTCAAAGCCTCCCACATAGAATTATAAATATTTTCTTTAAATATAAATGTTAACAGGTTTTTATTGTATAAGTAGGTTTATATTGATAAAACTTTTCTTTATAAAAAAACCTGATAAAAAACCTTTTTTAAAGGTTATTTACTTACGATGAAAAAAATGAACAAGTAAATTATTGTTGGGCTTGTGGTCTAGTTGGTTATGACGTCGCCTTCACATGGCGGAGGTCGCCGGTTCAAATCCGGCTAAGCCCATTTTTATCATTAATTAGTAAGATATAATAAAATATTTATAGGCGTAAAGGATTTGTTTTAACAAACAAACTTTAAAGGGATACACGGAAAAGGGATGCGAAAAAACACGTTTGTTAGTGTAAATCGTAGCTTACTGATACTGGTAGTGTTAGTTTTTGCTCTATTAGCACTAAATTTAACTTTAATTGAAACTGGTTCTGGTGGAAACATCTTTTTTTCATCTAGCGATAAGTTTGTTTCTCCTCATATTATTAATTCTTCAGCAGATCCTTATAAAGTTTATCCTGGGGATACATTAACTTTTTCTGCAAAAATTTTAGATATCTTTGGATTAGAAAAAGTTCAAGCAAAAATAGAGCATGAGAAAGGATATGACATAATTGATTTAAAATTAATATCTGGAACAAAAAAATTTGGTATATGGGAAGGCAAATGGATTGTACATAATACCAAAGTCAAAGAATACCAAACAGAAATTATTGCTTATTCAAAATCTGGATTCAATTCTTCCTCAATTGTTTCATGGTTTGATCCAATAGTCGATCCATGGTGGGACACAGATTGGAGTTATCGTAAAAAAATAACAATAAATAGTAGCCAAGTTTCAGATGATCTTACAAATTTTCCTGTCTTAATAAGTATTACAGATGAGGATTTATCAACTAAGGCTCAAAGTAATGGTGATGATATTGCTTTTACAGATAACGCCGGCATTCAATTAAATCATGAGATTGAAAAATATGATAATGGTACTGGTGAGCTTGTTGCATGGGTAAATGTTACAAATCTTGATTCAAGTGAAGATACAGAGATTTATATGTATTATAGTAACAGTATGTGCGATAATCAAGAAAACCCGACAGCTGTTTGGGATGATAACTATGTTTTAGTTATGCATTTTAGTGAAACTAGTGGAGATTACTTAGATTCTACTTTAAATAGCAATGATGCTCCTTTAGGGAGTATAAATGTGGATTCAAGATCTACTAACGGGATAATTGGTTTTGCTCCAGATTTTGAAAGAAGTGATTCTGATTATATTGAAATTCCTGATGATTCTACCTTGGATATAGATTTGTTTACAATAGAGTCATGGGTAAATATTGAAAATGTAATGGATTGGCAGACAATTACAGCAAAAGGAAGTTCAAATGATGTTTTTAACTGGTATCTTCCTTTTGATGATAACGGCGATCATAGTGAGATGGAAGTTCATCTAAGGACAGGTTATGATACCGGTGAAACAACGGTTACTGATTTTCTTTTTAACTCTGGAGAATGGAATTACGTTGTCGGTAGACTGGGCGATGATGGATATCTTGATGTACTAAAAGATGGAGATGAATGCAGTTATGCTACTCACGCAAACCCAGGAGGTGCTGATCAAAACAATGACCCTGTCCGACTTGGAGATAATGAAGTATGGGGATCTGAACATCTTGATGGTATTATAGACGAATTCAGAATTTCAAAAATTCCAAGAAGTGATGATTGGATTAGAACTTGTTATAATACAGTTTATAATTCTGATGTATTTTTCACTCTTGGTTGTGAAGAAGTTGCTACACCTGAGAAACCTGTTCTTGATTCAGTTAATGGTAATAATTTTACAAACAATGACAAACCAATATTTTCATGGAGCGAGTGTGATAATACTGATAATTACACTCTTTATGTTGATCATGAAAGTGATTTCTCTAGTGAAGATGCATGGAGTGTTATAAAAGTTGGAAAAACGAACACTACACATACTGTTAATGAAACTAAGAAACTATCTCAGGAGGGAACATGGTATTGGCAAGTTGTTGCTAATAACTCTAATGATGAAAACATATCAGATTTAGGCAGTTTCATATATGATAAAACAGGCCCGAATGCGAGTTCTTTAAGTTCTCCAGTAGATAACTTTAATACAACTAATAACCAAGTTACTTTTAGTTGGAATCCAGCTGATGATAATAAAACGAATACATCAGAAGTTTCAAATATTTGTAGTTATGAATTGTGGGTTGACGACAATCCCGGTTTTACATCCCCTACTCTTCTTTATAATAGTTCATCAAATTTTTCTCAGCAAACAGTTGAAGGAATAGTTTACTGGAGGGTAAGAGGATGGGATAACTCAGGGAATAGTGGAAGTTGGTCAGAAATAAGACAACTTAATGTTTTTGATTTTTCTTTAACCTTGAGTTCTAACACTTTCCAGCTTCTTAAAGGAGAAACTCAAAGTGTAACTTTGAATGTGAGTAAGTTATATAGTGGTAGTGAAAACGAGGAAGTAAATTTATCTTATGAATGGATTGGAACTGCTCCGTCTGGTGTAACAGTTAGTTTTGGATCTCTATCTGTAAATGGCTCAAATGAAACATTTGTTGATTTTGTGGTAGGAGAAAATGCTACTACAGGTACTTATTATTGTAGGTTTACAGGAACCTGGGAGGGTTTCAATAGATATGAGCATGCAAATTTAACTAGTTCAGGTATGCTTTTTTCTTTGGACGCCTATCCTCAGACTATTTTTCTTAAAAGAGATGATGAAAAAACTTCAACAATTTCTGTAGATTTTGATTTAGGAGCTTTAGAGGATGTTTCTTTATCCGGGAGTTGGATTGGGGCAGACCCAAGCGGGGCGTATGCTGAACTTGATGTAGAATCTGGAACTCCCTCCTTTGAATCAACATTAACTTTTACAACGACATCGATTGCAGAACAAGGTGGATTCGTGTACAGTGTAACAGCATCAGGATCAGGGTTGTCTAAAACTAAGTATTTCCAGGTAAACATTGACACTAATCTTACTTTAAATGTTGCAACTGATAAAACTTCTTATGAACGTGGAGAAAGAATCTATTTTTCAGGGACTGTAAGAGATTATGATAATAATATTGTATCTGGTGGAACTGTAACAATTCAATTATCATCAGACAAATGGTCAAAAAGTTTTTCGACATCAATATCAAATGGAGAATACGATACAGATTACTATATAGAATCAAATAACCCTGGAGGAACATGGACAGTTTATGTAAGTGTAGAAGATAATAACGGTAATATTGGTAGTACTTATAGTACAAGAGCTGTTAATGTTGAAACTTTTTTTGAAAAATTAACTATTTCTACTTCATCAGAGGATACTAATTTTGAAAAAGGGGAGTTTTTGAATTTAAATGGTGTTGTTAAAGATCCAAGTGGAGACGATGTGGCTAAGGGAGTTGTAACTATACAAATTGAAGCAAACAACTGGAATACTCACTTTACCACAAATATTACAGATGGGGAATATCAAACACAATATTACATACCTTTCGATAAACCTATGGGGGAATGGATAATATCAGCAAATGCAACCGATCAATATGGCAATACAGGAAATACTTGGACACCAAAATTAACTGATGCTGAAGGCGGAAATATAACCATAACTGTATCTATTCCAGAGACAAAAGATAACTATAATATTGAAATCACAAACCTGGTTAAAGGAGAAACATTCAGTAGAGGAGAAGAAATAAATTTCTACCTAAATATTAAAGACAAAAATGGAAACAACATTGATGATTTAACAGTAACAACTATAGCACCAAGTGGAAAAAAAATAACCTTTATAGCAGAATCTCCATCTGGGGAATACTCGGCGAGTCATAAATTCAAATATAATACAATGACTGGAGAGTATACGTTTAACATCAAAGCAGAAAAATGGGAAGATGGAGAATACAAGACAGGTTTTAAAAAAATAACTGTAAAAATACAACCCGCAGAAATAATAATAGTTATAGATGAGGAAAATCTAAATCAACTAACAATAGGGGAAACCATACAAATAAAAATAACAGCAACCTACCCAGATGGTACACCAGTAACTAAAGAAAAAATCACTGCTTACACACCAAACGGGCAACAATTAATATTTATCAAATCAACAAAAAACAATGGAGAATACACTTCTTCATACACACCAAACAAAGAAGATCTAGGAAACTGGACATTACAGATAAACATGCAAGACGCCTATGGGAACACGCAAACAAAAACACTAAATCTTAAAATAAATGAACCACCCGAAAAAACACCACCAAACCCTCTTATAAAATACTGGTACATAACAATAATAATCGCCCTAATAATAGCAGGAATAGTCAGTAGAGAAGGATTAAAAAAATACAGAAAAAACAAACTAAAAAACATCAAAATAGAAACAAATCAGCTTGAAAAACTAAAAAAAGAAAAAGCTATCGCTTATTTTTCAGAGGCAGAGATAACAAGAGAAAACTATGATAAAATGCTTAGCAAATACGAAAGCAAACTATCTAACCTATCGAAGAAAAAAAGAATGCTAGAAAAAAAGTTAAAACAAAACAACAAGGCGAGTGAGAGATGATTATTAATAAAAGTATCAGAGAGAGGGGAATGAATAAAAAATTTTTAAGCAAGAAAATAATAATTATTTTGTTTCTATTTTCGGTATTTTTTGTGAGGATTCCTGCGTTAGAAGCTTCTGAAGATTTTAATTTTTCGTTGGAAATTACAGATAATGATTTAAATTTATTTGCTGGTGAAAATGTTACTACATGTGTTTTTATCAACCAAACATCTGATTCAACAGATTTAGTAAATATTGAGGGAAAATGGATAAATGACGAGAAACCCTCTGGAATTTCTGTTAATATTTCTAATAATTCAGGTATTCCTTCTTTCGTTTCAAGTGTCGAATTCATATCAACAAGTGATGCTGAGATTGGTGCTTTTATTTATAACCTTACAGCAGAAAGAAATAATGTTCTTTACAGTGTAAACATCGAAATATGTATAACTAATGTTTCAATTAATATTTCAACTGATAAAGAGAGCTATGAACATTATCAAACAATTAATGTATTTGGTGATATAACAACATCTGATGGAAATATTTTTTCTGATGATATAGTAATTGATTTTGAGTTTGTTAACGGGGATTGGAAACGTACGGTTTCAACATCAGTTGATAATAATTCATTTGAATATCAATACAATATTTCCTTCGGGGATCCTCCGTCCGGTGGAACAGAGAGCTCAGAGGGAAAATGGAAAATCACAGCAAAAATAACAGATGAGAATAATGAAACATCAAAAGTTAGTAAAAACGTCGAGGTGTCCATCCCTCCAGATATAGTAATTTATAAAACAACCTGGACTTCTCCAGCTGAAGGAACAGTATATACCAGAGGAGATATATTTACTATCTCAATTGATGCAACAAGGGGGAAAAAGAATAATGATGCAGAAGAAGGAATTCCAATCGAAAATGCATCTACTAGATGTATATTACCAAATTTAGAAGTTATTAATTTAACTGAGAAAAACCCAGGTTACTATTACAATACATATAGAATCCCATATGATAGTTCAACTGGTACATGGTTTCTTTCAGCGGATTGTATTAAAAATAATTCAGGTACTTTTAACTCTGGAGGTAGCTACACATATATAATCGTTGAACCAGTAATGTTAAACATGACTCTTATTGAACCTGATTCTAATGAGTTTTATGAAGGGGATACATTTGAAATTAAAGTTAAACTAAGTTATCCAGATGGAACTCCAGTAGAAGATGCGACAGTCAACGCAACATTTCCTTCTCAGAATCTGACTCTTCAATATCTAAAAGAAGGAACATATGGTACAAATTATACAGTTGAAAATAAGGATATAGGGAATTGGTTTATCAATATAACTTCATTGGATGAAAATGGTAACTATGGTTCGGTTCAAGAAAGTATATTTGTTTATAAACCTGTTTCGTCTTCAAAAAAAGAAAAAGCCGATTTACCTTTAATGACTATTTTTATTGTGCTTTTAGCCTGTATTGTTTCAATTTTTGTACTAAAATTTGTTCAAAAGCGTTTCTCAAAGCAACATTATGAAGATGTTCAAACAGAGATAAAAGAAATTCAGAAGCTTCAAAAGGAGGCAGTTGAAAAATACTATAAAAAAGGTACAATTAATCGACCAACATATGATAATCTACGGCATGAATATGAATCAAGACTTGATGAACTTAAAAATGAAGAAAGTAAAATAAAAAAATAAAAAAACATTATTTATTTTTTAAAAAATTAGAATAAAATCTGGGATGAATAAATGTTAGAAAACAATGAAATTGAGTTTACTAAAGACAATATAGAAAACACTAATGTAAAAATTAAAGGGAACACTTTTTTTTCAAAATCCTATGATGATATATATAAAACACTTTTTGAACAGATTAATGCATCTGCGTTTATATTAGATTTAGATGGAGAGATTCTAGAAGCGAATTGGCATTCCTGCGATCTATTTGGTTATGATATGAAAGAGCTAAGGAGGATGCCGATAAGTGATCTTTTTTCTGAAGATTTTAATTGGGATGATTTAAAAGATGAAATAATTGCAAAAGGTGGTTTGAATTATGAATCAGAAAATAAACATAAAGATAAAAAAGTTTTTCCAACACAGATAAACTGTTCATTGTTTTCAATTAAAGACAAACCTGTTTTACTAGTTTTAATATCTGATATAACAGAACGAAAAAAAGCTGAAGAAACAATAAGAGCTTCTGAGAAAAGATATAGAACTATTTTTGAAAACAGTGCAGTGGCAATAATGATGACTAATGAAAAAGAAGAAATTGTTTCATGGAATCGTTACACCGAAAAACTACTTGATATGAGTAAAAATGATTTATTAAAAAAACCTGTTAGAGAATTATATCCAGAGTCAGAATGGCAAAAAATCCGTGAGGAGAATGTAAGAGAAAAAGGTATGCAGCATCATCTGGAAACAAAAATGTTTAAAAAAAATGGTGAAACAGTTGATGTTGATATATCTGTTAGTGTTTTAAAAAATGAAAAAGGAGAAATAACTGGTTCAATTGGTGTAGTAAGAGATATTACAGAGAGAAATCAGGCCGTTGAAGAATTAAATATTAAAGATAAAGCTATTAATTCGTCTATTAACGCCATAGCAATTACAGATATGTCAGGCAATATCACTTATGTTAATGATTCATTCATTGAACTATGGGGTTATAAAGACAAAGAGCAAGTCCTTGGTAAACCTATTGTTAAATTCTGGAAAGAAAAAGGTCAATTTGTAAAATTAATTGATGCTTTGATTAAAAAAGGAGGGTGGATGGGGGAACTTGAAGCTGAACGTAAAAACAGTGAAACATTTTATACTCAATTATCTGCAACAACTGTAATGAACGCAGATAATAAACCAATGCGTATGATGGCTTCTTTTGTTGACATTTCTAAGAGAAAAAGCATGGAAGAAGATTTAAAAAAATCTAGGGAAAAATTCCAGAAGTTATATGAAAAAGCTCCGACCCCTTATCATACATTAAATTCTGAGGGGATTATAACAGATGTAAATGAGAAATGGTGTCAAATTCTTAGATATGATAAGGAAAAAGTAATAGGTAAATCCATCTTTGATTTTATGCCGCAGGGTGAAAAAGAAAGCGCTATGCGTTCTTTTGAAAAAAAGTTATCTGAAAAAAAGGTTTACACTGAATTAGATGAAAGAGTTTTTTTAACAAAAAATGGCGAGAAGAAAATTTTTGAAATCTCTGATTATTTTCATCTTAGTAGTGAAGAAAAAATTGATAGTATTTTTACAACTATGATGGATATAACCGATCATAAAAGATTAGAAGAAGAATTGTTTGATGCTCAAGACATGTTGCTCTCTGTTAATAATCAACTTGAAAGGAAAGTAAAAGAAAGAACTGCAAGAATTAAAAAACTTTTAGAGCAAAAAGATGATTTTATCAATCAATTAGGTCATGATTTGAAAACTCCTTTGACTCCATTAAATTCCTTGCTTCCAGTTATTAAGAAAAAAGAAACAGATGAAAAAACTCAAAAATATCTTGATTTATGTATTAAAAATGTTGATTATATGAAGAGTTTGGTTCAGAAAACTTTAAAACTTGCTCTGTTAAATTCTACTTCTTTTCATCTGGAAACATCTGAAGTTAATGCTTATCAGCTTGTGGAAAGAGTTTTTTTTAATTTGAGTTGTGGTATTGAAAATTTTGATAGAATCAAGCTTGTAAACAAGGTTGATAAAAATATTTTGATAGAAGCTGATATTATGCATTTTGAGGAACTGGTTTGTAATCTTGTTAGTAATGCTATTAAGTATTCTCCAGATGGAGGAAAAGTTGTTGTTGATGCTGAAGTTTTGGATGATGAAATAAAGTTTTTAGTAACTGATGAGGGAATGGGTATTAAAAAAGAGGATTTAGGTAAGATTTTTAATGAGTTTTATAAGGCAGATGAGAGTCGTCATGATTTTAAAAGCAATGGTTTAGGGTTATCTATTTGTCAAAGGATCGTTAACATTCATGGTGGACGTATATGGGTTGAAAGTGAAGGAATTGGAAAGGGAAGTATTTTTTATTTTACGATTCCTAAAAATATTAAGTCTTCAGAAGAGGATAGAATGGATTTATAAGGAGAAATCGGGTTGTGAAAAAAAAGATTTTGATAGTTGATGATGATCCTGATTTAATCGAGACTTTGAAAATTGTTATTAGAAAAATATCTGATAAATATGAGGTTTTATCTGGAGAAAATGGAGAAGAATGTTTTGATTTATTAAATCATGGTGAAAAACCTGATTTGATTCTTTTGGATATTATGATGCCTGGTTTGAATGGATGGGAGGTTTTTGCTCGTTTAAAAGAAAGAAATTGTTGGAAAAATATTCCTGTTGTTTTTCTTACTGCTAAATCAGATTCTTTCAGTAAAGGCATGGGTGGTTTCTCGGCTGATGATTATATAACTAAACCTTTTGATATAGAATATTTAAAAGAAAAAATTTGTAATCTGTTGGAGGTTGATAAAAAATGAAGGATCTTAATCAGTTGTATATAATGCAGCATGTTTTAGATGTCTTAATTGCTAAGATTGGAAAACGTACATCTAAAGGTTTTGCAGCAGTATCTATTAGTAAAGCAATAATGGTTCTGAGGGATGAGTATGATTGTTTCAATTATGTTATAATTAACGAAAATCGTTATACTGAAGGCGGTAATTCATTAACTGTTTCTGAGGAAATAAACACTGTGGACTCATATGAATTTTATAGTTCATTAAAGGCTTTGATAGAAAAAACGTTTCAATGCATAGATACCACATCAGATATTTATTTTGTTAATGAAGTCCGTGAATCTTTATCAGATGTTTTCTACACGATCAATAATCTTGAGGAAATCGAAAAAAACAAAGATAAACAAAAAATTATTCTTGTAGATGATGACCCTGATTTAATTGAAACTGTTACTAAGGTTTTAGATAAAATATCTGATGAGTATGAGATAATTGGTGCAAATAGTGGTGTTGAGTTTTTTGATTTATTGGGTAATGGTTTAAAACCTGATTTGATTCTTTTGGATATTATGATGCCAGGCGTTGATGGTTGGAATGTTTTCACTCGCTTAAAAGAAAATGAATGTTGGCGTGAGATACCGATTGTTTTTCTTACTGCTAAAACTGATTCGTTTAGTAAGGGTTTCGGGAGGTTTTCAGCAGATGATTATATAACTAAACCTTTTGATGTTGAGGATTTAAAAAACAGGATAGATAAGATTTTAAAAGAAAGAAAAAATTATGTAAAAGAAAAATAGTATGATTAAATTTGTTTTTGGAGGAAAAAAAGGATGAGTGTAAATCTTTTAGTGGTAGACGACAGCCCAGATGTGACAATGACAATAAAAAGTATTTTAGAAGAGGAAGGGGAGGGTTATACTGTTACTATAGCCGAAAGCGGAGAGGAATGTTTAGAATTGTTGAATAATGATTTTAATCCTGATGCAATTCTTCTTGACATAATGATGCCCGGTATTGATGGGATGGAAACATTTGAGAAAATAAGAGAAAATGATAAGTTTTCTAATATACCCGTGATTTTTTTAACAGCTAAAACAGATCATTTCACAGAGAGCCAGGGTCGTTTTTTAGGTGATGATTTTATTCAGAAACCTTTTGAAATTGATGATGTAAAAGTACGTGTAGAAAGAGCTATTGATAGATATAAATAAAAAAAATTTTAGCTTTTTGCTTGACTGCTGCATGAGTCATCAGGTGAAATACGTATTCCATTACTTGTGATATCCATTGGTACAATTCTTTGTGAATGAGCTGCACCACGTAGTTTAAATATTTCAACACCACGTGTTCTTTTTTTAACACCCTGGAAGTTATAAAAAACGAATATACCATCAGCTAAAAATTCTTCTACACCCGTGTTTGAAAACTTATGTGGAGCATCCATTGATTCTGTTATCAAAAAGGTAGTAATATGCAAGCTTTCGAAATAACGGAAAAGTTGTTCTATATATATTCTGTATTGTCTTTTTGTTCCAGAAAAAGCTGTTTCTATAGCAGAAATAGAGTCTAGAACCAGAAGGTGGGCATCAAATCCCTCAGGAATAAAATCTAAAACAAGATCAATATCAACAGGGAGTCTTCCACTTGCTTTTTCTAGTAAAGCCTCAATAGATCTTGCTAAACGAATTGGTTGTAATCTTTTAAGAGAAATCCGACCATTACCATTAACTCGCAATATAATTTCATTATCACTTCTTCGTATTTCTTCAACTTTAAAACCAAACTCAAGCATATGATCCTTCAAACGCTCAGGTTTCTCCTCCATAGAAAGAAAAACACAATCTCTGCCTTCAGATGCTTTGTTATAAAGTGTTTGAAGACAAAAAATTGTTTTACCGCAACCTGGTCCACCAGCTACAATAATATTTGAACCAGAGGGTATACCTTTTTCTAAAAGTAAATCAAAACCTTTTATACTTGTAGACATAAATGTTTTCTTTTTAGGTTTATCTTTTGTTCTTGAAGATTCAACATTTTCTAAAACTTCAGGATTTATTTTTGTATCAAATTCATCAGAATTTTGAAAAGATTTCTGTTTTTTGGAATCATCTGTTAGAGAAATATTATTTTTTTGTACGCCGATAGAAGAGTTAAAAGTTTTATTGGAACTAAAAAACATTACATTATTTGTTTTTTTAAACATATCTAAATTTTTTTGAAGAAACTCATAGGGGTTAACTATGGATTTGAAAAAATTAAAGTTTTGTTTAAAAAGATCTTTAATGATAGTTGTTTCATTACGTTTTTTTAGTATTTCATTAATTAAATCATCAACGTTTTCAACAGGTTTAAGATCAGGGTTTATTGCATCTTCTAATCTAAAGATCTGTAATTCATTTTTATGATTTGAAGTTTGTTGTTTTTCTTCTATTATATTTTCAACTTTTAAATCTGTTTTATCGGGTTCTATTTTGGCATCAAAATCTTGATTGATCCAATCCAGATTATACTCTTCTTCTTTAATATTTTTATAATTGTTTTTAAAATTTAGATGAATTTTTTTATTTTTTAGATTATTAAAAAAATTTTTAATATCATTTTTTTTCAAAATATCATACCACCTATTAAGAAGTTATAAAAAAATAATTTTTTCTTATGTAAACTATCAAATAAGGTTTCGTGTATGCATCCCATTTATTAACCCTTTATAGACTAAGTAACATGTTTTTTATTTAAAAAAATTTCCCTTGTTTTATCAAAAAAAAATGAAGAAAGGATTGTTTTATTTAACCATTGTTATGATTTGAAGATTATTTGATGTTTACGCTATAGCCGTCATCGTTTTTCTTAATATTTTTTCTTTTTAAAACAACGTCTAGTATACCATTTTTGTATGTTGCTTTGGTTGTTTTTGGTTTTACATCGCAGGGTAGATCTACATCTGTGTGATATTTTTTCTTTGGTGTGTCTACATGTATTTCTAGGATGTCTTTTGTTGCTTTTAGATCGATATCTTTTTTTTCTACACCTGGTATTTCAACTGTTACATATATCTCATCATCGTGTTCTATAACATCAGCTAGTGGTTCGATTTCATCTGACATTATATCGTCTCCGTCTGGTGTTTTTGTGGTTTTGTTTCCGAAGTCTTTGATTTGTGGTTTTCCATCAGGTCCGACATCTACTTTGAAACCGTGAACATAGGGTTTACCGGGTTGTATGTTTGAAAACATTTTCATCATTTCTTCAGCCATCTTTTGTATGTCTTTTTGGATGTTTTCATCGCTTAGGAAATCTTTTATGAAATCATCATCTATTCCGTATTTATCGAAAGGATCTTTTTTGTCTCTATCATCATTTTTGTCGTTATTAGAAGAAGCCATTTTTATTTTAAATTCTCCAAAGTCTTTTTTTGTAAAATACTAACACTGATACCATTTATTTAAGACTTTTGGTAAACAAATTTTTCTTACATTATTGTTCCCATCAAGTATGAAAGAAAGCTTCCGAATACGAAAACACTAATGTATCCTATAAGAAGAGGTATCATAAATGGTATCTTTGGTGTAACCCATACTTCTTTGTATCCTTTGTTTTCAAATTTTTCTAGTTCTTCTTCGGCATCGAATTCTTTGGGCATGTACACGAATTTTTTTTCACCATTTTCTGTTATTTGTTCCATAGGCCACACGAATTCTTCTTTAGCTTTTTCTATACTCATTTTGTATCCCAGAAAGACATGAGGGAAATCAATGTTTTTTTTAAGAATGTTGTATACTAAAAGAGCTATGGGTATAAACAGGAATAAAAATAATGCGTTTATGAATACACCCCAGCAATATGGTAGAGGATTTTCTACCATTCCTTGAAAAATCGGAAGAGATGGTAAACCTGTTCCATTTGGAATCCAGTTTAAAACAGGAAACGGCAGTAAAACCGCGAGAGCCATCAAAGCCTTGGCATCAGCTCCTCCAAAGATCAGACGCATCTGAAATAAAACATATACTAATCCTATCATAAAAGGAATAAAAATTAGGTATAATTTCATTAGTTCAAACATTTCAATGTTATATTCACTATAGATATACATTTGAAAAACTAGTAAAACAGCTCCGATGATACCCATTATAACCCAAAGAATATTTGAAGCGCGCCGGGTTTTTATATCAGTATAAGACGCATAACCAAGAATAGCGACTCCAACTACAAGACGTATAACATCAAGCCATGGAATAATATCATTCATACAAAAATAGTTAATAAATAACAACAATAAAAAGTTTAATAAAAAAAAAGAAAAAAATTGAGATATTCATTATCATTTGAATATCAAATTTCTAGCAATTTTTAAGATATTGTTTTTGTTAGTATAGCTGAGTTACTTGGTATATGTATTACTGTTATTTCACAATCGCCAGATATAAGTACATCATCTTCGGCATTATCAAAGTAGCAATATAATTTATCTCCAGATTTTATCGGCTTGTTATCCCCATCATACCAACAACCCACCTGACCATCAGTTGCTGTAGGAGCACCTGTTGTTTTAGTTAGTGTATCTAAGTCAGTTTCATTTACCATTATTTTCATATCGTCCCATTTTGCTGAAGTCGATGCTGTTTGAACAGTGAAATTTACCCAATGGCCACCATTTTGTTCAACATTACCTTTTTGCGAAAGTGTTATTTGAGGTGAACTACTTCCCTCGTCGGGCATCATCTGCGTCACATATACATATACTGTAGCAGCTATCGCAACAGTTATCGCTACCATCAAAATGACACCAATAACAGCTGACACTGCTTCATTTTCTTCTACAAATTTTCTATTTGCTTTCATATCCCATTCTCTCCTAATCTAAATATTTCTATGGATGTATAACCAATATCTTGTTTGCTATAAAAGCTTTCTTTCCAGGTGAATATGCACATGCATATATTTTTATAAACCCAGAAAAAATATTTAAACTCCGGCTTTTTTTCAAACATGACTGGCAACATTTAATTAACCTGCTCTCTTAATTTATTTAAAACTTGTTTGGAAAAATACATCATTTGATAAAATTCCGAAAAAATATTAAACAAATAATAAATAATCAAAAACAGATATTTCTAACAAAAAGTGGTTTGAGGAGACGGCGAAAAATTAATGACAAAAATATGTCCTAGATGCCACCATAAAAACCCGGATGAGGCATTATGGTGTAAAGACTGCAACTATAGACTAGTTCAACACATCGGTTTAAACGAAACCATAAAAAAACCTGAACAATCAGATCCAGCTGTGATAAAAGGCAATATGCCCTTTTTTATCAGAGAACAAAAAAAAGGTAGAAAAAAAATAGGGTTAATCATAGTTACAGTAGCCTTAATACTTATAATACCCACATTTTATTTGTTATACACCGAGGTTAATAGACCTCCAGAAGAAGTAGAATTTGACAAATTTATAGGGAAATGGATTTCAACAGAAGACAATACCACAACACTTATTTTTCACAAAAACGGAACATGTTTTTTTAAAAATACAAACAAAACCTTTGATATTCGCAAAGGATCAATAAGAAACAATGAACCCTCCAAGATGATACTAGAAATAAAAGACAATAATACAAAACAAACACATGTTTACACTTATGAATTCAATGAAGAAAAAACACGTTTAACCTTAGCAAAAGTCATAGATATGGATGAAACAGAACCAGAAGAAAAATACAAAAAAATAAAATAAATTTATCCTGGTTTATATTTAACAGAAAGATTTATTAAATAATCAAATGCTTACATATTATAAAATAATAATGAGATGGGATGCCGAAAGATATAATTTTTGTGGTATTGAGTAGGAAAAAGAAAATAGATGTGGAGTGATTGATAGGATGCCACAGTTTAAAAGGAAAAAAGAAAAAAAAATTTCTGATGAAAAATTTAGTTTTTTAAAAAAATCAGTTGACTCATTAACTTCTCTAAAAAACAAAAAAATAGTTTTTAACCCTCATACATTTTCAAAACAAAAACAAGAAAAAAACATAACTCCTGAAATCAACATTGAAAAAGATTTTGATTTTCATATGGAAATGATCGATAAGGTTGATCAAGTTATTTCAGAATCAGAAATAGAAAAACAACCTCAAGCGATCAATACATCAATGTTATCACCTTTAGAGGAAACAATAGAGTTTAGAGATCAAATCGGCAGAGTAGCAGTATCAACAGAGCTACAACCTGAACAATTATTAGAAAAAAATATCGTCAACGGAATACCAGCTTTTTCACAAGAAATAGATATAACAGATAATTCATTTTCAAAATATTTTGATACAGAAAATAAAAAAAAAGATGAAAAAAATGAGAACATCTGTAATGTAAATGAAAATGATTTCTCTGGTCTTTTTTATTCGAAAGGAATAAAACTAAAATTAAAAAAAGACAAAAACAAAGAACAAAATCATGAAAATGAAACTTCTGACCAAACAAAAAATACAACAGAAGAAAACAATGAAGCAAACATTGAAAACGAAGAAGAAGATGAAAACACAAAAC
>CAYMOC010000039.1:0-16077 GCA_964391965.1 uncultured Thermoplasmatales archaeon | reverse complement strand
CTAGGTGGTTATGACGTCGCCTTGACATGGCGGAGGTCGCCGGTTCAAATCCGGCTGAGCCCACTATAACTACAAAAATTGGGGGAGAGTAAAAAAATATGGCTAATTATCAAACCAAACATGGATTCAATGATGATGAAGTAGTAAGTGCTCTTCAAAAACAGATTAGACGAGGGATTGAAGACGATGCTTTATACTGGGCTATTGAATTATCAAACAATGGAGAACATAAAAGCGGTTTTAGTCGCCTCAGAAATCGTCTTTGGGTAATTCTATATGAAGATATAGGACTCGGTGATCCTGATGCAGTTTTACAGTTATCTATTGCTATTCGTGATATGGAAAAACTATGGAAAAACAATAACTCTGGCTGGAAAATAATATTATCCTACATAATACTGAAAATGTGCCGGGCAAAAAAATCAAGAATCACAGATAATTTTCGAACAGTTGTTGATTATATTTGGAATGAGAAAAAACCAGAGGAGATGGATATCGAGATACCTGATTATGCAGTCGACATGCATACATCTCAAGGAAATCTTATGGGTAGAACGAAAGGCTCACTCAAAGGCATTGAACATTTTCTTAAAGAAGGCGGAAAACTAGAAAACGTTAACACAGAACTTGAGGATATTTACAAAAAACAAGCACATCATATACTTAAAAAAAATAAAAAATAATTCTTCCTTTTTTTCTATAAAAAACTATTTTTATACAGTAAAATTCTTAAAGACAAGATTTATTAATAATAAATACTGAAAATTTGTATGAAAACACTTGTTTTAAACGTTGATCGTGACGACGATTTTGGAAGAAAAGCAAAAGTAAAAAGCCCAATTATCGGGTTAAAAGAAAATCTTGAAGCCGCTAATAAACTAGGTGAGGCAGATCCAGAAGATTCAGATCTTAACTCGATTTTTTCAGCAATCTCTACATATAAAAACCTTAAAAAGGAAGGTAAAGAAGTAGAAATAGCTACTATCTGCGGGCATATCAAGGTTGGTTTGAAATCTGATGATATTCTTTCTCAACAAATAGAAACTGTTTTAAAGGAAACTCAAGCAGATCAAGTAATACTTCTTAGTGATGGTGCAGAAGATGAATATGTTCTACCAATAATTGAATCAAGAATAAAAATAAGCTCAGTTAAAAGAGTCTCAGTTAAACAAAGTCAACAGCTAGAAGATCAATACTATCGTTTTGTAAAAATTCTTGATGATGAAAAAGTACAAAAACAGTTTCTACTGCCAATAACACTGGTTTTTATTGTGTGGGGTTTTTTCGCTCTTTTAGATATGGCTTCAACAGGTTTCGGAGCAATATTATTAACTCTTGGTCTTTATCTATTAATTAGAGTTTTTAGATGGGAGCGAACCATTGCGTTTATCTGGGATGAAATAAAATCAGGATTTCTAACAGGAAGATTATCATTATATACTTCATTGATTGCTATTGCAATAGTGGTAGTGAATGGTCTTATAGCATATAATCAGATAGATCACTCGACGGTCTACTTTATTCGTGCAGTATATTTTATTAGAAACATGATATGGGGTATAGTCATAGCAGGCCTTATAGCAGTTTTCGGAAGAGTCGTAGATTTATATGTAAGAGAAAAAGAAACACCTTGGAATTACTGGGTGGCACCATTTTCACTTTTCACATTTGGTTTTATCTCATCAGCAGTATTTAACGCATTATACAATGCACTTCGGGAATGGCCAGAAACATTTGATGCAAACCCATTTTTTACTATGAGTTTCATGGGTTATACGGCAACAGGTATAATGATAGCCCTTGTTGGAGCTGTAACATATCACTACATTAAGGATCTACGTGAAACCGAAACTAGAGAAATAGAAATAGAAAAAGAAACACAACGGCTATAAAAAAAACAAAATGTTATATCAAAACTGGGAACCCTTCTACAAGGAAATAAAAAAAGATTTCAATCTTAATTTCAAAAAAGATCAAAAAGCAGCAGAAATACTAAATAAAATACTTAAAAAACAAAAAATCTCTAAAGAAAAAAAACTTAAAAATTTAATAGAAAATAATGAAGTTATTGTTTTCGGAGCCGGGCCAACTCTAAAAAATTGTATAAAAGAAAATAAAAATAAATCTTTTTTTAAAAAGAGCCTAAAAATATCTGCTGATGGAGCAACAACTGCTCTAATTGAAGAAAACATAGTACCAGATATTATAGTTACTGATTTAGATGGAAAAATATCGGATCAAATAAAAGCAAATGAAAAAGGAAGCCTAATTGTTATTCATGCCCATGGAGATAATGTTAAAAAAATAAAAGAAATAGTTCCATGTTTAACAGGTGAAGTCATCGGTACTACTCAAGTTGATCCTAAAAACTTTGAATATCTTTTTAATTATGGCGGTTTCACAGATGGTGACCGAGCAGTTTATATTGCAGATCATTTTAAAGCAAAAAAAATATATTTGATTGGTTTTGATTTTAACAATAAAATTGGAAAATACTCGTTTACCAAAGATAAACAGATTAAAAAAAAGAAACTTATATGGTGTGAGCTTTTAATAAAAAGACTAAATAATCACAAAATTGTTTTCATGTAAATTTTTTTTGTTTAAATGGGTACTTTAATAAAACCCTTCAGTATTTGCTTCTTTCAGCGTAAAAAATTATGACTCTTATAGATATATTACTGATATTAGTTGGAATTATTCTTACTTATGCAACAACTGTTTTCATATTACATACCCGGGGAATCCTTAAAAAATATAACATAACTTTTTGGGGTCCAGCTTTAATGCTTAGAACCGAGAAAGGAATAGGTTTTCTAAAACGTCTAGCTCGACGTAAAAGATTCTGGAAAACCTTTGGAAACATCGGTATCGCAGTTACACTTATTCTAATGGTTATTATGGTTGTTCTTTTTGTTTACAATGTAACATATTTTTTAACAACTGAGCTTGCACCAGCACAACAGGAGGCTATTGATAAACTCAGTCCAGAAATGGCGTTAGTAATTCCTGGTTTGAATCCAATTCTGCCTTTTGAATATATTTTCTATATTATTTTTGCTCTAGTGGTTGCCATGGTTGTTCATGAGTTTTCTCATGGCATACTTTCTATAGTTGGAAAAATAAAAGTAAAATCCTTGGGACTATTATATTTGATAGTTCCATTAGGTGCTTTTTGTGAACCAGATGAAGAGCAACTAAAAGAAACCCAGCGGAAAAAAAGGATGAGAGTTTATGTTGCTGGTCCTATGTCAAACCTTGTAGTGGCGTTAATATGTATTCTTCTTTTCTCATTTGTATTTATGTCGGCGGTAGAACCAGCTGTTGATGGAATTCAGGTCATTGAGGTGATAAAAGATTCACCTGCTTATGAAGCAGGGATAAGACCTAAAACAATTGTAACCTCGATAAATGGAACTGATTTAACTAAATATGAAGATGAATCTGAAAGATGGGATATTTATGAAAATATTGTAAATCGAACAAAAGCTAATGATACTATTAATATTTCTTTTACGAATAATATAGACGCTCCTCCAATTACTAAAGAAATAAAATTAGCCGATGAATATGATTATTCTGGCGATAAAGATTATAAGGGAAAAGGTACCACAGGCATCCATAGAATAGTATATGTAGATTATAATTTAGAATTATTAAAAAATCCTTTTACTAACAATTTCCCTCTTAGTTTTCTTTATTTGTATTCATTACCTATCCTTGGTTATATTAATGGTTACAACCCAATAGCAGAACCATTCACAAATTCATATATTATCCAAGGTCCTCTTGCATCAATCCCTGAACCGGTTTTTTGGGGAATTGTTACAGCTTTGTTTTGGATGTTATGGTTAAACCTAGCTGTTGGTATATTCAATATATTACCTATAGTTCCAATGGATGGTGGCTATATTTTCAATGATGCATTAAACAGTTTCGTTCAAAGAATTAAAGGCGATATATCTAAGGAAAAAAGAGAAAAAATAGTAAACAGGATAACAATTGCGTTATCATTATTTGTTTTATTCCTTGTGTTGTTCCCGTTCTTTTTCAAATATATGTTTTAAAAAAAATTAATTATTTTTTTAGTGTTTTTTCTTTTTGATTTCTTCAACTTTAATAACACAAGGAGTACAAACTTTCATCTTAGCTTTACGAAGTCCTTCTTTGGCATCATGCAGATTTGCTTCATTAGTCTCAACAGTCATAATAACCTGATCTGGTTGAACTCGTGCAGCTGTTCCAACATTTTTACCATATGAAGAACGCATACCTTGAGATACACGATCTGCTCCTGCTCCTGTTGCTTGTTTGTTTTCACGTATAACGACATGAGGATAAACTAAAACTCTATATCTGTAATTAGCTATCCCTATCTTTTTTTCAAGAAAACGGTTAGCTGTTATACGAGAAGATTCAAGAGAGTTATGTCTAATCTGACATTTTTCTTCAGCTATCAATGAAATTTTTAAATCAAAATCATCTCTTTTGTTTCCATGTACAAACTGTGTAATACGAGGATTTGGAATACCACCTATATATTTTTTTTGTGTAGTGGGCTGTCCTCTTACATAACGATACATGCTACCTGGTTTTCGTGCCATAGTTTTTTTAACACCAACGAATTACTTTTTTTAGCCTAAATACAGTTTTTTCTGTATATTACGGGGAAACCGAAAACAGAAAAGGTATTTATAACTTTTTTTCATGAAAAAACGGGTATTTTAACTTTGTCCCTACATTTTTTTAATAACCACAAGGTTTAAAACAGCTTTATGCTTGCCTAAAATGTTTAAATAACTAATAAATAATGCAAAATAAACCCAAAAAATAATGGAGTTTAAATACAAATGAGTAATGATAAAATAGTTTTCCCAGGAGAACAAGTTTCAACTTCTGAAGAACTACTTTCAGGAGAAGGAACCTATGAAGAAGATGGAATAATAAGATCAGCTGTGATCGGAAAATACTTTGTCGACAATAAAAATAGAGAAGCAAGAGTCAAACCTTTAGCAAGCACACCAGTTCTTATAAAAAAAGGTGACATTGTTCTTGCTGAAGTTAACTCTGTTCGTTCTAGTATGATTATAGCCGATGTCATCCATGTCGTTGGTAAAAAAAGAGCTATATCGGGTGATACCAATGGAACACTACATGTTTCAGAAATATCTAACGGGTACGTTGAAGACCCTGCTTCAGAATTTGCTCTTGGGGATATATTCCGTGCGAAAGTAACACAAGTTGATCCAAGTATACAACTTGCAACAAAAGATAAAGATCTTGGAGTAATAAGAGCGCATTGCAAAATCTGCAGAAATCCTCTTGAGAAAAAAGGTAATATGCTTGAATGTGAAAACTGTGGTCATAAAGAAAAAAGAAAAACAGCAGTTGATTACAGAACTTTTGATATACATAAGATTTAAAAAAAAAATGGTTTTGTATGGGGTGAAGGTTTAATTTATGGAACTTAAAAAAATCAAAAAAACATCAAGAACACTTGAGTTAGAAGTAATAGATGAAGATGAAACAATCTTAAATCCAATAGTTGAAACAGTTTTAAAACATAAAGATGTAGAGTTTGCATCCTGTATGAGCGATCATCCAGCATCAGATCGAAGAACACTTTTTATACGTCTTAAAAGTGGATCTAAAACTAAACCAGAGAAAATACTAGGGGATTCTGTTAAAAAACTTGAAGATGAAATCAAAGATTTCAGTAAAAACATTAAAACCAAAAAATAATCTTTTTTAGATGACAAAAAAATATTTATCTGTTTTAGATGCCGAAAAAAACATAGGCATCAATACTTTTCTAACCAAAAATACACCAGGTGTAGGAGGAAAACTACGTTTTTCCCCTCAAGATTTCAAAGTAGATGAAATACCAAAAACTTTCCAAAAAAAAGAAAAATCAAAATTTTTAATTGCAAAAATTAAAGCAGTTAACTGGGAAAATAATCTTCTGATTAGAGAAATAGCTAACCGTCTTCATATATCACGTCAACGCATTGGTTTTGCAGGTACAAAGGATAAACGAGCAGAAACCAGTCAATACATGAGTTTTTATAAAATAAAAAAAGAAAACCTTGAACAAGTTCATATTTCTGATGTTGAAATTTCTGATATGTTTTACTCATCTAAACCCATAAGAATCGGTGATCTAATTGGAAACAAGTTTAGTATCAACATTAGAGATATATCTAACAAATCTTCTAAGGAAAACATAGAACAGATATCTGGTAAAATTAAGGATGTTGGCGGCTTCCCAAATTTTTTTGGAGTTCAACGATTTGGAATTACTCGGCCAGTTACCCATCTGGTTGGTAAACATCTTGTAAATGATAATACCTCTGAAGCAGTTTTGACTTATCTTGGAAAACCTTTTAATGAAGAAAACAAAGAAATCTATAATGCTAGGAAATATTTCGATGAAACAAAGGATTATAGTTGGGCGCTTAAAAATTACCCTGATTCTATGAATTATGAAAAAGCAATCTTGAATGCGATGGTAAAAGATCCGGAGGATTTTATTGCAGGATTAAAACAACTTCCTAAACGTCTTTTAACTATGTTTATCTATGCTTATCAATCCTTTCTTTTCAATAAAATGCTTAGTGAAAGAATAAAAAAAGATATACCCTTAAATAAAGCAGTTGAAGGAGATCTGGTTCTACCTTTTAGAAAAGGAAATCTTGATGAAAAAACAGTAAAAGTCAATAGTTTCAACATCGACAAGGTAAACAGTCAGATAGCAAAGAAAAAAGCATATGTATCAGGTCTTCTCGTGGGTTTTGAATCAGAATTTGCAGATGGAGAAATGGGTGAGATAGAACATAAAATCATTGAAAACGAAAAACTTGATCCACGAGATTTTATAATACCCGATATACCTTTTATTTCATCTTCTGGTATCAGAAGACCCTTACTTGCATCTGTTGACGATTTAGCCTACAATTTAAATCTTGACGAACATGTTTTGAATCTTTCTTTTAGCCTTAAAAAAGGAAGTTATGCCACATGTCTTCTTCGTGAGTTTATGAAAGCTGATAGTATTACAAAATACTAAAAAAATTTGTTTTTTTCTAATAGAAATGGTTTTATCAATGTTCTTTTATTAGTGGGTCAAAAATTATAATAATAGTTTCTTATTTGGTGACTGTGTTTTATGATAAAATCCGCATCGCAAAAATATCATCCAAAAAACGTTGAAGAAAAAATCCTAAAGTTCTGGGAAGATAATAATATATTTCAGAAATCAATTGATGAGCGTAAAGATTGCAAACCTTATGTTTTTCTAGAAGGACCTCCAACAGCTAACGGTATGCCTCACCCGGGTCATGTTCTTACACGTGTAATGAAAGATTTAATCTGCCGTTATCAAACAATGAATGGTCATTATATACTTCGTAAAGCAGGTTGGGATACACATGGGCTCCCCGTTGAGATAGAGGTTGAAAAAAAACTAGGGCTTGAGGACAAACAAGGAATCGAGGATTACGGTGTTGAGAAATTTATTGAGGAATGTAAAAAAAGTGTTTTCAAATATGAAAACGCCTGGGTTGAACTAACAAAACGTATTGGTTTCTGGATTGACATGGACAATCCATATGTAACCTTGAAAAATGATTACATAGAATCTGTATGGTGGTCTCTTAAACAAGCATGGGAGAAAAAACTACTTTACAAGGGTCATAAGGTTGTTCCTTATTGTCCACGTTGTGGAACTGCTCTTTCTGCCCATGAAATAGCACAGGGTTACAAAGAAGTAGAGGACCCATCGATTTTTGTAAAATTTAAACTAAAAAACGATGAAGGATACTTTCTAGCTTGGACTACAACACCTTGGACTCTTCTTAGTAATGTAGCACTTGCAGTTCACCCTGATGAACTCTACATAAAAGTAAGATTCCATGGAGAAATACTAATTCTTGCTGAGGAAAGAGCAGGAGTCCTTTTGAAAGGAGAACAATATGAAATTCTTGATGGTTTCAAAGGCGAGGAACTAAAAAATATAGAATATGAACCATTGTTTGATTATGCCAAGCCTGAGAAAAAAGCCTGGTATATTGTTCTTGCTGATTTTGTAACAATGGAAGATGGAACCGGAATTGTTCATATCGCTCCAGCATTTGGAGAAGATGATTACAACATTGGACGAAAATATGATCTACCTGTTATTCAACTAGTAAAACTAGATGGAACTTTCCCACCAGAAGTACCACTATGGGAAGGAAAATTTGTAAAAGATGCAGATCCAGAAATAATTGAACATCTAAAAGAAAGAAATCTTCTGGAAGGAGTTCAGCATTATACACACGATTACCCCTTCTGTTGGCGTTGCGATTCACCACTATTATACTATGCTATGGAATCATGGTTCATAGGAATGAAACAAGTTCAACAAAACCTGATTGATAACAATAACAACATCAACTGGTACCCAGGTCATCTTCAACAAGGACGTTTTGGAGATTTCATAAATGATGTAAAAGACTGGTCATTATCACGAGAACGTTATTGGGGTACACCACTACCGATTTGGACATGTACAGATAAAAAATGTAAAAACCAGATATGCATCGGAAGCGTTGAAGAACTAAAAAAACTTAGTGAAAATTTCCCAGAGGATTATGATTTACATAAACCACTGGTAGATAATCTTAAGATAAACTGCCCAGAATGCAATTCTTTGATGAAAAGAGAAAAAGAAGTAATAGACTGCTGGTATGACTCAGGGTCTGCTTTTTTTGCACAATGGCATTATCCATTTGAAAACCAAAAAGAATTCAAAGAAAACTTTCCAGTTGATTTCATAAGTGAAGCACTTGATCAAACACGCGGATGGTTTTACTCACTTCTCGCAATTTCAACATTTCTCTTTGAAAAACAATCCTACAAAAACGTACTAACACTAGGCTTAATCCTTGATGAAAACAATCAAAAAATGAGCAAAAGCAAAAGAAACTACGTCGATCCAGATATAGTACTTAACAACGAAGGTGCTGATGCCATGAGATGGTACCTGATGACATCCACTGCTCCATGGAACTCCACACGCTTTTTCGAAAAAGCTGTAAAAGAAACACTTAGAAAATTCATACTCACACTTTGGAACTCATACAATTTCTTCACAACCTATGCATCAATAGACGAATTCAACCCAGACAAAGACATTGTCGAATTCAAAAAAAGAAGCCACCTGGATCAATGGATAATAAGCCGTTTCAATCAAACTCTAAAAGAACTAAAAAAACACATAACAAATTTTGAAACACATAAAGCAGCAAGAAAACTAGAAAACTTTGTAATAGAAGATTTCAGCAACTGGTACTTACGTCGTTCACGAAAAAGACTATGGGTTGAAGAAAAAACAGAGGATAAAATGGCTGCTTATTCAACAATGTATGAAATCTTTCTAAATTTAACAAAAACACTAGCACCATTTATACCATTTATAACAGAAGAAATATATCAAAACCTAAAAACAGAAAACACAAAAGAAAGCGTACATCTAAATGATTACCCAAAAATACAGGAGAAACAAATCCAGAAAAACCTTGAAGAAGGAATGATTCAAATCAGAAAACTCGTGGAAACCGGAAGAGCCCTTCGTTCAAAAATTGGTATAAAAGTAAGATACCCACTATCAGAAGCAATACTAGTATGCGATAAAAAAACCCAAACGCAGATAGAAAACTTACTTGATCTACTAAACGAAGAAATCAATGTAAAAAAAATCACATTCCAACAAGACACAGAGAATCTTATGACAAAAAAAGTAAAACCCAACTATTCAAAACTAGGACCAAGACTAAAAGAAAAAGCAAAACCAGTTTTACAAAAAATAGAACAAATGGATAAAAAAGAAATCTATGAAATCCTAAAAAACAACAAAGAAATTAAAATCAATGTAAACAACGAAGACTTTGTTTTAACAATGGATGATTTCGAAATAATTCAAGAAGAAAAAACAGATATAGCCGAAGATGAAACAGAAGATGTAAAAATCTTTCTAAACACCCATCTTACAGAAGAATTAAAAGCAGAAGGATTCTCCCGAGAAATCGTTAGAAGAATACAATCCATGAGAAAAGAACTAGACCTTGATGTAGAAGATAAAATTGCAACAGAAATAAAAACACCAAATCACGAAACAAAAATGCTGAAACAATGGCAGGATTACATCCAAGAAGAAACCAGATCCACAAAACTTTCCTACAATGATAAACCAACAGGTTCTCTAGTTAAAAAATGGGATATCGATGGAACACCTGCAGAAATAGGGATAAAAAAACAATAAAAATTTTTTTAACTTTCCAACTTCTTATCTTTTTTTCATGGATTTATATCAACTAATGAAAAAAAGACATAGTGTTAGAACATTTTCAACAAAAACTTTTTCAAAAGAAAAATTAAAACGAATAATAAACTCAGCGTATACAGCGCCATCAGGCGCTAATCAAAAACCATACAAATACATCATAGTTGAAAACAAAAATACTAAAGAAAAAATCAAAAAATTTGGTGAAAAAGCTGATAAAAAATATTTCAAAAAATCGTCTGAATGGTTTAAAAAATGGATGAAAAACAAAAAAATAGATTTACAAAAAAATTTCATTGTTGATGCACCATATCTTGTTATTGTATGTGGAGAAAAAGATAAACCTTATTGGATTGAGTCAACCTGGCTTTCCATAGGTTTTTTTGTTCTATCTGTTGAATATGAAAATCTTTCAACTCTTACCTATACACCAGGTGAAATAAGTTTTTTAAAAAAAATATTAAAATTAGAAGAAAAATTTGAACCCGTGGTAATACTCCCAGTAGGTTTTGAAAAAAAATAAAAATAATTTTTTTTATTGTTTTGGTAAGAAGTTTTATATACAGTTTAAATGTTTTTTGATAATAGAATTTGAACCTGCATTGATAGTTGTATTAATGGGATGCGCAACTGATGTTCAGAAAGGGTATTAGTCTAAAATATCAAAAAATCTTAACTTTACTTTTAGTTCTAATTAGTATCACTTTTTTTTCTGTGAATGCTGTGGCTTTAAATTATACTCCATCTAAACCTGCAGGGCCAGAAAAAGGGATAGTAAATGAAGAATACAACTACAGGATTTATTCAACCGAAACTGGTTCAAAATGGATTTTTGACTGGGGTGATGGAACCTATAGTCCATGGTTAACATTTAACAGTTCTTCCCATTATAAGATTCAAAGACATAGCTACAGTAATCCTGGTGTTTATCAAATAAAAATTAAGTATATGGATGAATACGATGAAGAAAGCAAATGGTCTGATCCATTAAATGTCCATATTTTTGCAGATGATAATGGTTTAACTCTAAGTTACTTTCAGGATGAAGATAATGATGGATGGAGTGACATTATTGAGCATTTTTGTGGAACCGATAAAAATGATCCCTTGAGTTTTCCATTAGATTCAGATGATGATGGTTTACCAGATAAAACTCTTAATAATATTACTTTTGATTTTGATGTAGACAATGATGGACTTGAGGATTTATTAGAATTAGAAATTGGTTCAGATCCAAACGATCCAACTGATGTAACAAAGGAAGAATATGATAATAACATTTATTATTTAGTTGACACAAACAAGGACGGGAAAATCGATAAATATTTTGTTAAATATCTTGCAGAAAATCTAGAACCTTTAGATTATGAAGAAGGTAAAAAAACAGTAGAATCTATTTATGATAAAATCAAAGTACAAAGCAGTGAGAATAAGGAGTCTGGAACTAATCTATTTGTTCTGAATTCCCCATTTTGGATAATTTTTGTTATAGCTTTTGTTATTATTTTTCTTGTTTTTATTCTTTTTAAAACTGGTGTTTTGTATTTTTATGAAGAAGAAATCGAAGAATAAAAAAAATTCGTAATTTTTTTTTATAATGGTTCTTGGAATGTTTTAGTATTCGAGTTGTCATCTACAGTGTACATTACTTTGACTTTAGCACGTCCAGGATATCCATCCCAATAACAACAATCATCGTAATGACGAAGCGGGATTAGAAATGCGAACCATTCATAATGCAATGGTGTTCCAGGGCCAAGATCCCATGTTCCATCTCCATCAAAATCATCAAGAGTATCCCATGTTAGTTCATGACCGCCGTATCCGAAAACCCAGAAATGGATTGTTCTTTCTCCTTCGCCTTCATCATATATTTTCCATCTGCATCTAACAACTGCAAACGCTGGTAGAATTCCTTGTGTTTTTGGTAATGGAATAATTTTTGTTTCAGTGAATTCTTTTACAGGAGTATTATCTATTTCAATCTCCTTGTCTTTTGTTACTTTTTTTTCTGTTGTTAAGCTTTTAGATGCAACAGTGGGTGTTATCAGCATCAAAAAAATTACACAAAAAATAAAATATTTTTTTATTTTTCCTTTCACTATGTTCACCTCCACTCTAAAAAAGAGTACAATAAATATAATAAATTTAGGATTTTTTAAATGTTTGCATTAAAAAAAGAAATTTATTTTAAACAATTTTTTTTATATACTAGTTTCTTTTTTTCACAATAAGATTTGATTTAAAAAATGTTAACTATAGGTATCGAAGGAACAGCTCATTCTATTGCAGCTGGTGTTGTGGAAGATCAAAAAGATTTTTGCAAAGTTTTATCTAATGAAATCAAGATTTTTAGATCAGATTCTGGCGGGATTCATCCTCGAGAAGCTGCTAATCATCACACAAAGAATGTGTCTGATGTTATCTACAGATCTGTTGAAAAAGCAGGAATAAGTTTTTCTGATATCGATTTGGTTTCTTTTTCTAAAGGCCCTGGACTAGGTCCTTGTCTACGTACAGCTGCAACTGCGGCTAGAGCTCTTTCCTTAAAACTTAATAAACCAATTATTGGAGTAAATCACTGTGTTGCTCATTTAGAGATAGGCCGGGGAACAATTCCGGATTGCAAGGATCCTGTTCTTCTGTACACTTCTGGAGCTAACACCCAAATCATTGGTTTTTCAAATGGTAAATACCGTGTTTTTGGTGAAACATTAGATATTGGAATAGGTAACTGCTTGGATAAATTTGGAAGAACCGTGGGTTTAGGTTTTCCCTCAGGCCCCATTATTGAAAAAATGGCACAAAAAGGGGAGAATTATCTTAGTTTGCCTTACTCTATTAAAGGAATGGATATTGCTTTTTCAGGGCTTTTAACCCAAGCTTTACAATATTACAATAAAGATTTTCCTATTGAGGATATCTGTTATTCTCTCCAAGAAACAACTTTTGCTGCTCTAACTGAAGTAACTGAACGAGCTATGGCTCATATAAACAAAAAAGAAGTTCTTCTTGGTGGCGGAGTTGCCAGTAATAAGAGATTAAGGAACATGGTTAGGATGATGGCCGATGGTAGAGATGCTGATTTTTTTGTTCCAGAACAAAAACTCTGTGTTGATAATGGAACAATGATTGCATGGCTTGGTTTTTTAATGTATGAAAGCGGAGTTCGCATGGATGTCTCAAATACTTTTATCAATCAAAGATTCCGAACGGATATGGTGGATGTGACATGGCGTGACTGAAAAAACTATTTTATATCAAGGTGCAGAAGCTCACATAATAAAATCTACTTATCATAATATAACTGTTGTAGAAAAAAAAAGGATTTCAAAAAAATATAGAATAAAAGAAATTGATCAGATACTTATATCACACAGAAGCAGGGAGGAAGCAAAGCTAATACTTGAATCAAGGAAAACAGGGGTTAACGTTCCGATAATTTATGATATAAATCTTTTCAAAGGCGTAATCACTATGGAATATATTCCTGGTGAAAAAATAAAAAAAATACTTGGGAGATTGAATGAAAAAGAAAGAATAAATCTTTGTAAAAGGATTGGAAAAAATATTGCTAGATTGCATTTAAATAATATCATCCATGGAGATCTTACTACTTCTAATATGATTCTTTATAATGATAAGATTTTTTTTATTGATTTTGGATTAGGATGTAAAAGTGTAGAATCTGAAGATAAGGGTGTAGATTTACATGTTTTAATGGAAGCTTTTGAATCTACTCATTCAGAATTTCCAGATTGTTTTCAGAATGTTTTAAAAGGCTACAAAGATTTGATGAAAGATAAATCAAAAGAAGTTATTGATAAAATTGATGATATCATCAAAAGAGGAAGATATAGATGAAAAAAATTTTTTTTATAACTGGAAATAAAGGTAAAGTCGCTGAGGCATCTCAGAAGTTTTCTGAGATAAAAATTCAGTTATTTCAAAAAAATCTTGGTTACCCTGAAATTCAAGCAAATTCTCTTGAGGAAGTAGCTGATTTTGGTTTAGATTATGTTAGTAAACAACTTGTTCCACCATTTATCCTTGAGGATGCAGGATTGTTTATCGATTTTTTTAATGGATTCCCTGGCGTATACTCTGCTTATGTTTACCATACTCTTGGCTGCAAGGGTATTCTTAAACTTTTAGAAAATATTGAAGAGTCTAGACGGACAGCTGTTTTTAAATCAGTTTATGGTTTAATGAATTACAGAGGAGAAAAACTTTTTTTTGTTGGTGAAGCACATGGAAAAATATCTTTTGAGATGAAAGGCGATAATGGTTTCGGTTACGATCCTGTTTTTATACCCTGTGGTTCTGATAGGACTTTTGCAGAGATGGATGTTTTAGAGAAGAATCTTTTTTCGCATAGAGGAAAGGCTTTGAATAAACTTACTGCATATCTTAAAACAAATTTATAGATAGAAAGTTTTAAAAATGTAAAATTATATTAATATAAATATAAGGTCGACTTATGGCACGTTTAAACATTAAAGAGCTCACTATTGAAAACATAGAAGAAAAAACTAGGGTTAAATACCTAAATTTTTTCAAACTACTTCTTGTTATAAGCCTCATATTAGTTTTACTAATAACACTATTAACACTTGGAGTAACCGCTTTTGGACCTAACTGGGCAATCATTAGCATCGACATCTGGATATACATTCTTGTTTTCCTATTAGCATTTTTTACAATATTAGAACTAACTCTTTACTACAGATACCGATCAGTAAAAAACCAAATGCATCTAAAAAAAATTCCAAGACAACAATATCTAGATGGAAAAAAAATAATCACCTACACCTATCCCAAAGGCGCCATTGGTGGAGTATTCTCTAAAACCTACATAACAATAGACAAAAAAAGAATACTTTTACTAAAAAACAGGATGATACCACCCGGCGAAATCTGGAAATAACTTTTTTTAACGCTTATTTTTCTTTTCACGATCTTTTTTAAACTTAAAATATTTAATAGGAATAATTGACAAAATAACTACCAAAAAAACTAAAATACCAATCAAAAGTACAAAATCATAATTATTTTCTTCATCTTCTAACTCTTCACTACTGCCCTTATTATAACCTTTATAGTCTATTAAAACTGCATCAAGATATAATTCACCATTTTCATATTCTACTTTATGTCTAACAAACCAATCCAACTCCGGTGAATAATAATGATAATAAATCTTTCTTCTACCCGATAGATTTAGACCATAATCTTGAATAAATTCATAACACTCATAATCTTTTATATCTGTTTTTACAGTAACTAATTCAGGTGAAACACTTAACTTGATTTTAATATCCTCAAAGGTTACTTCTTCCTCATTTTCAATTTTTACAATTTCATCTGTTAAATATGAAAGATTTTTACCCAGTTCTAATGGCCAAATGCTAACATGATTTGTAAATACCATACTATAGTTGTTCCCAGGAATCAATTTTTTAATAGTTGCACTTCTTCTTTCAACGATTTTAACCATAGAAAAATTTGTTTTACTATAATATATATAAGATCTAAAAAATTGGTTAATACTGCTTACATTCCATACTTCAACTGGTTCACCATCAATAATTAATGTTTCTGTACCCTGAACTGATATATTTCCAGTACTGGGATATCCACTAGCCTCTGCTTCAAAAGTCCACCAATCACCTGCTTTAATATCAGGTTCATCCATAGAGGATACAACAATATCTGAAAAAGGAAATAAAATAAATAAAAACAATACGAATAAAATA
>CAYMOC010000038.1:0-16371 GCA_964391965.1 uncultured Thermoplasmatales archaeon | reverse complement strand
TAGATAATATATTGACAAAATATCAATTGAGAGCGGGATGTAAATAAATATATGAAAAAAAAGATTCTCATTGTAATTATTTTTATTTCTTTTTTAACTGTTTTAATCTCAGGTTGTTTCGGTGAAGAACACCAAGATGATAAGGATAAGTTTGTAGGTTTTTGGAAAACTGACCCTGATTTTGCTAAAAGATCTTTTACTTTTTTTAAAAATGGAACCTGTTACATTAATAATTACGATCCACCTCTCTTGGGTAATTATACGGTTAATGAAAGTGAAAACATTCTTAGAATTCATCAATTTAAAGGTAGTATCGACTATGAATACAAGTATCGTTTTGATTACACAAATGATGAAATGACTCTTACTAATCAAGAAAACTTTGACACATATACTTTTAATAGACAATAAAAATTTTTTTTTTATTTTTTAATAACACCCATCTCTGTTAGTTTCTCAGGAAGATACGTATCTGTAACATAGTCTAAACCGTATTTAGCTAGAGCCTGTTGTTCTGATTTTTTACCGATTTTTAGTTGAAGTTTTATCTCGCCTCTCCAGAAGCTATCCTGGAAACGAGGATCAGTTAGTTCACTTTTTAGTGATTTTATGTCTTCTTTGGTGAGTTTATCTGTTGGCAGATCATAGTTTTCAATATCTGATGGTGTAACACCTAGATACTGTGCAGAGGGTGTAGCAAGATATTCTGAAATATGAGCTGTTTTTATTGCACCATAAGCTACACTAGCATAAATTCTGAAACTCCAAGGGTCACAGTCAGTGAAAACCAGAACTGGCATCTTTTTTTCATCACTTAATCTTTTTATAAAACGACGGGTGGATCTTGCAGGTTGTCCTTTTAAATGCACGAGTAATGCATTGTAATCCTCATCAAAATGATTTTCAACTAACCGATCGAACATACCACCTGTTTCTACAGCGAGAATAAAATCAGCATTAAGGTTTTTGAAATTTATTTTTTCTGGTTCAACATTATAAGGGATGCCATAACCTGAATCCCCTACATCATCCTGACAATGTATTTTTCTTTTTGTGTTGTTCCTTGTAATCTCTTCAACAATCACATCACCCATTACTCGCGCTCCATCTTCCTCTGGTCTTAGTTTAAAATCTTCACGCATACAACTAGTTATTACTTCTAGGTCTTCAGCAAGTAGATTTGATTCGCTTTGTGTGCTGAACTTTGCCATATCCCATCCTTCAGATATGTAATACATTTCCCTAAGTGTTGATGATTTCTCAGTATTTATCATACTTTTTATAAAATCTGTCATGTACATTGTTCGAAGCATCATATATGCTCCTTTGAGAGATTTAGCATTTCTTTCACTGGTTTTTTTTCCATATTTCCAAACGTTTAGTTTTTCATCAAAATCAATATTGGATTTTGTTCTTGTTGGAAGTTTAAGACTCGGTATTTTTGTTTTTTCAAAATCATCATAGACTTTGTTTGCAATATTATCTATTTTTTTGATAACATCACTATAATCCTTGTTCATTTTTTTTTAGTCACCTCCTTCCCATTTATCTGCACCGATTACAAATGTTGGATTAATTTTTTCTATGTATAAATCGTTTTCATCAAGATCGTTTTTTTCGAGACCTGCTAATTCAAAAGTTATATCAACTTTTTCAGTAGGTTGTATCTCAGGTAGAATCCATTTAATATAATCATCTGAAACTTTAGCTGGTTTTGGTTCCACTGTTCCAAGTACTGCTTCTTTTGGAATTATTGCATATAGATTAAATCTTTGAGGTTTTGCTTTATAGTTTACAACCATGATTTTACTTTTAGTTATAGTTCCCTCAGTAGTTGTTGGTTCTCCATCTATATTATCTGTTAACTTAGTTTGCATTACACCTGTTCTTTTTACTTTCTCATATTCTACTGCATCCTCGATCCAGACTACATCCATGATACGAGTTATAACTCTGTCAAGTTTCGGAACAGGTTTATCAAGCATAGATGCTGATTTTTTAGCTATTTCTGGAAGTATTTTAGTTATAAGATCGAATTTCTCACGTGTTTTAACTCGTCTTTTCTTTTTATGAATATGTTTTTTTACTTTTCTAGCACATTCTCTAAATGCAAGCTGTACTTCTTTTTCTATTTCTTCAACATCAGCTATTGCTTCTTTACTTTCAGAGGTAAATGGTATCTGAGTAGATGCTACATGAATCAAAAGAATTGCAGGGCCAACAGGTATACCTTTACCTGAGGTTTGACTTAGACCATAACGTCTCCAATCAATAGATGAAACAGCTTTTGTTGTCACACATCCACCTTGTTGATAAAGAAGAGGCACACGGTTTGCAAAACGAAGAATTCTTACTTGTTCTTCTTTTGGAAGATTGCCTCCATAAACTAGACCTACCTCTATCTGAAAAGGGTTACCTGAGTAAACTGATGCCGGTCGGGATGCAGTAGCTATAAACTCTGGCGAGATTTCACTTGTTTCATGACGAAGAGATCTTTTTATCAAAAATTCACTAATTGGTGAAAGACAATCAGTAGATGGAGCCATAATTTTTACTTTTTTAAAAGCACGATGCAAGCTACGGAAATCCTGACGAGACATTTCAGAAGGTTTAAGATCATCACTTAAACCAGCTGTCTGAATAGCCTGCGTTGCAGCACGGCTTCCCATACTACTAAACTCGGTTTTAAGAAAACTACTAAGTTTACGAGCTTTGGTCTCCTTAGCCATTTTAATAAGGGTACCAAGTTCTACTCCATGCGGGTGAGGTTTAATAGAATTAGATTTACGCGGAATATCCTCCGAGGTTCTTTCAAAACTGTGAACAGTTCCATCTGTTTCTTTAAAAGTAATACTTGCATGAGGGTTTACAATTGATGTATTCTGTAAATATTCATAGATATAACGTTTACCACGCTTGTAATCTGCTTCAATACATGTCTCAAAACGAGTACCTGTTGGTTTATCCCAATGATTCTGAACATTACTAATAACTTCTGCACGGTTTTTATTAGTATTAATCGCAAGTTCAACTTCCCGAGCTGGAAGATTCTCAGAAGTTTTAGAAATAACCTTAGCATGTTTACCCGTGCTGAGTTGACTGTATAAAACCACTGCTGAAATACCTATACCTTGTTGACCACGACTCTGACGGATCTCATGAAAACGTGAACCATATAGAAGTCGACCAAAAATATGTTTAATCTGGTTACTTATGATACCGGGTCCGTTATCCTCAACAATCAAAGTAACTTCGCCGCTATCATCACCATTAGTAATTTCCACATAAATATCCGGTAGTATATCGGCTTCTTCACAAGCATCAAGAGCATTATCCACAGCTTCTTTAACACTTGTAACAAGAGCACGAGTAGGATTGCCAAAACCCAGAATATGTTTATTTTTCTCAAAAAACTCTGCAACAGAGATTTTCTTTTGTTTTTTCGCAAGTTCTTCTGCAGTTACCTTTACCAAAACATTTGTCCCTCCTAAGAACAAAAAATGATAATAAGATCTTCAAAAAACTGTAATATAAAGGAGTTATTTTAAGATTATTACCCCATAAAAATATTTTTAATCCAAAATAATTATTTTATCGCCTTTCGAAATATCATTTTTTTTACAAAAACCTATATTTGTTTCAACCACATATTTACAAAAACCCATACTACAATAATTTTTACAAAAAAAACCTGTTTCCACAGGAGCCTCATAAATTTTAATTATTTCTTTGTTACGATTGACAAAAATTATATCTAAAGGAATTTTTACATTTTTCATCCAAAAAAAACGAATCCAAGGAATACTAAAAGAAAAAAACATACCCTGGTTGCCATCAAGTTTTTTTCGATACATCAAACCTTTTGTTTTTTGAAAAAAACTCTTTGCATGATCACACTCTATGGATATTTTCTTTTTGTTCTTGGTTTCAAATATGATTTTTTTTGTTTCCATCCAATCATTATTCCAAAATTTTGTTGATAAACTAAAAAATATTAAGAGTAATAACTTTAATTCCTTTTCTGATTAAAAAAATTATGGCTATTAATAACGATTTTAAAAAAACAAAAATATTTCTCATGTTTCTCTTATTAGCTATGCTATTTTTTAACTATTTTTTTATTGACACATCAACTGTGAAAGCTAGAGAAATAATCGTTGGAAATAATAATTCAGCAAATTTTACAAGTATACAAGAAGCAATCAAAAACGCCAGTTTTAATGATACAATAAAAGTTGAAAAAAATACTTACAATGAACAAGTTATTATAAATAAAACAATACAGATCACAGCAACTCCAGGGACAATTATATCTTGTGAAGATTTTATTTATGGTTTTTATTTAGAATGTAACAATTCAACAGTTGAAGGATTCATTTTTAAAAATAATGAGGTTGGTGTTTTTATTGAAGAAAGTTTCAATAATACTATTTCGAATAATACCTTTGAACACAATAAAAATAGTATTTATTTAACTAATAGTTCGTCTAATATGTTTTCTGATAACTATTTTATTTCAAATAATGAAGGAATCCGGCTTTTTAAATCTGATAGTAATACTATTAAAAATAATCTGTTTATCGATCACTCGAAAAGTATCGAACTATGGCAACAATCCAACAAAAACATAATTTTTAACAATAATATTTCAGCAGAAGGATCTATCGGTCTGCAAAGATGGTGTAACTTTAATGTTATAAGTGAAAATTATTTAGAAGAAGCATGTATCAATCTACATGAATGTTACAAAAATATGATTTCAAAAAACATTATTAAAGATACGGATAAAGGAGTTATTTTGTCGTATTCATCTAATAACACCATTATAAATAATGTCTTTAATAACTGTGAAGTATCTGGTGTTTATACTGATAACTCTGAAGAAAACGTTATTGAGTCTAATGAATATATTAATACACCTGAAAGTATTAAAAATAAACCTCAGGCGCCAAAAATAAAAATACCTGGTTTTGAAACAATCTTGTTTTTTGTTATTTTATTCTCTTTTGTTTTAATTAGAAAAAGATCTTAGATGTATGGTGAGATGAATAGTGATATACTTACTATTGTCATTGCTGCCCATATACCTTTGTTCCATCTGAATATTTTTCCTCCGTCAAGAGGTCCAATGGGTAGTAGATTGAAAAACGCTAAAAATGCATTTATCCAGCCGATCATAAAAGCTACATAGAAAATATAACCTGTTGTAAATAATGCAAAACCTGTAGCAATAATTGCAATTATTATATTTGTAAGAGGCCCTGCCACTGATATTTTTCCGCTTTGTTCTCTATTAGGATTTCCAAATATTCTTACGGCTCCGGGTGCTGCAAAAACAAAACCTGTTGCAACACCAAGAAATAGAGCTAATAATAATCCCATTGGATACATTCTGAATTCTGACCAGTACCCGTATTTTTGACCCATGTATTTATGGGCTATTTCATGACAGATAAAAGCTGTTAATATTGCAATAAAAGCAAGAGGGAGATAGAACAATATACTTTGTGAGTTTGCTCCGGACATTCCGCCTACGAACGCAAAAGTAAACGCTATGGTTAAAACCCCCATAGCAATAAGGAGATGTATGATTTCTGTTTTGCTGAACTTTAACCCTTGTGGAGTTGAGCTATAACTGTTATCATAGTTGTTGCTCCAGGGCATGTCCTGAAATGAATAATATACTTTTCTTTGATTCATGTTAATTTTCCTTTGAATATTTTTTATGTTATTAATTTCTTTTTATAATCATATTATTGAAAGAGTTATAAATTTTCTAAAAAATTTTGTTTTCTGTTGGGAGTATAGAGAAAAAGAAAAAATTGTTTTTAGATTTTTTTTATTCGATGTCTATTTTTTTGCCTTTTTTCTTGGATTTAGTCTTTTTGAGTGTTACACTTAGTATTCCATTGTTTAGTTTTGCTTCTGTGTTTTTTGTTTTTACTTCGTCTGGTAGTCTGATTTCTTTGAAGAATTGTTGTTCGTCATCGGTTTTTATTTTTAATGTGTCGTTGTCTATTTCTAGGTCTATGTTTTCTTTTTTTGCTCCAGGTAGTTCTACTGTTACATAGATTTCTTTATCTGTTTCTTGTATGTCGACGGGTGGTTCTCTGAATTGGTCTAATTGTTTTTGTTGATGTGGTAGTTGGTATGGTGTTTGTTTTTGGTCCATGTTTGTGAATTCTTGGTAGTGTGGTATTCCGTCTGCCCCCATACTGTAGGTGTATCCGTATATTTTTGGTCCTCCTTCTTCTGGCCTTGGCATTTTTCCGCTTAATGCATTTCTGTAGAATTGGTTCATTCTTTCTTCCATTTCTCGGAATTGGTTTTCGAAGGCGTCAAATATGCTGTTGTATCTGTTTATTCTGAATATGTCATTTTTTCTTTCTTCATCTTCTTTTTCTGGTTTTTTGTCTTTTTTCATAATCTATACCTCCATATGTTTATCTTAAATTTTATTGGTTGACTTTAAGTCAACACTAAAATACTATATCAGTACTACTATAAATACTTTTTGAATTTGTTGATGTAAAATCAACAAAATAAACATTTTTTTACGAAAATTTTATATTAACTAAACAACATAATATAAAAACACAAGATGTCAAACAAAATAAAAATAAGAAAAATATTAACACCCCCTCCAGGAAGCCTAAAAGAAGACATCGATTTCATCTGCAGATCCTTTGGATACTTCTCACAAAGAGACAAAAACTGCACAGCAGGAAGAATATTCCGACTCATAGTAAAAGAAACAGCAGGAGAAGAAGAGGAAGGACTCACTAGTGACGAGATAGCAGAAAAACTAGACCTATCCAGAGGAACAATAGTATATCATTTAAATAATTTCATAGAATCAGGTCTAATAATAAGAAAAAGAAACACATATAAATTAAGATCACCAAGCCTACAAAAAAGCATAGAAGAAATAAAATCAGATATAGAAAGAATACTTGATGAAATGATGAAAATAGCAGATGAAATAGATTCACAACTGGGAAATTACTATCGATAAAATAACTATCTTCTAATTTTATTCCATAATTCCTTTTTACATAAAATGTAGATATAAACAACAAAAGAAATAAAAGCCAATAGAATACCAATCACAAATGATGCTCCTATTAATATAGATACAAGAAAAAAAACTAAACCAGGTATAATAATTGATAAATAAATAAAAAGTTGAGTGACAAAACCTCTAACTATAAATCTTTTCCACGGATGAGACTGTGCAGGGTCTTCTGAATCTTTATCTTGCTTCATATCATACATATTATAACCTCAAATTATTAACTAAATATTTTATAGCCCAACACCAAGAGTTGTTTTAAGCAGAATGCCAATGAGAAACGATGCACCAATGGATCCCTTAATCGTTATATAAAAACTTACTTGTGTGTTTTATGCCCACATCGGGATTCGAACCCGAGTAGAAGGCTCCGCAAGCCCTCAGGATATCCAAACTACCTCATGCGGGCATTATTTTATTATATCAACCAATGCAACCTTTTCCAGAATAAGATCCCCATATTTATCTTTACTGACTGTTTTAATCTCAGAATCAGAAATACCAAATTTTTTCAAAATAGAACTATTTCCTTCTAAAACTTTATCATTCCTTTTTAAATCCAATAATTCTAAAAGATTTTTTATTGAAATTTTCTCTTCTTTTTCGCTTATTAAAACAAAAGCAATTCTTGATTCACCTTTTTTAACACCCATCATGGGTATAGCATTTTTTAGCTGCCTTTCACCTGATGCATAAAGAAGTATTTCCATGGAAAGAGAATTAGAAGACATACCCTCATTTTTTTCTGCTCTAAGTGCATGTTCTGCAGCTGATATTAGATGAATTCTATCAAATATCATATCAGAGTTAAAAACCTGGATGATAAGATTATTTTTATCAGAGAAAATTTGTATTTTTTCTAAAAATTTTTCGATATCTTCAATTTTTCCTTCTGCCCCAAAAACCTCTACATTCATTTAAATCAACCATCCAAACATTTTTTTTATGTGAATTCTTCTAATTCTGCATCGAGTTTATCTGTTTTTTCACCAAGTTGTTTTTTAATGTTTTTAGCAACACCTTCACCGATTCCTTTGATTTTAGCAAGACGTTTCAGTGGAACATCACGTAAATCATTAACTGTTTTAAAACCATTTTTAAACAAAGCACGAGCTCTAACACGACCAATACCTTTCAAAGATACAAGATTAAGCAGTTCTTTTTTACAACCATAACGAACACGCATAATCAAATCATTTAGATCAGAAACACAACTGAAATTATACATACGTGCAAACTCACGAGTTGCATGAAGAAGCCATTGAATAGATTCAACGATACTATGAATATCACCGGGTCCAACATTGAAACGATTCACTATTTGATCTTCATTAAGTTCATCAATCCAATCATTAACCAAAAATGCTGTTTTCAGATCACTTAGGAAAAACTCCCATTCTTCATCAATAACCTCGGGTTTTTCAACTAAAAATATATCTTTTAAATTCTCAGCGCGATCCTCAACCCAGATATCACTTTTACGAAGATACAAAGATCGAACATCAGGAGTACTACAAACAGCATGTAGAAAACCAAGTTCATCGAAATCACGTTTACAGGATTTCTCCAAAGCCTCCTTCAGAAGAAGACCCGAAAGTGGATCAATATACAAAGAAGAAGTACGCTGACCAAATAAAGAAGCCATAAACTCATCCTCATTTATAATTTCAATAAAATCATTTTCCACCAAGAAATTCAAAGCTTCATCGATATCATCCTTTAAAGCAAAAGTATCAGCTTGATAAGCATAAAAACTACTATCTACAAAATCATAAACACCCTGACGGTTTTTTACAAAACCTGTAGCAATACTAGACAGTAGATGCATCCTTAAAGCCGCGGGGTTTCCAAGTTTAGAATAAATAGGTTCTGTTTCAGCAAGAACATACTCATTAAAAATCTGATCAAATTGATTCTTTTTTTTAGCAACAGCAATTGCTTCCCCGAAACTGTCAAACTGAGGCCGGCCAGCTCGACCAGCCTGCTGCTTATACTCCAAAATTGGAATGGGTTTCATCCCAAAATTTACATCATAACGCCATAGATCACGTATGATAACACGTTGAGCAGGAATATTAACACCTGCTGCAAGAGTAGGAGTTGCAACAATACATTTAATAATCCTTTTCTTAAAACCACGTTCAACGAAACGACGATGAATGCTGCTAAGTCCTGCATGATGAAAACTAACCCCATGTTTCAAACAAAAAAACAAATCCTTATCAACAGATGTAAGTTCAGGTAGACTACGTTTCAACAAACCAAGTAGTTCCTCAATATTTTTTTTATCCTCATCAGATAAAAAATTGTCAACAACTGATCCAAGTCTTTTAGCAACAGAAACCGTGGAACGACGAGTGTTAACAAAAACCAGAACCTGACCACCATTACTTGTAAGTGAGTTTTCAACAAGTCGGTTTACTCCACGTTTCTCAGAACCCTCAATTTCCTCTGTTTTACCATCATCAAAACGAACATTATTCTTATAATAAACACCCTCGCGCAGGGGCACAGGACGCCAATCAGATTTAACCAATTCTGCATCCAACCAGATACTTAGCTCTGTAGCATTCTGAATCGTTGCAGAAAGACCAATAATCTGAGTATCAGGATTCAAAGATTTAAACCTGGAAACAATAACCTCAAGAGTGGGACCACGAGTCGGATCATGAATCAAATGAATCTCATCAATAACCAAAACTCTGACCTCATCAACCCAACCAACCTTATGACGAAGCAAACTATCAGCTTTTTCAGAGGTACAAACAATCACATCGTAACGAGCCAAACGAGGATCAGAATCATCCAGATCCCCAGTAGTTATACCTATTTTAAAACCAAGTTCTTCAAAGACTTTAAGTTCTTCATATTTTTCACGAGCCAAAGCCTTTAAAGGGACAACATACAAAGCCTTACCTGCTTCCTTACGTAATCTGTTAAGTATTGCAAGATAAGCAATCAAACTCTTACCACTAGCTGTAGGAACAGATGCTACCACGTTTTTTTTATCAAAAACATGCTTCATGGCTTCAGCCTGCGGCGGATAAAGCTCTTCAATTCCTTGTTTTTTTAGAATATTTTTTGTTTTATCATCTAAATTTAATTCATCAATTTTCATAAATATTCATCAAATCTGAACATGCGAAACATATAATCAGTCAAAAACTTTATTCATAATGAACAAATTCATAGTTAGCGATATCATGGGCAGAAGACGTTCAATGCGTGATAAATACAAAATGCAGATGAAAGCATATCGCAAACAAAGAATGAAAAAAGACAATACACCATTTCTTCCTCCAAGTGGAGAAGTATATGTGATGAACTCTCTTGATCCGAAAAAAAGGGTAAAAGTAGAGGTTTTAAAAACTGTGACAAAACAACATCGTGAAATAATAACAAGTATAGCTTGTCCAGAGTGTGGCGAACCTATGACGTGGGATAGCAACTGGGAAGGCTTTGTTTGCAATAAACACGGAAAAAAAGCAATATATGAAATCGTAGAAAAAGAATAAAAAAAACCAAAATTTTTATGGTGGAAATCTTCCAATGGTTGAAGAAAAAATAGGTGAAATAAAACATTTTTTCAACAACATAAATGTCGCCGCAATAAAAATAACAAATGGTGAACTTAAAATAGGAGATACCATTCACATTGTTGGAGCACATACCGATTTCACTCAAACAATAAACAGTATGCAAATTGATAGAGACCCTGTAGAAAAAGTTACAACTGGTGACGAAGTAGGTATAAAAGTCAAAGACAGGGTCAGAGAAAATGATATAGTTTACAAAAAAATAAAAGAGGAATAAAAACCATGAAAGAATTAGCTGAAATAAGAACTCTTAAAGAAAACCGTTACATGATTATTGATGATGAACCATGCAAAATCGTAAGTATCTCTACATCTAAACCAGGGAAACACGGAGAAGCAAAAGCAAGGATAGAAGCAATAGGTGTTTTTGACGGTCAAAAGAGAAGTATAGTAAGCCCGGTGACACATAAGGTTCATGTTCCAATTATTGACAAAAGAACAGGTCAAGTAGTAGCCATCATGGGTGACAATGTTCAAATCATGGACTTAGAGTCATATGAAACATTTGAAATGCCAATACCTGATGAATATAAAGGAAAACTTGAACCTGGAAAAGAAATATCATATCTTATAGCTCTTGGACGTAAAAAAATTACAAGAGTCTAAAAAACATTTGATTTTTCAGCATATTTCTTTTTAAACTTTTATTTTTATTATATTCTTTCAAAAAAGTTGAAGATTCTATGAAAGACTACCCAGGTTTTTTTGCAGATGCAGAAACAAACTACAAAGATTCAAATTTTGTAATATTCAGCGTTCCATATGATGAAACGTCAACATTTCGTAAAGGATCAAAAAATGCACCAAAAAAAATACGAGAATTAAGCTGGAACTATGAATCCTATAATATTTTAACAAATCTAGATTTCAAAGAATTAAAAGTACATGATTATGGTGATCTTTTAATCGAAAAAGTTGATTCAAAATCAGTATTTAATCAAACAAAAAAATTTTGTTCAAAACTTTTAAAAGACCAAAAATTCCCAATCTTAATTGGAGGCGAACACTCATTAACTATCGGCATGGTTAGTAGTATCCCTGAAGATACAGCAGTTTTGATTTTAGATGCACATCTTGACTTTAGAGATAATTATGAAAACGACAGTTTTAATCATGCATGTGTAAACCGACGTATTGTTGAACGGGTAGATGTTGAAAACACAGTTGTTTTTGGTGTTAGATCCTCGGGAAAAAATGAGATAAATGAAGCAATAAAACAAAATCTTTTATTTTTTGATTGTCTTGAAATCAAAAAACAAGGTTTAAACGCTTGTTTAGAAGAAATTTCTAAAAAATTTAAAAATAAAAAAATTTATCTTAGCATTGATATGGATTTTTTTGATCCAATTTATGCACCGGGTGTTGGAACACCAGAACCATTTGGATTTTCAAGTTTTGATTTTCTGAAAATAATAGAGACATTCAAAAAACAAATTATTGGTTTTGATATAGTCGAAGTCAACCCAAAATATGATTCTGGGGATATTACATCTTTTTTAGCAGCAAAAATGATAAGATTTACTGTTGAAGAAATTAGCAAAAATAAATGATTAAAAAAAGGGGTACTTTAATATACCATTATCTCCTTTTGGCCCGAATATGGAAAACGAGAAAATTGCTGCTTTGGTATTAGCGTTAATGGTTGCAGGTATTTTATCGGCTTATTTAGCATTTCAGAACTGGGATGATATTTCAAAAAATGTAAATGAGGAATTAGATAAAATCGATGATAAAGACTTAGTTGAAATGCATTACATATTAAGATATTCTGAAAATGGAACAGTAATCTCTACTTCTTATGATTCTGCAGAAGATAAAACTGGAGGAACTCCATATAAGTTTTATGTTTCAGATAACGCTTCTGCTTCTCCTCCTGAAGGATATGAAAATTATACAAATATATTCGAAGGTTATTTTGTTGAAAAATTTGTAGAAGGTTTAAAGGATTTAACTGTAGGGCAATCTAAGACTATTGGTCCTTTATCTGGAAAAGATGCATTTGGTGAAGCTGCTGAAGTTGGTGACACTATAAAATTTTATGATTCAGCATCAGGAAAAAACATTTCAATAATTATAACTGATATTGAAGAAAATTATCCAATGCCTGAAGATTATATTTCATATTATGGCGATATTAAAACTCTAAATTTTAAAGTCAAATTTGTTGTTTACGAGAAAGGTGACACTGTTACAACTTTTAGTGTCTGGCCTGATGATACAAAGATAACTAAAGTAAATGAAACAATGTTTTGGTATTATCTTACTCCTTCAGAGGATAAAAGAACTAATCTAACTTGGGTTGATAGTACCACTGGTGCTCAATTTCCAGCTAACTCGTCAGATGTTACAAGTATCAATGAAAGTACAATTGTTGTAGAGCACAATGTTTCTACTGGCGATATTATTAAAATGCCTGGTTATAATCAGAATTATAACTATGAAGTAAAGAAAGTTAATGAAACTACAATTGTTGCAAATTATTCTGAAAATAATCAGACTGATACTCAGTATTTTGATCGTGTTTTAACTATTCAAAGAAATCAAAGTCGAAGTCTTATTCAAGAAATGTTTAGAGAAAATCTTCAACAATATGTTAATAATCTAAAATTTTATGGTAATGAAGTTGAAGTTCCTTTTAGTTTCCATCCTTTGGCTGGAGAAAAAGTAGAGTTATATGTAAAAATAAAAGATATTTCTTAATAGAGGTTTTTATAAAATGAAGCATAATAACATACTTTTTATATGTATAATTATTTTTTTGTTAACTACTTTTTTTTGTGGTTGTGAAGAAGAATCAAAATCTACAAAAAATAAAGATTCAGTTCTTATTATTGAAGAAGGGGATTGTGTTGATTTTCATTTTATTGGCATGTATTCTTCTAATAATACTGTTTTTGATAGTTCTTATGAGGGTGTTGATAGTAAAACTGGTGGTTCTCCATTAAAGGTTTATATTGATTTTAATGGAGTAAGATATTCTGAAAATTATACTTCTGAAGATATGCCTTTTGGTTTAATAGAGGGCCTTATTGGTTTAAAGGAAGGTGAGACTTATACTATTGGTCCTATTCCTCCTAAAAAAGCCTATGGGGAAAAACAATTGTCAGTTGGAGATACTTTTTATTCTAAAAATTTTGCTGTGAATACATTTAACGAAAAATTGTCTTTAAATCAAACATTTAGGGTAACAGATTTAAAAGATGATACTATGAGTCTTAAGTGGGTTGATTTACCTGATAGTGAATTTACTATGCCTCATGTTGTTCTTGATGATTTAAATTTACTTAGTAGTCAAGAGGATATGTTGTTAATTGTGCCACCTTATTTACTTTGGGAGAATTGCTCTGAAATAATTAACACAACAGATGAAAATGTTGTAGTTAAGACTACTCCAAATAAGTCTGAAAGCTTATATGATGAATTCACTGGTGTTCAAGTTGGAGCTGGGCAAAATGATATTTTTCCTGTTTTTCCAGATGCTACAGAAGCTAGTTTTAATGATTCTAATATTACATTAGTCAGCAACCCTGATGTCGGTGATGAGTATCCATTTAGTTACAACTATTTTGGTCAAATAGTTAATCAAACTTATATCGTAAAAAATGTTACAGATGAACATATAGGTTTTTCAATAAAAACACAGGGTTTAGAGGAATTATATAATCAAACTATGTTAAGAATTTTTAGATTTAACAGAACTTATAATCTACCAAGAAAATATGAGGATATTCCTTCAGATTATTATGACCGTTTATTAATAGATGATCTTGAGAAACAAGGTTATGGTCTTAGTAATCTTGCAGGTGAATCTTTGATCTATGAAGTAACTATAGTAAAAATTGATAAGACTTCTCAAAACTGAAGTTGTTTTTTGATTTCTTGTTCTAAAAGTTCAAGGAATTCTTCTTCTTTTCCTTTAGGTAATGTTGCTCCAGCTGCTATGTTATGTCCACCGCCAACGCCACCAAGTTTTTTTGCTGCATGGTTCATAGCTTTTGATAAATTAAGTCCTTGATCCACAAGTGATTGAGAGGATCTTGCAGAGGCTTTTGTTTCTTTTTCGTTTTTATATGCAAAACCTATGAGTGGCAAGTTTCTATCTATTTCTCCATCATTTAGAAGCATGTTAGTTACAATTCCAACTATTGTATCTCGGATACCATTTTTTGCATGGAACCATTGAAGGTGTTCTCTTTTTGTTATCCCTTCTTCTTTTGCAAAATTAATACCTTCAACTAGGTTACTGCGGTGTCCTCTAAGAAGATCAAGTGCTTGTTTCAAGAATTTATCTCGGTCTCCAAGACAAACCTCTAGTCCTACTTTGCATTCGCCGTATCGAGCTGTTGAGTTTAGAAGTGTTGCGAATTCTTTTGCTTCATGTAGTTCAGTTCCTTTTTTTTCATTAGGAAAAGTGTATACTTCTCCTACTATTCTTTTGGTTAAACGATGCCCGAAACCTTTGTTTAAAAGTTTTTCTCCTACTGCTGATACAATTCTTGAACGACTGGTTTTATCAAGATCTACCCATCGACGCCAGTTGTCACCATCTTTGGTAACTATATTTAGATCATTTAGAAAAGAAATACATGCATCCTCCCGGCCGGTAAGCCCGGGTATTAATGGATCATTTGCATACATTAAAAGTTTGTAAATCGGTCTGGTTTCTCTTCCAAAAAAACGGAGATCTATAACTGATTTTAAACAACCATTTTTTTCTCCATCTTTTAATATTTGTCTATTAAGTCCATATAGTTTCCCATGTTTTCTATCCTGCAGATCTCCACATGCTCCAGCAATGGCTAGACTTGCAAGATCCATGTTTTTTTTATCAATATTTTTAGAGACAAAATAAGTTGCACCTGCACCACTTAGTTCTACACCTCCATCAAAGTTGAAAAGATGAGGATTTAAATGATAAGAAAAATCTGAATCTTTAGGGCAGATATGATGATCAGTTATAACTTTGTTAAGATCAGGTGAGTTATTAGATATGCTGCTTCCAAGATCTGTGAACCATACAAGTTCATGGTTCTCATTTTTGAGTCTTTCAATGATTTTATCATCTAGTTGTTTTACAAACTCAATAGAAAAATTTTTACCCATTCTTTTCAAAGTTTTATAGGCTATAGCTCCACTTGTGATTCCATCTGCGTCGATATGACTTACTATGTGAACATGTTCAGCTTTTTTTAAAAAGCCCCCAATCTCATTTGCTCTTTTATGCAATTTGAGTGCACCAACTCTAATAGATGTAATAATAGGTTTACTATGAATACTTTTTCCAAAAAAAATATTTTTGTGATATCCTGAATTAAGTTTCTCCTGGGATTTAACCTTCATAATTTCACTCCGATTTAAAACCTTTTACATATCTGCTTTTATCAAGAAAAGCCTGATATGGCGTCCTCAAACAGCCATTCTCCAGGCTGCTATGAGGACGTCTAAAATTATAATACTCAAAAGAAGCATCCCAACAATGAAAATATCCATCCAGTTTTTTAATAGTCTGAATAGCACGCTCAACCTTACCATTACTCTGAGGATGCTTAACACGAGCTTTGATATGTTTTATACCAAAACCCTGCAAAGTTATCTGAAACATGTTAGGCTTCGGATCTTTACAAGTCTCCCGAGAGAGACTGGTAAACTGTGTACCATGATCTGTCATCAGCTGGCGAGGGATACCATAACCTATGATAGCCT
>CAYMOC010000037.1:0-16449 GCA_964391965.1 uncultured Thermoplasmatales archaeon | reverse complement strand
TGTGGGGGACTGCAGATCCTCATACGGGGGTTCAAATCCCTCCCCGCCCTCTAAAAATTTAACTTTGAATATCAAGTGGGGTAGGTTTTTTTGTCAGAAGCAATCTTAGATAAAACCATCAAAACATCAATAATTTTTATTCTAATTTTATTATTTTTTACTTTTTTAATAATTAATGTATCCGCTGATTCAAATTCAAAAATGATAATCAACGAAATAATGTATAATCCAGAAGAAAATGATAACTACTATGAATGGATTGAACTTTATAATCCAAGTAGTCAAACAATAAACCTCTCCAGTTGGTCAATAACTGATAATACTTATCAAGATTTTTTAGAACCAAATATTGACAAAGGAACAAATAATATGTTAGTTCCACCAAAAAAATATGCAATAATTACTGATCATGGAACAAAAATCTATGAAAAATACAATATATCAAATCAAACAATCTTTTTTTATGTAGATGATAATAGTATTGGAAATGGTTTAGGCAATACAAAAGACAAAATACTTCTAAAAAACGAAAAAAACCAGGTTATTGACTCAGTTGAATGGGGATATGATTATTCAGATGTTCCAGGAAAACCTGCAAATTTAACAACTGAAAGCTTCACATTAGCAAGATCATCATTTATAGATAACAATGATTCATCTAAAGATTTTAAGGCAAGTATTCCAACACCAGGATACGATAATATTAATTATCATAATGCAAAAATAGATATAGTTTTGTATCCAGAATATGTTCCAAAAATAACAAATGGAAAAGATTTCAGTCTACCTTTTGCCTATAAAATAAAATTATCAGGTTTTCAACCAAATAAAGAATATTCTATCAAATCGTTTATCGTTGGAAATAAAACAAATATTTATCCTGCTTCACAAACATGGAACAAAAACACATGGGGATATTCAAATTATTACACACAAAACATTATAACGGATAATAAAGGAAACTCGTCTTTTTGGACTATTCTAAGATTCAATAAAAACTACAAAGAATACGAATCAGAAATAAGACATCGACAAAACTGTTTTTTTTCTATAAAAATTAAGGATGATGAATCAATTGTAAAAACTGTTTCTAAAAGACTTTCTCTACTTGAAATGGAAAAAACAACTGATTCGGATCAGCAAGGTGGATACCTAACTGGGAAAATCAATCATTTAGATTACAAAATAATTGTTGTAGAAGACAATAATCACACAATTACGAGCGTATATTTTACAGAGGATAACAAAATAGATGAAGGTTCTACTTCACAGAACGGTTACTATAAAACATATTCTCGGGTTGGAGAAAACCAAGAAATAAAATTTTATGACAAAAATTTGAATCTTCTGCATAAAATTGAAGTTGTAGCGGTTAAACAAGGAAAAAATGATTTACAGCTTTTTTTTGAGGAAACATTTTTTGAAATTTATGATAATCAAAAACTGGGAATCCAGGCATTGATTCAAAACAATGGAGATTTTGATGACATTGTTACTTTTGAACTTGTTGATAAACCTTCTCAATGGAATGTTTTTTTAGAAAACGAAGAAATTTTTCTTAATTCTGGTGAGTCTAAAAATGTTTTATTATATGTTCAACCAAAATCAGAAAACAAAATTCTTAATGGTGAAATACGGCTGCGGGCTGTATCAAAAAATGATCCTGGTTTAAAAGTTGAAAACAGTGTTTTTTGTAAGATTATGATTTCTGATTTAAATATTAAACAAATCAAAATTTATGATGAAACTGGAAAGGAGAACGATGTTTTTGGTTGTGGGGAGACTATTAAGTTTAAAAGTTTTGTTAGAAACCTTGGAACTATTCAAGCAGAAGCGGTCAATGTTTCTTTTTATTTAGATGAGCTAAACAATGATTTTTTGATTGGAAAAAGATTTTATGATTCTATTGCAGAGTATCAAAAGTATCCCAGCTTTTATTGGGATACCACTGATTTTAAACCTGGAACGTATGAACTGGTTTGTGTTGTTGATGAAGAAAATAATGTTGAAGAGATAGATGAAGATAATAATCAGTTTTCTGTTTTTGTAGATCTTTTTGATACTTCACCATCTGTTTTTCAGTCTCGGCTTGTTATTTCTGAGGTGTATTATCATTCTCACCCTAACCTAAAAAATGAATATATTTGTATATATAATCCTTTTAATCAGACAATAGATTTATCTGGTTTTTACATAACAGATGAACCATTCAAAAACCATGGCCTGCAAAACAAAATAATCTTTCCAAAAAAAACCTTGATAGAACCATATGAAAAACTAACTATCACAGAAAACGCAGAAACCTATATCTTAGAGACAAACCTAAAACCAAATTTTGAATATAACCAAGACACTAGAAATGATATTCCTCAGATGAAAACTTCTAAAAAAATGGTTTTTAGCAACAATGGAGAAAGCATAGCATTAAAAAACAGTTACAACCACACAATCGATTTTGTAACATATGGCTCTGGGGAATATTTTAATGATTTTTGGAATGGAACCGCTGTTTCTTTATCCGGTAGAGGAGTTGTTTTAAAAAGAAATTTTAACAAGAAACAACCTGTTGATACAAACACAAAATCTGATTGGTTAAATCCAAGAGTTTTTAAAATCGGGCAGAGTAATTTTAAAACTCAAAAAATTTGTTTCAATGGAACCATCCAAACTTTCGTGTCACCTGATAACAGCTACAATACTCTTATTAGTCTGATACGAAAAGCAGAAAAATCCATATATATAAACATGTATGAATTAACAAATCATTATCTATGTGAAGAACTAATAAAAGCTTTGAAAAGAAACATATCAGTTTTTTTATTCTGCGAAGGAAAACCAATCGGCGGAATCGCAGAAGAACAAAAATATCTACTAAAAAAAATAAACCATCATGGTGCAAAAATACATTTTATAACAAGTGACTCTAATCAAGACATATACAAAAGATACAGATTCAACCATGCAAAATATGTAATAATTGATAATGAAACACTGGTTTTAGAAAGCTGCAATTGGGCTTTAACAGGAATCCCAAAAAAAGATACAACGGGAAACAGGGAATGGGGCATAATAATCTACAACAAAAATGTTACAAAATATTTTTTAAAAGTTTTAAAAGAAGATTCAAATATAAAACGTCATGATGTAAAATCATTCCAAGAATTAAACATTACAATCAATGAAAACTATGTATTAGATTATTCTTCTTTCCAAGGTTTATACAAACCAATATTTGTTTCAAATAAAATCAACGGATCATTTACAATAACACCAGTTTTATCCCCTGATAATAGTATCGAAAACATACTTAGATTAATTGATTCTGCAGAAAAAAATATCTACATTCAACAACTCTACATCTACAAAAACTGGGATAATCAAATAAATCCACTAGTAGAAGAACTAATCAAAAAAGCAAAACAAGGAGTTAAAATAAAAATAATTCTAAACTACAACCCCGTCTACATTGATACTAACAATAAATCACTTTTAACAAAACAATACCTAGAAGAACATGGAATAAAAGTAAAATTATTCTACACAAACTGGTCATATTTTACAAATATACATAATAAAGGCGTCATCGTTGATAACCAATCTGTTCTAATAAGTAGCATTAACTGGAACGAAAACTCTTTTACAAACAACCGCGAAACAGGATTAATAATTGAAAACAATGAAACTGCAAAATATTACTCAGAAATATTTTTCTATGACTGGAATCTAAAACCAGAACATAAAAATAAAACAAAAACAAAATACATTTTTTACAATGAAAAAGACTCCTCATATCTAAATGCTTTAAATATTGAAGAAAATGATAACACTATTTATATCGTGGTTTTATTTACCCTTACCTTCGTTTTGATAGCGATGGATTGGAGAAAAAGAAAATGGCGTTAGTGTTATTCGAAATACACCCGATTTCAATCATTGCCATAGCTATAATGGTTATATCTCTTATACTTGCTTATCTAAAAAAATGGATGATGACATATACTTTGATGATAGCAAATTTTTTGGTTTTTTTAATTACAATATTTAACTATAATACCATAATAGGAGAACTTGGTTTCAGACCAATTTTTTTAAGTTTTGAATATCTACCAAATATTTACACATTATTTTCATCTATGTTTCTCCATGCTGATTTCTGGCATATATTCTTCAACATGTTTGTGTTTTTCTTCATAGGTATAGGTTTTGAACAAAGAATAGGGTGGAAAAAATTCATACTAATCTATTTGTTCACAGGTGTTTTCGCTGCAATATTTCATGCAGTTGTTACACCATTTGTGTATCCTGAGATGTTCAACGCATGGACTCCTCTCATAGGTGCATCAGGAGCAATTTTTGGAATAATGGGTGCTTTTGCTTTCTCATATCCCAATGACAAAGTAGTGGTGCCAATTCCAATGTTTATACTGATGATGTTAAAAGTTCGAGTGATAATTGCAGTTCTTATTTTTATAGGATTAGAAACCGTTTATACTTTCATGTCAGGTGGTCTTGATAACACTGCTCATTTCGCCCATTTCGGCGGTCTTATCGGAGGAATGATTATAGCATCGGTTTTATTACGTAATAAAACCCATGATAAAAAAGGACAAACAATCTATTATGATCAAGCACAAATGAACATACCAGAAAACATAGAATATTCAAACCTGGAAGAACTTGCCAAAACACCTGAACTCAAAAAAACATTTGAAAAAATAAAAAATGAAAGCCTACCAGAAGTCCGAAAAATATGGATAGATCACTTTCTTGAGAAAGCACATTGTCCCAAATGTGGAAGTAAACTCAAAGATAAAAACCGAAAAATAATCTGTGAAAACTGCGATTTTAAAACGAAATACTAAAAATTATCAAAAAATATAAGAATTTTTAGATGTTCTATTTGTTTTGTTGTGATGGGATGAACAAAGAACCGAGAAATATTTTGATAATATTAACAATTGCAATATTTTTTTCTTTACTTGCTGGTTATTTATTTCAAAATTATTTTAGTCTTAAATATTGGGGTAATGATCTTACATGGGATCTTTTTACAATTGGTTTTTCTCTTATGATTTTTTATAATGCCTTAATTTGGTTGTATATGAATATTAATGAAAAAAGCAATAAAAAAAGAATACTCCTAAACATTTTTTTAATAATCTATATTTCTCTTTTATACATACAATTAATGAACTTTTTATATTGGAGCGTACGTGCTAATCCATTTTTTTTAGAGTATTATTTACAAGATTACGTGTCTGTGCAATTAGTTGGTCTGATTCCATTAATTGTTTTTTCAATATGGTTTTATCAAAGAAAAGGAAATATTGGACATAAAGAAATGTTTCAGGATGAATGATTCTAAAAAATGGTATATAATTGCTTGGATGTCATTTATCCTTGGGATTATATCTGTTTTTATGATATTTGGTATAGGTATTCTTGGACTTTTTATAACGGCACCTTTAGTATTTTCAATATGGATATCCATAGTGTTGTTATCATTATTTTTTGGTTTTTCTGCAAAGAAAAATAACATTAATGTTGCAAAAAAAGGTTTAACTCTTGGAAAAATTGGATTGATTTTTTTTGTTATAGACCTTTTGATATATTCTTTTATTTAGGTTTAGTTAATATAATTTTTATAAACTTGGAATGGTAAGACCCACGAGTTCTCCAAACAAGATAAGGCTTGATATAACATATCCAAGTATAGCTCCACTACATAGAAGTGGTAGTCCTGCCTGGGGATTTCCTTTTAAAACAAAAGTCATAAGTGCTGCAAAACCAACAAGTGTACCAGCCATAACAGAGAGAGCAACTGGTAGCCCGTTTGGAATATTTACATAACATGCTATAACAAGGATTCCTGGCATAACGATATCTCCAAGACCCAGAAAAAATGCATCCCGCTCTTCTTTATCCTCGATTTTTTGTTTCAAACTCTTTGTTTCTTTTATTAGACTGTAATTCCGTATTTTTGGTATAACCATCAAAACAGGTAGTTTCAAATCCATAACGGTATCCGCCAGATCTACCATGTGTTTGGTTTTGTAAACTGATATTGCATCATATATCGCTAAAATAATAAGAAGAATTAAAACAAGTGTTAAACCAAGTGATATCCCAAAAATAGCGATTGCACCAGAACCTACAATGATACCAGAGATATCTATCACATACCATTCTGGATACTTATAAAGAATGTATACTAAACCTATTGCTAATACTATTGATAAAACATCAGCCAAACCGATCACAAGGAAACTTCCATCACCTAGACTTATCCAGAAACCTGGAAGACCTGAAAACAATGTTGCAAGCAACGGGTAAAAAACATAAGCTGCAGTGTAACCAATGGCAAACAATATTATAACCTGAATAATGTTTTTTTTCCAATACTTTGCAATCAATAAAATTGCAAGCGTGAAAACAAGCATTATACCAAGAATATATGCGATATTAACTGGATCATCAGTATCCTCAAAAGCTTGCATCCCTGCATCCTCAAAAGGAGAAACCAAACTTAACGCTGTTCCATGTATTATTACAAAAAATAAACCCATTAAAACTATTGCAAAAATCTCATTTTTTCCAATCTTTTTCTTTTCTTCATTCATAGATATCAAACCTCTTCAAAATGGTACAAACTGGTATCCAAAAAATGTATACCACATAAAAACTGCATAAAAAAATAGTAAAAAAACTCCTTCTTTTTTAGAAATAATATGACCAGATTTCAAAATAGGATACATAACAACAGTTACAACCAATAGAATTATCAAATGACTCATAGAATCAGAAGCATTCAAAGGAATAATCAACGCCGCGGCACCAATCACAAGAAATATATTGAAAACATTAGAACCAATCACATTACCAACCGCTATATCAGATTCATCTTTAAAAGATGCAACAGCAGATACCACAAGCTCGGGTAAACTAGTACCAATCGCAACCATAGACAAAGCAATAACCATCTCAGGTATACCAAACAAATTAGCGATAGTAACAGATGACTCTATCAAAAGCTGAGCACCAAGAACTACACCTGCTATACCTAATATAATAAAAACAATATTTTTGTTTAAATCATCTGTTTCATATTTTTCTTTAATCTCTCTTTCCTTTTTAGCACATTTATAAAAATAATAAACAAACAAAAAAAAGAAAACAAGAAACAAAAAACCACCAACAAGATGATATCCATCAAGAAGCCCAAAAAACGAGAAAACCAAAAAGACAACTGTTACAAGAAGCATAATAGGAAACTCACGGTTGATAGTAGAATCACGAATAGGAATAGGTTTAATAATAGCACTAATCCCAAGAACCAGAAGAAGATTAGCAACACATGAACCAATAATATTTCCAACAGATATCGCTGCCTGATTCTGAGCCGCTGCACCAATAGAAATGGCAAACTCAGGAGCACTAGTACCAAAAGCAACAATAATAACAGATATAATAATAGCAGAAACACCAAGCGCTGCAGCCGCTTTTGATGTACCCTCAACAAGAACATCAGAGCCCTTATAAAGCAAGGCAATGCCGGCGATAAAAGCTGGAATAGCTAACAGTTCATATCCTGCAGGAATCATAAAAACTGGCTCTGTAATCACAAAAGGTGTTTAAAAAACTAAGTAATAATTTGATCCATAATTGTTATTACTCCATCACCCGCCTTCCATTCGATTAATCCAACAAAAGAATTAGCTTTATTATATATGCATTTAAGTGTAACAGTAGAATTTTTTTCGATACCATAAACACCTATTTTATCACCACTGTCAAAAAAATCGTTGTTGTTAACATCCTGATACTCAAAACTAATATCTTCATCTAAATCAATTAAATCTTCCGATAAGTTGAATCTATCAAAATATTTCGAAGTTTTTATTACTTCTTCAGGATCAACTTCTATAGTGAAAAAGAAATCATTGTATGAATAATCATTATCTGATTTTATTTCACTTATATCTATATTTGTATCAATTAAATTGTTATCTTCAGTATAGTTATAATGCTTAAAGTTAACTTTTATCTCATCTGAATCATTTATTTCAATAACTCCGTTATGCCAGTTAATGATATACTTTAAACAAGATGGAGAGCAAGAATAAATTCTACCATTTGTCCACTCAACAGTTGCACTAATTAAAAGATTATATGTTTCCAATATTGTTTTATCATTAGTTGGCTCGATAAAAACTTTGAAAAAATCTCCTGTATCAATCTTGTTATTTGAATTGGTATCTACAAAATCAATATCGGTATTCTCAGAAATAGATTCATTAAAATCATAATGATGAACCTGCCGATCAGGATAACTTGAACCTGGAGCAAGTTGTGTAACGTGAACCCATAATGAACCTAAATAATCAAATAGATTTTTTGATACATTTGAAAAATTAACGTTTTCATAATATCCATTAATATCTAAACTTTTATCTATTGAAAGTTTCATAAATGTTACATTGAATATATCTAAAGGGAAACTCTCGTTGTTGCGGGTATAAACTTTATAGCTAACCCAGTTGCTATCATGGGATTCCTGAGATAAACTAAACCCAGCTACATGGAATGTAGCGGATATCGCTTCATCAATTGCAAGAGGCATCTTAAGATAAGATCCGAGTTTTTCAGCCCACAAAAATTTTTTTCCATCGATATTAAATTCTTCAAAAATAAGAGAAAAATTAACCTTCTTTCCAACTTCATATTCACCATTTTTATCTCCTAAAATCTCTAACCCATGTTCAGTTTCATTGAAAAATGATAAATTACTAAGAAGCCCTACTTCTTCAAAACTATTTTTTTCAATAGAAATAATTGGAAATGAACCATAAGTAGTGTTCAAATAGGAGATGTCAGTAATCTTCCCAGAAACATTTACAACAGTACCAGGTTTTATTTTCAAAAACTTAAATTCATCTCCCGTATCTGTTCCATTAGAATTTTTTTCTACATTAGTTTTTTCATCAACATCATAAGGAAAAAACATCGTTATAATTAAGAGAGATACTACCAATACTGCCAATATAGAAGCAACTATTTTACCTAACATTATCCCAAACCTTCCAAAATAAAAACTATTAATCTAAACTTATACTTTTCGAAAAAACAAAACTTTTAGTAATAGATATGATTAAACAGAAAAACCTGGTAATTAAATATGACAAATGGAAAACTTTCATTTATTGGTCTTGGTCTTTATGATGAAAAAGATCTTTCAGTTAAGGCTTTAGATGAAATCAAAAATTCTGATAAGGTTTTTGCTGAGTTTTATACATCTAAAATGATGGGAACGTCTATTGAAACACTTGAAAAATTTTTTGGTAAAAAAATAACTGTTTTAAACCGTGAACAAACAGAGAAAGGAGATATCATTCTTGATTCAGCGTTAAAACAAAAAACAGTTTTTTTAACTGGTGGTGATTCGATGACAGCAACAACTCATGTTGATTTAAGGATTAGAGCTATACAAAAAAATATTGAAACATATATATTTCATGGATGTAGTATCATCTCAGCAGTATCAGGCCTTTTAGGTCTTCAGAACTATAAATTCGGACGTTCAACTACTCTTGTATATCCTGAAAAAAACTATTTTCCAACAAGCCCCTACCAAGTAATATCCGATAACAAAAAAATAGGCTTACACACGCTTGTACTCCTTGATATAAAGGCAGATAAAAAAAGATACATGACAGCATCTGAGAGTCTTGATTTACTTCTTAAAATGGAAGAAAAAGAAAAACAAGGACTTTTTGATGAAAACACTGTAGTCTGCGTTGTTGCAAGAGCGGGATCAAAAATACCATTTATCAGAGCAGATAGTATAAAAAATCTTAAAAAATTAGATTACGGGCCACCTTTACATACAATAGTTGTACCAGGTAAATTACATTTTATGGAAATAGAAGCCCTTGAAGTACTTGCACAATTACCTGCACAACTTGGAGAAAAATTACAAAAACCTTAAAACCATATGTTTGTATTAACCAGAATTGATTCTAGGGGAATTTGATGATGCAACAAAATAATGACGTAGTGGGATATATCTACGGTAATGTAGGAGCAACAGAGTTTAATTTCGCTGTCAAAAGTAACAGTGTGAAAAAATTTGATTATATAACTGTTCCACATAGGGAAGGTAAGATTTTAGCTCAGGTTCTTGATATTAAACAACATTCCGATCTTGATTTTGAAGGCGCTTCAAGTATAATGATGGAACAGAAACCAGAGATTAAAACTAAAGTATCTGCAACAGTGGATGTAATAGGCTATCGGGATAAAAAAGGACTTCTTCAGGCTCCTCGAACTCCTTTTAACGCTGGTGAGTCTATAAAGAAAGCAGATGAAAACCTAATACGAAAAGTCCTTGGTTTAAACGCTTCACGTGAAAACGGAGCATATCTCGGTCTTTTAAAAGGTCATAATCTACCAGTTTTTCTAAACATTGATACTCTTGTTCAAAAACATATATGTATCCTAGCTAAAACAGGTGGAGGAAAATCCTATGCCTGCGGAGTACTTGTAGAAGAACTTTTAAAACATAAGGTTCCTCTTGTAATTCTTGATACACACGGTGAATATGGTGGTCTATCTAAACCAAACAAAGATCGTAAAGAACAAAAAAACATGGATCGTTTTGATGTAAAAAAGAATTCATATACAAGTCAAATACAAGAATTTTCACCAATAGGAACTGCAAGCGACATCAAACATTTAACTTTAAATGGCCTAAGTCTTAAAGCAGGAGAAATAATAGATTTACTACCCGCTAAACTATCTGGTCCACAAAAAGGTGTATTGTATCAATCCATTAAAGAAGTAAAAGAATACAAAAAAAACTATGATCTACGAGACATAATAGATGCAGTAGGTCGTAGTAAAAGCAATGCACGTTGGAACGTTGTAGCATCACTAGAATCACTTGATTCATTCAATATTTTCTCAGAAAACCCAACTAACCCGGAGGATCTTGTAAACAAAGGAAAATGTTCAATAATCAACATGAAAGGAGTACCACCAGATGTACAAGGTGTAGTAGTCGCAAGACTCACCCAAGAACTCTTCGAAAAAAGAAAAGCAGGAAAAGTACCCGCTTTTCTAATGATAGTAGAAGAAGCACATAACTACTGCCCAGAAAGAGGATATGGAAACGCTGTATCATCACCAATCCTAAGAACAGTAGCTTCAGAAGGAAGAAAATTTGGGATGGGGCTTGCAGTTGTGAGTCAAAGACCAGCAAAAGTAGATAAAAACGTTATATCACAATGTAACACCAACATAATCCTCAAGGTAACAAACCCTAATGATGTAAAAGCAGTAATCCAATCAATAGAAGGACTTACAAGCAAAACCGCTGATGAAATACAAAGACTACCAATAGGAGTAGCATTAGTCTCAGGTTCAACACTACAACAACCAATAATGACTGAAATCCGAACAAGAGAAACACGTCATGGAGGTAGATCAGTAAACATAACAAGAGCACCACCGAAAAAAACAAAGGAACCAGATATACCCAAAGAAACCACAACTGAAACACAAAAAACAACACCAACACCACAGCCAGAAACACAAAAAACAAAAACATCAAAAGGCAATGCAACAGAAAAATCAATAAATGTAGCTAGAGTTGCAAACCGTCTAGGCTGGATTTCAACAGATGATCCTGAAGAAGCAATAGAAATACTAAGTAAAGAAGCAAAAAAAATGAATGAAAATGTTTACAAATACCTAGAATCACTAGCTAAACTAGGTCGAACATTTTGCTCCGAAGAAAACCCTAAATGTATGCAATGCCCAATGAACAAAGGATGCCAATACCGAGCTAAACTAAGCGAAGAACCAAAAAAAGGTTTATTTAAAAGAAAATAAATTACCATAAAAATGAAAAAAACAAAAAACAAAATCATCATTACTTTTTCAATATTGATCTGTATAGTGTTAACCACAGGTTGTATAGACCTTAATGAATTTTTTAACGGATCATCAAACAACAATGATAACACTGTTACCTATGTAAAAAGTCCTACCAAGATAAGCTATACAATTAGCTATGGTTATAATGTTGCAGTAAACGGAGCTGGAAATTATACAATAAAATATAGTTGTGATAAACCAGAAATACTACATCAAAATGGACAAACCACAATAACTCAAGTATTCGAACCAGGTTATACAAATGAAACAGTAGCCACCTATAACGATGTACTAAAATGGAATATACAAAGCACAACTTCTCAAAGCTACAAATTAGGTTTAGAAGCTCAAATAACAGCTGAATCATATATGATATCTGATCTAAATGGAACAAATGCTTTAACTATCAGTCAAATACAAAATCAAAACTCAGATCTCTATGATCAATATACTAAAATTCAAGGAAATCAAACCATAGTTTACATAGATCCAAATAACTCAGATATCAAAAATATTTCCTCAAAAATCTTAAAACAAACCAAAACAAACAATGCTTTTCAGATAGCTAAAAATCTTTTTATATGGCTAAAAGAAGAAACAAGTTATGAAAGACACACAGTCAGTAACAATGTTCAAACATGTACTGAAACACTAAAAAGCCTAAAAGGTGATTGCGATGATTTATCATTCCTGTATATATCTCTTCTAAGATCTGCAGAAATTCCTTCTCGTTTTATAAGAGGATTTTTGGTTAATAACAACAATGGAGTCATCTCACTTGAACCTCATGCATGGGTTGAAGTCTTCGTAGGAGAAGAAATAGGTAAAAACGGATGGATACCCGTTGAATGTGCATGTAACTCAGACGATATGGAACTACAAGTCTATCAGAATTTTGGAATTGAATCAGCAAATCACCTGCGGCTCTACAAAGATGAAGGATCAAATGAATCCTTAAATATTTCATTAACGGGACTTAGAATAAAATACTCTGAAGATTTATCAATAACACAATCATCATTTGAAACAATAGAATCATATCAAATCCTCGAATCAAAAAGCATGCAAATAAAAGACAACTACCGAACATATCAATAACCAAAATTTTTTTTAACCACTTCTTCTCTAAAAATAATAGTTTATGTTTTTTTATTTAAGAAGCATAAGCATTTAAATATTAAAAGCGCATACTGCCTTACTCCTTAGTCAATAACAGGTGAAAAAAATTGGGAAAAGGAATAAACGCCGCAAGAAAACTAAAGAAAAATCGTAAACAACAAAGATGGCAGGATAGATACTATAAAAAAAGAGTTCTGCATCTTAAGGAAAAAGCAGATCCTCTAGAAGGTACAGCGCAAGCTAAAGGTATCGTCATAGAAAAAGTAGGTATTGAAGCAAAACAGCCTAATTCTGCTATCCGTAAATGTGTAAAAGTACAACTAATAAAAAATGGTCGACAGATAACAGCTTTTGCACCTGGTGACAAAGCTATAAGTTTTATTGATGAACATGATGAAGTGATGATTGAAGGAATAGGTGGACGTATGGGACGTTCATACGGTGATATCCCTGGCGTTCGTTTCAAAGTAATTAAAGTTAATGATATTTCACTTAATCAGATGGTTAAAGGTAAAATTGAGAAAGCAATGAGACGATAAATATGGCAGAAAAAAATACTACTGAAAAAGAAATACTTGATTTTTTTCCGATGCTAGAAAAATACAGCTCAGAAGAAATAAAAATTGAAGATCCTGGACTTAAAAAATATATTAACACTGAAGTATCAAATATTTTCATGGGTGGAGTAAACTCAAATAAGATTTTTGCTAAATCAAAATATCCTATAGTTGAAAGACTTATAAACAATATTATGAGAACAGAGAAATACACTGGTAAAAAAACAAAAGCTTACAAAGCAGTTAGAGATGCATTTGAAATCATAGATAAAAAAATGAAAAAGAATCCTTTACAGGTTCTTATTGATGCAGTTCAAAATGCTGCACCGAAAGAAGAAGCAACACGTCTCCGATTTGGAGGAATAAGTGTTCCTAAAGCAGTGGATGTGGCACCTCAGAGACGTATCGATATAGCTGTTAGAAACATAGCAACAGGTGTTACAAACAGCAGTAAGAAAAACAAAAAAAATATCGCAGTTTGTATTGCAGATGAACTCATGAAAGCTAGTAAAAATGATGTTAACTCATTTTCTATTTCAAAGAAAAATGATGTAGAAAGAGTCGCAAAATCAGCTAGATAAAAAAGCTTAGAAAAAATTAGTATTTATTTAAAAATAGTTATTGGTTGGATTAGTATGGGAAAGAAAGAGGACAACATAAAAAAAGCAAAAAATTTAATGAATAAGCTTACCCAAATCAGAAATATTGGTATAGCTGCTCATATAGATCATGGTAAAACCACATTGTCAGATAATCTACTTGCTGGCTGTGGTATGATGAGTGAAGAACTTGCAGGTAAACAACTAGCTCTTGATTTTGATGAACAAGAAGCAGAACGTGGTATAACAATTGATACAGCTAGTGCTTCTATGGTTCACGATTTTGAAGAAAAAGAATATTTGATTAATCTTTTAGATACACCAGGACATGTTGATTTTGGTGGCGATGTTACTCGTGCTATGCGTGCTGTAGATGGAGCTGTTGTTGTGGTTTGTGCTGTAGAAGGCGCTATGCCTCAGACTGAAACTGTTGTACGTCAAGCACTTCGTGAAAAAGTAAAACCTATTCTTTTCATAAACAAAGTTGATCGATTAATCAATGAGTTACAAGTCACACCTGAAGAAATGCAGCAGCGTTTTGTTAAAATTATAAAAAAATTTAATGACCTTGTAAACAAGATGGTATCAGAAGAATTCAAAGGTAAATGGAATGTAAAAGTCGAGGATGGAAGTGTAGCATTTGGTAGTGCATATTATAACTGGGCGATAAGTGCACCTTATATGGAAAAATCTGGGCTCTCCTTTAAAGACATATTTGATTATTGTGCTAAAAACAATCAGAAAGAACTAGCTAAGAAATCACCGATACATGAAGTTATTCTTGATATGGTTGTAGATCATTGTCCATCACCAGATATTGCTCAAAGATATCGTATTCCAAATATTTGGCGAGGCGACCAGGAAAGTGAGCTTGGTAAAGCAATGATGGAAACCAAAGAAAACGCAGATCTTGCTTTGATGGTTACAAAAATTGTTATGGATCCTCATGCAGGGGAGGTAGCAGTTGGTCGTCTTTACAGTGGTAAAATAAAACAAGGTCAAGAAGTAAAAGTAATTGGTTCCCCAAAAATTAATCGTGTTCAACAAGTAAACCTTATGGTTGGAGCTGATCGTATACCAGTTGAATATGTTAGTGCTGGAAATGTAGCAGCAATAACAGGTATAAAAGAAGCAATAGCAGGTAGTACAGTTTCTGATAACCTTGATATGGAGCCATTTGAGAGAATTATACATGTATCAGAACCCGTGGTGACTATAGCTGTCGAGGCTAAACACACTAAAGATCTTCCAAAATTAATAGAGGTTTTACGTATAGTTTCAAAAGCAGATCCAAGTATAATGGTTGATATAAACGAAGAAACAGGTGAAAACCTAATGAGTGGCATGGGTGAACTACATCTTGAAATCACTGAACATCGTATAAGACATGATTATGGTGTAGATATCGTTACATCTCAACCGATTGTAGTATATAGAGAATCAGTTAAAGCAAAAACAGCTCAACCATTTGAAGGTAAATCACCAAATAAACACAATCGTTTCTACATTACAGTTGAACCATTACCAGAAAAAATTGCTGAAGCATTATATAACAATGATATTCCTGAAAATGTAAAAAAACATAAAAATGAAGTAGCAAAAACCTTGCAAGAACTCGGAATGGATAAACAAGAAGCAAAAGGAGTTTTTGCAGTTAAAGGATTAAACATGTTTACAGATATAACCAAAGGTATCCAGTATCTTCATGAAACAAGAGAACTTATAAAAGAAGCATTTGAAGAAGTAATGAAAAGTGGACCCATTGCTGACGAACCCTGTCAAAAAATGCTTTTCAGACTTCATGATGCAAAACTTCACGAAGATGCAATACACCGAGGTCCTGCTCAAGTAATTCCTGCTGTAAGAAATGCTTTGTATGGTTCAATAATGGCTTCTAATCCTATACTTCTTGAACCGATGCAGAAAGTATTCATCAGCACACCCCAGGATCTTATGGGTGATGCAAGTAAAGAACTCAATCAAAGACGGGCTGAAGTAAAAGATATGATAACAGAGAAAGACATGGTTAACATAGATGCAAAAGCACCAGTCTCAGAAATGTTTGGTTTTGCTTCATCAATTCGCAGTGCAACCGGTGGTCGGGTACTATGGAATACTGAAAACGCTGGTTTTGAACCAATACCTGTGAATCTTCAGATGGATGTAGTCAAACAAATCCGTGAAAGAAAAGGATTAAAACCAGAACCAAACCCACCAAGCTATTACTTGGATTAAAAAAA
>CAYMOC010000036.1:0-16803 GCA_964391965.1 uncultured Thermoplasmatales archaeon | reverse complement strand
AGGCCACCAATAAAAAAAAAATAAAAAAGTTGGTTTTTTTACTCAATGATTTCTAAAAGTTTTATCTTAAAAATCAAAGTTTTTCCTGCAAGAGGCGGGTTAAGATCAACTGTTACAGATTCTTCACTAAAATCCGAAATCCTAACAGGAATCTTCCGACCATCCGGAAGATTCAAAATATAAACCATGTTTTTCTCAAGTTTTTGATCTTCAGGAAAAATGTTACGAGGCATATCCCGAACAAGCTCAGGATTATGATCACCATAACCCTCATCAGGAGTAATAGTTACTTCTTTCTCTTCACCTTCTTCCATTCCCATAACAGCATCATCAAAACCTTTAATCAGCTGACCTTCACCAGCTGTAAACTCTAAAGGTTTATCATGTTGATCGCTGCTATCAATCACTGTTCCATCTTCAAGTTTCCCTATATACTCTACTTTAACTGTATCTCCTTTCTTAACGACACTCAAAAATTACACAACCTAAAAATTAAAATTTTTATACCTTTGTAACATTTTTAGCATTTGGGCCACGTTCGGTTTCTTCAACCTCAAACTCTACTTCGTCGCCCTCATTCAAAAAACCTTTTTCTACAGAGGTTTTGTGAACAAAAACATCTTTTCCATCTTCGCTTTCAATAAAACCATAGCCTTTTCTCATGTTAAACCATTTTACTTTTCCTTTCATATACCATTCCATCCTTAGACAAATCTAAGAATATGTCTTGTACTTTTTTATCTATAAAAATGAGTAAAACAAAAATCTCATTTATTTAAAAATGAAATTCTCATCCTCATCCTTTTAGACAATAAATAACATAAACTCATCGCTTAAATATATTTTTGTTAAAATAACTGCTATAAAGTTATTAAAATAAATTTTTTTTACCAGATTAATCCAGTAACTATATAAACAAAACAGTATTCCACACAAAAACAGAAATGAACAAAGAAGAAAAAATCGCTGAAAACATCTCAAAAATACTATCTCCTGTAGTGATAGCATTAATAGCTACAGTTTGGTTCTCAATATCTTCACCACTACAAAATCATGACCTGTTAACAGTTGCAACAAGTATAATGCTTGGAATTTTTTTCCTATCAATATTCCCAGCATTCGCCGTTGTATACAACTATAAGAAAGGAAAAATAGATCTATGGGTTACAGACCGAAAAACAAGAACTCCATTTTATTTTGTTGCATTAACAGGATATATTATTGCATCCATTGTTTTTTTTATGTTAGAATATAAAGCTATGTTTGTTTTATCTTTAGCTTATATTTTTGTTACAACAGTTATTATGCTTGTTAATCTTGTCTGGAAGGTAAGCACTCATAGTGGCGGGGTCACAGGTCCAGTAACTGCGTTAATATTTGGATTTGGAATTTATGCAACACCGTTGATAGTATTGATTCCAATTGTTATCTGGGCCCGTTTAAAACTAAAAGCACATAGTACTATGCAATTGATAATGGGTGTTATAATAGCAGCAACTTTAACATCTATAGTATATTTTCTAGTTTACTAACTGGCTACTTTTTTTAGAAAAAAAAAACATATTCTAACCTTTAAATGGCTTTAGAAGAGATAAAAGCTAAATCTATTCTCCAAAAAAAAAATTAAAAATGATGATTTAAGGATATTCAAATACTAATACTCCAAGTAGATATATCCGTAATTCTGAAGCGGGATATATTGTACCACCATTTGTTATCTGCCAGTTTAATGGATTCCATGTATCAAAATCACAATACACCCAGAAATCTTCAGCAGCAATTGTGTTTCCTTCGATACTCATATTAAACCAAGATGCAGCATGTACTTCAAGATCGATGTTGCCTATTGTTTCACCATCTGTATCAAGACTAATATTTGCATAGGCATCAAGAGGGATTAAAGTATTCAAGTCAAAATCCCAAGTTAAATTAAAGAAACTTGGGGCATAAACAGTGCTATCTATTTCTATATCGTAATCAGCGATTAAAATTAATGGCGAAATCTCGAGAGTCCAATCAGGATCGCATTCTGTTGAGAAATAACCCTGCCCGTCACCATTTATATCCCATAATGAATCAGAGAGCATATGCCAATCTCCATCACGGTAATCATGATAAACTAGTCTTGATCCACCGATTCTGCCACCTAAGGTTACTTTTGAATCCATGTTTCTTATTGTAAAACCATCAGCTTTCAAACCAGTGAGAGCAAGTTTTCTACCATAGTTATCATTTAGTTTATATAAACATTCAAGCCATTCAGCACATTTTTCACCATCTGTATCAACTGAAAACCCAGTTATGGAGTCTTCTTCTTTGTACCATTCTAAATTAAAAGTTTTATCGTTATCACTTAATTCATTAATCGATGCTTCAAATAATTCATCATTTTTAACAAGGGAGACTTTTGGACCAAAACCAGAAATACTGTTTGTCATCTGCATCTTGTTATCAAGTTTATACCATTTGAAATCAAAAACACCTGGTTTTACACCTAAACCTGATATCTCTAAAACACTGTCTTTTTGAGATAGTTTAACAAAATCTATATCAAAATTGATACCGCTATCAAGATTCAGATGTTTTAGGTTTGATGAGTTTTCCCAAGAAATCGTTGTATCACCTGGTTTTAAATCAATACTTCCAACTTCGAAACCAAACAAAGAAGGAGGATGAACTATTTTACAAACATCAAGAGATGCAGTGATTCCATTGTTATTCAATTCTAAATAACCATTATCTCCTCGTTTCCAATCAAAAACAATATTCCCTGGTGTAAGATCAACTGTTCCAAGATGAAATTCAAGTTTTTCATGTTCAATAAAGAAATCATGAAGAACACCCTCTGAACCTGAGACAAACTCAAGACTCCCAGAGTCACCTTGCATCCAATTACTATTTATTTGCATGTCTCCTTCTAGTAAACCATTAATATTCCAAACTCCAAACAAAGGAGTATCAATTTTAAGATCCCAATCTATGTTACTTTCTACATCAAAAAACAACTGTTCTTCAAACCATTCAACTTGAAAACCTCCCTCGAAAAAAGTATTGGTTGAAGATATTTCTGCACCATTTTTAAAAACCATTGATAAATCATTTAAATCAAGATCCATACTTGTCTCAAATTTTAAACCATCATCTGATGCATCTATTACAAAACGTCTACCATTATTCCATGAAAAACTATCGATGTCTACATGATCTAAAAGCCAACCAGTACTTGTACCAAGATGAAAATCTGATGCTGTTAAACCAACATCTGTGTCAAAATCAAACATGAACAAATCAGGTTTTCTCCATTGAGCATGAAATATTCGTTCTTTGTTTTCTCCGAAATCAAACAAACCACGAAGATTCAGTTTTTCATCATTAAAAGTGAAATCAACATCAGAAAACTCAAAAGATAAACTTCTAAGTTTTAACTCAACATGATTTACATCATCAGATGACTTATAAAGATCTATCCAACCACCTGATTCAACATCTATACCACCCTCTACCTCAATGTCAACATTCTTTTTAAAAGACTCAAAAACAACATCATCAATAAACAAACCCATGTCTCCACCAATCTTAAAACCACGTGAGTCTTCATCAAGATCAACTGAGAACATACCCGCTACATTCGGGTTAAGCATTCCAACATCGACACTAAAATTATTGTTAATAAAACCAAGATCAGAAATATCAAGCTTAATGTTGCTACTAAAATCAAAACCTGTATCTGTTAATCTTATGTCAAAAGAACCAGATTTTTCACTAACAAGACTATCTAAATTAAGATCAAAACCTGGTTTCTTAAAACTAAGATCATAAAAATCTAAAACACGACCTGTCTCAACTGAAAAACTCGAACCTTTTATCATCTCAGCTGAGAAACTCTTACCTTTATCCCAAAGAACACCAGTTTTAAACAAAGAATTTTTTTCCTCATTAAAAAACTTAAAATCAAAATCAAGATCATTTCTACTTAAATAAGAAATAGAAGCACTTTCAGCCTTAACATTCAAATCTGCATCAAAATCTACTCTTTCAATATTCTTAAAATTAAAACTCCCACCAATTTTTTTATTGTTTTTTTCACGTATTAACGAAAAACTAAGATCTTCAAAAAAACCTTCTTTTGAATCAAATTTGAAACGCGTATCCTCATCTAAACCAATCTTTATTTTTAAATCAAAAGATTTAGCAGGTTTATTATTCAAAACCATTGAAGTATAAGGGTTATCAACATTTTTGATTTCCTCAACACCTATCAAATAATCAATGTCATCATTTATATCTCCAGGATTCTGACTAACCCAGAACTCAGGACTTTTTTTCAAACCCAACAGATTCCTTAAAAAATAAGGTATAAACTTATGAGTCGTCTTAAAACTCTGAGGAGTCTCATCGCCTTGATCTGATCTGAAACCACCAATCTGAAACTCTTTTTCTTCTAAACCAAGAAAACTAGGAAAACCTGCCTTAAAATGAATCTCAAAAAAATCTAACTCATCAATACAACCATCATCAAGTCTTATAGTTTCAACTGATGTAACAAAACCAAAAACATAAGGAAAACTTAAACCAGAAAAATCATGATCATCAACTTCAATTATTTTTAATCCAAAATCCAAAACAAGTTTAACATCATCGATACTGTCATTGTTGATATCTAATAGATTACCATTTGCGGATAGGGGATATGTTTTTTCAAAAACTGTATCATTATCATCTATCCATTTAGTATAAATCTTAAAACTTTTTAGTTGTATATTACTAAAAATATTAAGATTATCAAGGTTTATATCTGATAAAAGCCTGTTTTTTGTAGATAATTTTTGACCTGAAGAAGGTGTAACTAAAGAATTATCTTTCTCGTTATTCTTATAACCGTTTGTTTTTTCGTTTTCAGCAGATACACAAACACATATACCAATGAAGAATACAAAAAATATCATTATCACAAAAATTTTTTTTGAAAACCCTTTCATCATAATTTTTTTTCCTCCCTAATATATAATAATATAAAACTCATTAAATATTAACCTTTTGTTTAAAAGCATAAATTCTTTTAAAAATTAACAAGTTTTTAATAAAAAAATTAAAAAAAAGAAAAAATGTTATCTATTGTTTTAATGAAAAAACTCTTTTAACTTACGTACATTTGGATTTATTATTCCACCTTTTTCAACAGGAAAAACATCTTCTAAAATATGAACATCTTTTATTATTCCATGATACTCTTCAGTTAATACTTCACTAAATTTTTTTACATCTTTTAAATCATCAGCAGTAAGAATAAACATCCAATCATATTTTCCATTTAAAAACATACTATATTCAACGTTGATACCAAGATATTCACTTTTTTTCTGCATAGTTAAATCAGTTATCTTATCAACCCATTTATCACTTGGCGCCATGGATTTCTTGATAAGCATAATATATCTTTTTTGATTGAACTTGTCATCATCAACAATTGTGGTATATCCCCAGATTTTGTTGTTTTTTTCAAGATTTTTAATGATCCGCCATACTTTTTGTCTAGAAAAACCAAGTTTTTCCGCCATTTCATTTATGCTAGCTCTACTATCTTTTTTCAAATAAGAGACGATTTTCTCTTCATCTTCTCTCATCTGTTTTCTACTTCTTTTTGGCATAATTAACATATTCCCCCTTTAATAAAATCTAATGTTTTTTTAACACAAGTTTTATTAGTAGTTTTTTGTATTTATTTTTCTTCCAAAGTTTTATTAGAGCTGTAGAGTCCTTTTTTTCTATGAGGGATTTTTAAATATAATATCCGGTTAACCGTCTGTGAGGAGAAGAATGTTTAATCTAAAAAAACATTCTAATCAAACTACCCCCATTTTTTTAGAACTCTACAACCTCAAAAAATAACAACTTAGTTGTTTTATATAAAACTTTCGTTAACCCTTTAAAGGTGTATTTTAACATTTTTTATCACATTTTTTGTTCAAAAAATAATTTTTTATATAACAAAATAAAAAAAAGAAATTTGTTTTATTTTTTAATGGTTTAAAAAATTATAGTCGTTTTTTACCAAGGGTAAACAGGGCCATGTTTCCATAAGAGATATAGACAATATACAACCACTATTATTGATTCGAGTAACGAAAAAAACAGTAAACAAGATGGTTGTATTTCACCGGGATCAACAGATCCAATCATGTTTATTTTTTCTTTAACTGAATTAAACATTTCTTTTATTTTTTCAATATTTTGTTTATTTTGTATCTCTTTTAATATTGTCGTTTTTTCATTTGTTTCTGCACCAACTACTGAGCTGCATGATGCTAATAGAAATATTAATACAGCCCCAATACTACCAATTACAATTTTTGCTTTCAAATATATCACCTTTGTATCTTATTAAAAATAATAAAAAATTTATTTATATATCTTTCCGTTATATATAATACATATAATGAAAAATATTTATTAACACCAAATATCTTTTTTAACAAATAGAGTCCTATGATGAAATGCATAAATTTTAGTTGATTGCTGGCTCATGAGAAAAGACGGGCGGACTGAGGACTCAAAAAAATAATATTTTTTTATTTCTTGAAAATACCCATCAACTCAGCTTCATCAACAATATGCCCTTCCAACTTTTTTCTCACAGTTTTTATCTTAGAACCATGTGGCATATTTATAGTTTTATCAACAGCAAATAATCTAAAATAATAACGATGTCTTCCAAAAGGCGGACAAGGGCCCATATATCCAGTTTTCATGAAACCATTTTTTCCCTGAGGAAAATCAATTTTTTTCTCCCTCTGAAAAACCTGTTTTGTCTTTAGGAATATTCCAAACCATCCAATGTAAAAAAGTCATCAAAGGAGCATCTGGGTCCTCCAAGAGAATTACTAAACTTTTACAATCATCTGGTACATTATGAAAACTTAAACGTGGAGATATATCTTCACCTTTACAAGTATATTTTTTCGGTATCTCCTCACCATTTTTAAACACACTTCTAGTTAACTCCATAATTCATAAAACTCCCATATAGATCAATGTTTTAGTTTAACCAAAAACTTGTTTAAAAAATCTTTTATTTACTTTTAACATCCCTAACGTTGTCTTTTATGATAAAATTTGTATCTTTTGATCTCGATGGAACACTTGTAAAAAGCAATTATGCCGATCTTGTTTGGCTTAAAGGATTACCTGAAATTTACTCTGAAGAAAAAAATGTTAATTTTGAAGAAGCAAAAAAAATATTATTTAAAAAATATGATGAAATAAGCCATTATCGTGTTGAATGGTATGATATAGATTACTGGTTCAAAACATTTAATCTAAAAAGTAGTTGGAAGAATTTACTTAAAAAATATAGTTCTGAAGTAAAAAGTTTTAATGATGTTAAAAAAACTCTTGATAAACTTTCAGAAAAATTTGATTTAATAATTGCTTCTAATGCAAAACATGAGTTTATAAGTATTCAAATAAAACAACTGGGTTTTGAAAAATATTTTAAGAAAATGTATTCATCAATTTCTGATTTTGATTGTGTAAAAAAACATCCGGTTTTTTATGATAACATTTCAAAAGATTTGAATGTACAACCAGAGGAAATAGTTCATATAGGGGACAGTTACGAGTTTGATTTTGTTTCAGCTAAAAAAGCAGGTTTAAATTCTTATTTTTTAGATCGTTCTGGTTTAAATAGGGGTAAAAATATTGTTAATAGTTTAGATGATTTTGTTAAAAAAATTATTTAAAATATTTTTTTTAGGTTACATCAACTGAGGAGTTGATGCGTTTTATTGTTTTTTCAATGTAATCAGTATCTTCTACTATCACTTTGATAGCATTTTGTGGGCATATATCTGCGCATCTTCCGCATCCTCGACATTCATCCCCGATAACTGCTTTTCCATTTTTGATTTCGATTGAATCGACGAAACATACATCTTTGCATTCGTTGCAACCTGTACATTTTTCTGTTACTTCTATTTTTATTCCTGGCATTTTTTTTACAACTGATCCCGTTTTTTTATCCATGCCGGGTAGCATTCTCCAGAGACAACAACATTCGCAGCAGTTACAGACTACTAATAGTTTGGTTCCTGGTTCAACACCGAGCCACATTTCATCAAGCCGGTCTCTTCCGATTAGATGAATTAAACCTTCTTCTCTGCATTTTTTTACATGGTCTAGTGCTTCTTCCTTGGTTGCTTCATGTCCGAATTCTTTGTTGATTTCTCTGGCTGCTTCTCCCATGAAAAGACATCCGAGTTCTTGTGGGTAGTTTTCACAATTCATTGCTTCTCTGCATATACAAAAATTCATTATGAAACGATAGCTGGATTTTTCTATGAAGTGTTCAACAATTTTTGATGGTACTGCTATGCTTTCTTGTGGCGGTATTTTTTTGTTTAATTTTATTTCTACTGTTTTGTCTTTTGGTAGTATTGTTAGATTGTTTTTTTCAAAAAGCATTTTGTTCATAATAAATCTCATAAGGGGTATCTTTGTCATTTTAGCTAGTTTTGATCTGTATGGGAAGAATTTTTCTAGTAGTTTTACGAATTTTTTATTTTTTTGAAGCATTTTTTGTTTTCCATTTGGTTCTTAAAGAGTTTTTCTTTATAAATTAATGGATTCATATTTGGATATTTCTTAATATGTTTTTTATGAGATATTTTAATATGTCTAAAAATATATCTTTTTATATGTTTTATGTTGTATGATTTTAACTTTTGTTTTAAGAATTGTACCATAATCTTTATATATATTATAAAATAATATTAATTCAATAATTATGAGAACTGGAAATAAAATTATCACATTACTAATAACAACAATCTTTTTGCTAACCCTGATAAGTTCAACTGTCACCTCGTTATCATTAAAACAAAGTTTTTTTAACAGAGAAGATGAAGAAGAAAACTGGGCATTAATAGTAGGAGTCGGCGTCTACAAAAACAGTCCTGATGAAACAGTTGGAAGTATACATGATGCAGAAAATTTATACAACGAACTAATAAAAGACCCACAATGGGATGAGGATCATATAAAACTAATAACAGGAGAAAACGCAACAAAAATAAACATAATAAAAGGATTTTTATGGCTTGACCGAAAAGAAGATAAAAATGACCAATGCCTAATATATTTTTCATCACATGGTGGTCAAATGCCATTTGATTTACCACCTTTTGATGAAGCAGATGGAAAAGATGAATTTTTAGCAACCTATAAAAGCTTTAAAAATCCATTTGCACATCTTAGAGATGATCATATAAATTTTTTTGTGAATCGATTAGAATCAAGAGAAATCTGCATGATTGTTGAATGTTGCTATGCAGGAGGCTTCAATGACTCATTTCCAACAAATAATCTATTTAGAAACTTCATTCTATCACGTTTAAATATTGGCCCAATATTTGAAAACTTTAAATCAGGTTTTTTAAAAGATGTTCAAAAACAAGGAAGAGTAATACTAATGTGTACAGAAGAAGACCTGGTTGGATATTCTTATGAAAACTATGGAGGTGTTTTCACAAGAGCATTATTAAACTCAATCAGAAACGGCTTCGGAGATCTAAACAATGATGGTTACATTTCTGCTGAAGAAGCATTTAATTTCACAAAAACTGATTGGGATTTAGCAAGATGCAGAGAAGATTATGAATATATTCAAAAACCAACAATGTCTGATGATTACCCTGGAGATTTTTATCTCGTAGAAACAAATTACCATGTTGATCTATTCAATAAAGTAGATTCAAATACAGGTATGAGAGCTATAGATCACACAGAAGATCAAATTGGGAATCTCTGGCATATATCCGATAACAAATTTGTGTCACCAAATATGAGTTGGAGTTTATCAAATACAACTGAACACAAGTATTACAAAAACATGAACAATAGTCTGATTTCAAACAATATTACTATAGGTAACAATTTTGTGATATCATTTAATTATCAAGCAGAAATTGAATTTGAAGACAAACTCTACTTTGAGATATCTTCAGATAATTGGACTTGTTATGAAAGTTTATTACTGCCTGAACAATCGTTTTTAGTACCAGTTATAATTGAATCAAATGATTTTCAAAACAATTATAACAATAGTCAGATCCAAATACGTTTTAGATTCCAATCTGAAGAAGGGGATTTAATGGTTCCTGGATGTATCTATATTGATGATATTATGATACATAGTCAACACTAAACTTCATATTTTTTTTATTTGTTCTTTAAAAAGATTTAAAAAAGACTAAGCCATATAGAATTTAACCATTGTTAATTTTGGGGAGGTAGTGAGTAAAAATATGAAAAAAATATTTAGAAAAAATTTTTTGGCAATAACTTTTGTTATTGCAATGCTGTTGATATCTACCACAACTGTTTTATCAGCAGGCCAAAAAGAAAACGAAAATGAAAACAACACAAAAATAATAAGAATACAACATAAGGAACAAAAATTAGAATACAACCAACAACCCGTTGAAATCCCAAAAAAGAAAACAGTAATACCCGCCAGTTTTCCAATACATGATTACCCCGGTGATCAATCACATCCTGCTTTAGCTAAAAGCGAGTACATGGGCTACATGTCTGGTTTTAAAGATGAAGAATTAGGAACCATAGGATGGAGTGCAAGCCGAGGGAATGTAAGCTACTTTGAACTACCTGGTGGAGATTATCCATCATTAAAACTATGGGCTGAAACAACCTTCTATGGAACTTTTGTACCAGATCCCGAGGACAGTCATGGCGGTATAGTCTATGTTTTCAGTACTGATTTCCCAGAAGACACATCAACCTACCAATTATCAGGCTGGGATTGGTCAAGTCTACCAGATTATCCTGGTGAAATCCTTTGGCATGACATAATAGACACAGAAATATCCTGTAATCCATCAAAAGAAAACTGGGAATGGGGTTTAATATCATTTGTAGGCAGTACAAATTATGATGAAGGATACGAAAACACACCATTCATAACATATCAAACATCAGCAGAGGGATATGCAACCATAAGCTGGTACCAATTAGAAGGCTGTGCGCATGTAGACAACGTAATAGACCCAGTATCTCTGAAGGCCTATTCGGTATATGACTGGTACAACTCAGAAAACGGAATATGGGAACTATTCATCCGACAAGACAACTATGCAAACTGGGATGAAGACTCAGTAGGATACGAATACTACAACGAGGACGCAAACTATGAATACCCTGTTGTATCATCAAATGATGACAACATTGTAATATTGGCTGAAACAGATGAAAACGAAAACAAAGACCTCATATGCTTATATGGAAACAGTTTAGAAAATCTAGAATCACAGCTAATTTTTGAAACACCAGAAAATGAAAGATACCCACAAATAAGACATTTCGAAGGACAAACCTTTATAGCAACATATGTCAAAAATGGAAACCTGTATGGAATACAAACAGATGATGCAGGACAAACATGGAGTACACCATGGCAGATAAACGAAAACAATGGAGAAGTAATAGAGGAATACGCAACATCAGATCTATGTGAAAAAGGTATTCTATCCATGTGGGAAGAAGAAGGCGAAGACCTTGACCTCTGGATGGATGCAGCAATAAACAATGAAATACCAAACCCACCAACAATAAATGCACCAGAAAAAGGAGACCCCGGTGAAGAAATAGAAATAACAGTAACTGCTGATGATCCAGATGGAGAAGATGTATACTACTTTGTAGACTGGGGGGATGGAGTACTAAGTGGATGGAAAGGACCATACGAAAGCGGAGAAACCGCAACACTAATACACACCTGGAGCGAAGAAAAAATATATGACATCAAAGCCAGAACAAAAGACGAAAACGGTCTTGAAAGCGGATGGTCAACCACAGAAATAAACCTACCTGTAAACTATGATAAACCATTTGACTTCCAGGATATACTAGAAAACTTTTTTGAAAGATTCCCTGTGATAAAAAATGTTTTCCAGTTCTTCCAAGACCTGATGCAACAAATCTTTGAAAAGTACGCAATAATCTAAAAATCTATTTTTTTTTCTCTTTTTTCTTTAATAAACCTCTTATTTTTACAAAAAAACTTATATAATTACTTCAAATATATATTTTTATAAGAGGTTGATATAGATGAAAAAGAAATTCATAATTGGGGCCATATTTACAGTTCTGTTGATGTTATCAATATCAACTATTTCTGTAATACATGCCCAGGAAGAAAACGCAAAAGACACAACTTTTTTTGAAGAAAAAATTGATGAAAAAGAATCAAAAAACTGTCAACTATGCAGTGCAAATTCTGAAGCAATTTCAGAAAAATTAGATTATTTGCTTCAATTTTATGATAAAGAAAACATCGATGAAGAAAAAACAAATAATTACGATATTAAATACTTAGGATGGTATCCTTTAAAATTTATTATATGTAGTGTTCTTGCCATAGCATTTCTTATTCTGCCTTATCCAGCAGCATGGGGTCCTTATGTCACTGCTAGAACTGTCTTTGGTTGCTTGTGGGCTCAAGGTCCTCTTCCATAAAAAAATATTTTTTCCTTTTTTTTTATTAACATTCATTTTATAAATTGTTAAATGATTATACTTTTTGTTACAGGATGAGATCGTAATGGTAAAAAAATGCCCAATTTGTGGTGAAAATAATTCTGAAGAAGCAGTAATCTGTATAAACTGCGGTGAAAGAATACGATCCAAAGATAACCTAAAAGAACAACAAATTCAACCCAAATATGAATACAAACCAAGAAATCAAAGCATAAGTATAGATAAAAGAGAAACCAAAAAATCTTCAAAAAGAAAATGGGTGGTATTATTACTAATCATTTTGATAGTTGCTACACTTTTTATAATATATATTTTTCCTATGTTTTCAACAATTTCGGTTAATCAAAAATTTATAGGTAGATGGAGTGGAACAAGAGAATATCATGAAAGCGGATATACTCTTATTTTTTATGAAAATGAGACCTTCAAATGGTCTCATCAAAGCTTTACAAAAACCGGCTTCTTTTCGATAAATGAAATAAAAAATGGTAAATTTGTTGAAGGAGAACTTTTCCTAGAATGGACCAATAGCTATGGAAGTAAAAAAACTGATTCTTTTACATATTATTTTTCAGAAAATGCAACAAAACTGCATTTGATGGATAAGGATACTTTTGAAGGATATATCTTTGTAAAGTAACTTGCTCTAAATATTTTTTTTATGTTCCTTCTGAATTTGAACTCATGGCTTTTATAAACATAGACCCCAAAATTATAGTTAATGTTACAACTGTTCCGAATCTTACCATCCATCTTAATCTATTAATTTTGTCTATTTCAAAATCTTCCAAAAATATTTGTTCACCTATTATGTAACCAAATTTTGTTTTTGAAACCTCTATAGCATTATCTGCATCAGCAGTCATATCTATTATAAATCCTCCATATCCTTCTAAATCTTTGATGGTTATGTTTTTGTGTTCTTTTGATTTTAAAATGTCAATTCCATCATTATCTTTGTAATATTGTTTTGACATGAAATTAAAAATTGCATATCTGTTGATTTCTATATCCCATGTTAGGTTTTCTGCATCAACGACTCCTTGATTGAGAATATCTATATTTATTTCATCGAAATTTTCATTAATTTCCCCAATTTTTAATATTGAAACTTTTACTGTTTTTTCTAAAGAGTTAAAATTTCCTTTGTTATCCTGGACTCTTAGATTTATTTTATATATTCCTTGTTTGTCCCAGTGGTGTTCGATTATTGTTTCATTTCCTAAAAATATAATATTTTCAGGTGTTTCTGTATTATAATAACTCCAGTTGTATGAAACGATGTTTCCATCAGGATCTGAACTTTCTGATGCATCAAATGTAACGTTTTCTCCAGGGGCTGGTTTTGTGTTTGATACTGAAAATTGTGGAAATGGATCTGCTCCTACATCTATGTATCTTGTACAATAATCTGTATCCCAATCATAATAAAAATAATCGTCAAAATGACTCCATCCTCGAGCTTCTACACGTAATGTTACTTTGAATTCTCCTTTGTTTTCAAATGTGTATTTTGCTGTTTTACCATATTGATAATCTCCATCATCGAAATCCCATCTTATGTTGGTGATCCATCCATTGTAACAGTAACTGTGTGATGTAAATGTTATTTCTTCACCGGGATCAGGGTATCTTGGTGAATATGTAAAATCTGCTTCTGCTCTTAAATAATTATAATAATAATTTTTTTCTTTGTTATTTTCGGTAATTTCATTTTGTTTTTCTGTTGTTTCATTGTTTTGAGTCTGTATTTTTAATCCACTAATTATGGGTGATAAGCTGCCTAAAACAAAAAATATTGTTACTAAAAAAATTATAACTTTCTTTTTCATTCTTTTTTACACCCTTTAAAAAAGGATTAATCTCTTTTGAGCTGATATATATGACGACCTATTTTTTTCATTTTGTATCAACATTAGGTGTTATTTCTTTCAATTATTGTTAAAAACTAACTAATATTTCTAATTGAAATTAAAAATTCTTAAAAAGATATTTTTGAAATATATAATACCAGAAAGTTTTATATGAGCAAATGGCTATAAATAGAAACCATGGTAACAATAAGCCACGTAGTAAACAAGCTGGTAAACGAAAAAATATACTTACATGAAGCAATAAGCAAAGGAATAGCATCCTACGGATCAGTAGCAAAACAACTAAAACCAGAAATCGAAAAAGAACTAGGAAAAGAAGTAAAACACTCAGCAGTCGTAACCGCTCTAAGAAGATATGCAAAAAAAATCAACTCCACATTTAAAGAAGTAAAATTTGACACAAAATACTCAGAAGTAAACCTCAAAACACACATAATAGACATAAACGTAGTCAAAACACAAGCCCTGTTTGACAAACTCAAAAGATTCTATGATCTTATAAACTTTGAAAAAGGAGACATACTACACGTAATCTACGGTCGAACACATGTAGCAATTGTTACAAACGAAAGATACAAAAACAAAATACTAAACCTCCTTCAAAACCAAAAAATAAACAAAATCGAAGAAAACCTAGTAGCATTAACATTTGCTATAGGGAGAAAAAGAATAGATCTACCAGGTGTACTTTTCCAAATAACAAGAAGCCTTGCCTGGGAAAACATAAACATAATAGAAATAATCTCAGTAGATGTCGAAGTAACATTTATCGTGGATAAAGAAGATGCAGTAAAAGGATACAACGCACTTGAAAGACTCATAAAATAATACTATTGTTTTTTTCTTTTGAAATACTTTTTCAAAGAATCCATGATAATGTAAAAACCCCAAATACAAATACAAAAGAAAAAAATACCAATTATAATCAACAAAAATATCATTGTACCCTTTTCTTCAGATGGTTCCTGATAATCTCTTAAATTATTTTTTTCTAAAAACTTATTATGCCCTTCAATTCCTTCTTTGTAGCTATTTAAAAGATAACTTGTTAAAACCACAGATAAAATTATTGAAATCAATATCGAAAAAATTAATCTTTTCCAATCAATCTTCATTCCTCTACACAAAAAAAGAATATTTTGTTTTTTTAATAACATTTATTATTTTTTCTTTTTGACCTTTTACCACATTAACTTTAAGTAAATCATTTATAAAAATAAATCATATAGATTAATTATTTGAGGGTGGAAGGAAAAATAAAAACGAAAACTTCTGTAATCATAGTTATTTCTCTTACAATTATTTTACTTTCAGCTCCGTTTAGTCATGAAACCAAAGCAGAAAATCAAACTCAACCAAAAAACCTAGATATAATCCTTATACTAGATAACTCTGGATCAATGAATGATTACACATATGATAAAAATAATGAGCGTTCAAATAACACAAAATGGGAAGATGCCTTATCAGCCTCCTCAGAATTCATAGATCAACTAAGAGATGGTGATAGATGCGCAGTTTTTTGTTTCGAAAATAACGAAAACTATACATCAAACGGTGAAAATCTTTGGGGGTCTGATAAACCAAGAAAATTAACTAGCTTTGTACACACCACAGAATCAGGTAAAAACACATTGAAAAATAATCTTATTAGCTTATCTCCTCTATACTCAACACCGCTTTTTGATACAATAGGTGATTCTATGGATTTTGTTATAGAAAATAAAAGATCTGAAAGTATAGCTGTAATTGTTGCTCTTACTGACGGAGTTGACAATGTATGTTATCAGTTTTATCCAACACATATCTATCGGGATGAGGAAGAAGTAGATCAGGAGAGTATTAACTATTATGGTTCATGGGGTCCTTCTCCAAATAGATATGGTCTTCTTCAATTCACGGAAGCATCTTTTATAATAGGTTTAGATTTAAACCAGTCATATCATGATATTTACAGAAGACAATTAGAGAATATTTCTAATTCTTCGCCTAATGGGACATATTATTCTGTTGATGAAAGTTCAGAGCTTGGAGCAATCTATATGCTCATCTCTCAAATTCTTGATGAGGAACGAGATTCACAGAATGCTTCATCAGATGTTTCAGAAAATAAAAAAAGTAATAATGAAGAAAAAAAGAAAGAAATAGAGTTTTCTGAAGAACAACTTTTTTTACTGATTTTGATTTTTACAATAATAATTGTTTCTTTGTTAATCTTTGTTGGTTTTTCTTTAAGTAAGAGAAAATAAATTTATAATATTCTAATTTTGTTTCAACAAACCTTTTTAACTATTTTTTTGTTACCCTTTATTCTAAAAACCGTTATTGGGCGGGTAACAAAGCGGCTATGTGGGGGACTGCAGATCCTCATACGGGGGTT
>CAYMOC010000035.1:0-17397 GCA_964391965.1 uncultured Thermoplasmatales archaeon | reverse complement strand
ACAAGAAAAAGTTCTAAGAAATTGAATCACTCATTCAATTACGGGATGAAGCCTATAATCAGGTTGACTAATAAAATATTATTGATTTAAAAAAAACATGTTTTTTTAAAAAAAATATTTTAGTTTTTTTCTTGTTTGAGTTTTCTTAAATAAAATTTTTCGTTTTTAAACTCAGTCTCAATAAGTTTGTTTTCAGTCAGTAGTTTCTCTATAACAGACCATTCTGAATCTGCTTTTTTTAAAAACTCCTCCACTGCTTCCTTTTTCATAGGGTGAACCGAGGTGATACTTAATATGTCATCTTCAACGTTTCCTGTGAAAGCAAAAGCATTTCCCTCATAACCTATAAGATATTCTACATCTATGTTTTTTTGTTTAAAAATTTGGTAGGCTTTGTTTATTTTTTTTTCAGATGCAGCCTTTACCCATTTTTCTGCAGGTGGACGGGTTGGTATTGAAATATAGCTTTTATAAGGGTTTAAATTTGAGATAAAATCAGCAGTTTTTTCTATTTCAGAGGTATTGTCATTGATATTTTCTATAAGCATGGTTTCAGTTGCCAGATTTCCTTTGAAAGTTTTTGAAAAAGCTTTTATTCCATCTAAAATTTTATCTAGTTTTAAAGATCCATGGGGTCTATCAGTTTTTTTCCAAACTTTTTCACTTATGGCATCGATTTTTATAGAAACCCAATCAGCTTCTGATAGTTCATTTCGTACATTTTTTTGCCAAATCAAGGAACTATTTGTGATAATTGCTATTTTAATTCCAAGTTTTTTTATTTGTTTGATTTCCTCACCTAGGTTTATGTCTAAAGTTGGTTCTCCATCTGGAACAAAAGTCAAATAATCAATTTTTTCGTTTTTTTCTTTAGCTTTTTTGACTTTTTCTTTAACAGAATTGATTATTTTCTTTGGGTTGTAGAATTCTTTTCTTTTAACATGCATGTTTAGTGTTCTACCAAGCTGGCAATAAACACAGGAATATGTACAATTTTTAGGAGGAATGTTATTTATACCAAGGCTTTTTCCAAGTCTTCTAGAGGGTACTGGGCCATATGCAATCATATTTTTATTACTCATAATCAATCCCTATATTTTTTTAAGTGCCTTTATGACTATAAAACTTCCTTTGCCGTATCCTTTTTCTATCTTCTGGCGTTTATCTGGAAAAATTGTTTGTTTTATCGAAAAATGTTTAAATCCTGCTTGTTTCAAAAAATTTTTTACTTCTTCTACTGAGTAAAAAATTGCATGTTTATAAAATCTATTTTGCATTTTTTGGGTTTGATATTTTTTTCCCAATTTGCTGTTTTTATCTATAAAACCTACAACTATACATCCATTTTTTTTAAGTGTTCTATAAGTTTCTTGGAATGTCTTTAATATATCATCTACAAAACAGATTGTTGTAACAAGTAAAGCAAAATCAAATGTTTCATCATCAAAAGGAAGGTGTTCTGCAGTTGCATTATAAACATTGATTCCTCGTTTTTCTGCAATAGATGCAATTTTTTTGGAAGGTTCCACACCATTTTTTATATCTAATGGTTCTGCAAATCTTGCAGATCCAACTCCTATCTCAACACCTTTTTTATCATCTGGAATAAAACTTTTTACTGCTTTGAGCTCTAACTGATATATATACTTGTGTCTAACAAACCAGTTGTCATATTCTTCGCTGTATTTTTCAAAAGGTTCGATTTTAGCCATTACCTTCTCACATATACCCTTTTAAGATTTTTTTTTATCAAACAGTTTAGTAGATAAAGTTAGAGGATAAATTTTATTAGAAATATTTTTCCATTCTGTCGAATGCTTTATTTATCATATCCTCCGATACGCAGAAAGAAAGCCTTAGATGACTTTCACCTGTTGGACCAAATGCAATCCCTGGTGTTGTAGAGACTTTTGCTTCTTTTAAAAGTTTTTTACAAAAACTGGTAGAATCTCTTCCTTCTTCAGGGATTATTTTTGGAAACATAAGATATGAACCTTTTGGTTTCTGGTATTCAAAGACAGAATCCATCTTATCTAATCTTTTACACATAAGATTTCTAGCTTGCAGGTAATGATCTCTGAAATTTTTTATACAATCCTGTGAACCTCTCAAGGCAGCAAGTGCTGCATATTGAGAAACAACTGATGCGCAGATAGCAAAAGGTATATGGGCTTTGGTGATCTGCGGGATAAAACTTTCATCAGCGTGAAGATAACCGATTCTCCAACCAGTCATAGCATAGCTTTTTGTAAAAGTAAAACAGCTAACAGTATTTTTTTTCATCTCAGGGATAGAACCGATGCTGAAATGTTTAGATTCATCATAGGTAAAATACTCATAGGCTTCATCTGTTATAACCATTAAATTGTTTTCTAAAGCTATATCCGCTAATTTACGAAGAGTGTTCTCTGAAAAAACTGTACCAGTGGGGTTGCTGGGGGAACAATACATAATTGCTTTAGTTTTAGCTGTCACAGCATCCTCTATAGCCTCAATATCTAAATCAAAACCTTTGTTTTCAACAGTTGGCACCATTACAGGTCTACCTGAAGCTAGAAGAACCTGACGTATATGTGTAGAATAAGTAGGGCTGGGAAGAATAACTTCATCACCAGGATCAACTGAGGCCATAACAGCTGCTGATAACCCTTCAACTGCTCCAATAGTGACCATCAACTCTGAAGGAGTTGCATCTATACTATTGTCTTTTTTTAGTTTTTTAGCGATTTCTTCTCTCAAAGGAAGTAATCCCATGTTTTGAGAATATCCTCCTACTTTTCCCTGTTTTATAGCATCTATAGCACCTTGTTTTATGTGCTCGGGTGTATCAGAAGTTGGTTTAGCCCAGGATAAAAAAGCTACATCATCTATATTTTTTGATAGTCTGGTCATTTCATGTATCGCAGATTTCTGTATTTTAAAAACTCTATTTGAAAATCTCCAATCTTTTTTCTCTTTATTTTCTGTTGTTCTCATTTTTTTTCCATCCGTAAATAATAAAATTTTTATATTAAAATCAATCCTTCCCTCAGATCTGGTTTTCTTTCCAGCATCTCAACTATTTCATTTATATTGTCTTGGATTATTTCAACTGCTTTTTCGATTTTTTCCTCTCTAATTATTGCAGGAACAAATTTGTTTTTTAGTCTTTTAACATTGGGCCCTATTCTTTTTCCTATTAAAACATCGACACCATCAAGTACAGAGGCAGTAGCTTTGGCTTTCCCTGGATCACCATGGGTTTTGGTTTCATCTTCTTTGTATTTTGCGTTTTCTCTTGTTTCAGTAAGATCAATTTTTCCGTTTGAATACTTCCAGATTTGAAAATATTTTGACATTCCAACATGGTCATCAGGTTTTATAGTTTCAGCATCATCAGTTCCGATTGCAAAAAATAGTTTTCCTTCAATATTTCTTATCGCATTTTGAGGGCAGTTTTCTATACATTGACAACAGTTTATACATCTTTCCTCAGATATTTCTGCTACACCAGTTTTTTCATTTACAAAAACAGCTCCTGCAGGACATTCGTTTTCACAGACCCCGCATCCAATGCATTTATTTTTGCTGACATTAATCATTTTTTTTATAATTTCTCCTAATAAGCGGTATTATTTTATCTTGCTTGTTTTGCTTTTATTATATCCTCTTTAGTTATGTAATTAAAAACTTCTACGGCGTTGTTCATATTGCAAAATATCTTTTTTTCTTCGTCCATAAAGTTTCCATAACCATCTATTTTCATAACTTCAAAATGTTCTAAAATATCCTGAATATCAGCGTTTATCTCCTTAGATATATTTTGAACATCAACGCAGCCCTTTTTATTTTCAACAATTTTTTTTATTTTTTTATGCATCTTAAACCAATCGCTCTTCATTTTATACTCCTTCTCAAAAAATTTATAGAAAAAAACTTTTTTTTATCAATATTTTAAGGTTTAATTATTGAAAGTTCAGTTTCATCTCCGTTTTCTATTAATCTGGTTTTAAACTCGTTATTTACAGTTAAAATTAAATCATATTTTCCAGAGTGTGGAAATCTTATTTCTTTAATTCTAATATTTTCATCCACAGATATTTTATGTATTTCCCTTTCCTTTTCAGTCCATTTATCAGGTTTTCCTTCCTGTAAAACAATATATCTCAAATTTTTTTTACCTCCTTTTTTACCAATTTTTTTTATCAAAAAAAAACACTGATTGCATAGTTATATTTCAAGTATTTTTCCTGCTCCACCTTCAACATATTGACCAGGGTATAATCTTTGGATTTCTTGTTTATGTTTAGTGCAATGAGTAGCACAAATAAAATCAAGGTTTTTCAATGATTCAGGTTTGGTTCCATGTAAACCACCTATTATACCATAGAGTTCACCAAACTGGGATGCTGTTTCTAAAATATTGTTCATATCTGGATGAGAACATCCTGCAACAACGATTATTCCTTTTTTGGTTTTAACACAAAGAGATTGCTCAATATTTTCAAGTTCACCTGTTGAATAAACATTTTCATGTAGCTTCAGAGGTTCATTGATTTTTACAACTTCTTTTGCATTTTTTACACCTCTGAAAGATGGAGGACTCCAAACCTTTACCTGATTGTTTTCTGAAAGAAAAGCTGAAAGACCTCCGGTGTGGTCAAAATGTGCATGTGAAATAAATACCTCATCAACATTTTTAGGATTAATATTTAGTTGTTTCATATTTGAAAGTAAAACTTTACCACTTCCACCAGTGTCAAATAAAATCGTTGGAGAATTTTCTATTTCTATTAGAGCTGAAAAACCCCAATCAGATTTTAGGTTTTTTTCAAAAGCAGTATTATCATAAATTATTGTAACTTTCATATACTTTTTTTCTCCTTCAAACTTTCTCAATATTTTTTTCAACTATTTTCTTCCAAATTTTTTTAAGTTTCTTGGTGGTATCGTTATCTTGATATTCTACTATTGATAGTTTTTTCATTTGAGCATCTGTAAAACCTGAGTCATAAGGAAGTTCACCCATGATTTCTATCTGTCTTTCTTCTGCTATTTTTTTGATTTCATTTGTTTTATCCTGGTTTAAATCACTTTTATTAACTAAGATTCCTGTTTTTACTCCGAAATGATCTGCTACATCTATGACTCGTTTCATGTCATGTATTCCAGAGACTGTTGGTTCAGTTACAACCAACGCATAATCTACACCAGAAAGTGATGCAATAACAGGGCAGCCGGTTCCTGGTGCTCCATCTATCATCATTTCTTTTTGATCAGTAGTTATTTCTGATGCTTTGTTTCTAACTACAGTTACAAGCCGACCTGTGTTTTCTTCAGCAAGACCTAGTTTTGCATGAGACATAACACCTAGTCTTGTATTTGAGGTGTACCATTCACCGTTGATTGCATCCTCTATTTTTATAGCATCATCTTGACATACTAGGTTGCAGACTCCGCATCCTTCACATTCAAAAGGATCAATATGGTATCTTCCATCTGTTTTTTCTATAGCGTTAAATCTACAGGCGTTCATACATTTTCCACATCCTGTACATTTATCCTGAATGATTTCAGCTGAAACTCCGCCTGTAAAAAATCCTTTATTTAGAACTTCTGGTTCAGTTATCAGGTGTAAATCCGCTGCATCTACATCACAATCTGAGATAACTGGGTTTTCAGCAAGTGCTGCAAAAGATGCAGTAAGTGATGTTTTTCCAGTTCCACCTTTTCCACTGATTACCACCATTTCTTTTAATTTTTTCTTAGATTCAAGAGTGGGTTGTTGTGTAAGTTCTTTTGATTTAATTTTTTGTCCTTTATAACTTATCTTCTCAGGTTCTTTAACAGTTCTTTTGACTTCAGCAGATTCTTCTAAAATTTTTGAAAGTTTTTCAAACAAGTTAATATATTCATCATGTTTTGTTTCAACTAATAAATCACCATTTGAGTATATTTCAGCTATCTTTCGGTCATCTGGAATCTCGCCGATTATCTCCAACTTAGCTTTTTTACAATATTCTTTCAGTTTGTTGTCTTTGTAATCTGCTCTGTTAACAACAACTACTGGTTCTATCTTCAGTTCCCGGCACATGTTCACCGCAAGTTTTAAATCATTAATTCCAAAAGGAGTAGGATCTGTTACTAATACTGCTAAATCTGCTCCATTAATGCTTTCAACAGCGGGACATGCTGTTCCTGGAGGAGAATCTATAATGTTGATTCCTTCTTCTGTATTTTTTTTAACATTCTGGATTAACCTTGGAGACATACCCCCCTCTCCAGTTTGAAGTAACGCATAAAAAACATTCATACTACCGGTTTTTCCTTTTTTTAAAACCCCTATCTTTTTTTTATCTTCAACTATTGCATCTGTTGGACAAACAATAGAACAACCACCGCAGACATGACAGAGTTCAGGAAAAAACAGTACTTTTCCTTTAACAAGAGCAATAGCATTATAAGAACAGGCATCCACACATTTTCCGCAGGCTATACATTTATCTTCATCTACCCCCAAAGGAGCTTCTATTTCAATATCTTGCTCTTCAGATATTTCAGGTTTAAGAAAAAGATGACCATTAGGTTCCTCTACATCACAATCAAGATAAGTAACTTTTTTTCCTTTTTTCTCTAAAGTTTTTGCTACATTGGTAGCAATAAATGTTTTACCGGTTCCACCTTTTCCACTAGCTATAACAATATTTTTCATTTCTTATATAACACTCCTCTTTGACTTGAACTAATACATCTAACATAAATAATGAATCTAAACCTATCTTCATCGTTTAATTCTATAGTTTAAAAAATTACAATAAAAATCTTATTTGATTTTTTTGTGTCCATTATTTTTTATTAGAATTGTTTCTCCATCTTTTTTGTATATCAATTTTTCAGCGGATGGATAGCTTATACAGTCAAATCCTAATTCTAAAATAAAACTTTTAACTTTTTCAATATCGTTAGCATTTTCTTCAGATAATTTATCTTTCATATTTTTTTCACCTAAAAACTATTTTTTTATTATCTTGTCATTAATGTACCACATCTTGGACATTTTTTTTTATTACAGGGCACACCTCTTTTATGAGGTTCTCTATAGTTGCAGTTTGGACATATGCATTCTCCGCCGGGTCCAAAACCGTAACCGCCTCCGAGACCGCGAGTGCTATTTCTGCCGAAACCGCCACCTGTGTTTTCTGACATATCTTTTTTTATAACCTCAATTGAAGATTTTTTTTGATTAAATAATATTTTTTTCTAAAAAAATGTATAGTATCTTATTCATAAATGCTGTTATTATAAATATAGTCAAAAAATCTATTTTTGTGAATAATTATTGACAAAATTAATATGTATAAGATGTATTTCAAATAAAATATTATCAAAAAAGGAAGTTAGAATCATGACTAAAGAAAACATAAATTTGGATAAAAAAGACAGAAAAATAATTGCTTTACTTCACGACGATCAGAATATATCACAGGAACAGATAGCTAAAAAACTCAAACTTTCTCAACCATCAGTTGCTATGCGTATTAAAAAACTAAAAGAAAGAGGAATAGTGAATCGTTTGATGGGTGTTAATCTAAACAAAGTAGGCATACATGTAGTCATGGTCACAGTTATCACCTCAAACACTACAAAAATTTTGAATATGTTTAGTGATTGTCCATTTTTTTTAAACGGTTTTGTAATCTCTGGGAAAGAAAACTTGATGTTGTTATTTGCTGGAGAAGATTTAGCATCATTAGAATCAATAATTGATTGTCGTATACGACCTGATAAAGATGTTCAAAGTGCAACATTCACTATCGTGATATCAAGCATGAAAGACTTTATTATGCCTATAAAAATCGTAGATAGACCTTTAAAAAAACCACCTTGTGGAGTGGAATATAAGGGATGCAAAGCATATCATGAAAACCGTTGTTTTGGTTGTCCTGCAACAAAACGATATAAAGGAGTCTTCTGGTAAAAAACTAAAAAAAAGAAGCCTTAACCTTCCTTTTTTGGATGAGGGACTTTGAGAGTTGTAGAGGAATCAAAGGTTGAAAGATAAACATTTTTTGTTAATTTTATTGCATCTTTAGGACATATATCCTCACATAGTCCACAAAAGCAACATTTTCCTAAATCTATTTTAGGATAAGTTTTAGGATATTTTTCTTTATCTTCTTCTGCTGCTTCTACCATCTCAATTGCTTGATTAGGACAAATTTTTGCACAAAGCCCACAGCTTATACAGTTTTCTATCTCATATTTGTGTTCTCCTCTGTATCCTTCAGCTATTGGTATTGATTCATGTGGAAATTTAACAGTCATAGGTTTTGAAAACAAATTTTTCATCATTTTTTTAAATATTTTTAATTTCATTTTTTAATTTCACCTATCCATATCCGCCGGGCAAACATTTAAACTCCAATAAACAGCAGGTACATCTGCAATCTGAACTCCCTTTAGCAAGTGTTCTAGAACCGGAATCATATGTAGAAAATCTGGACCTCTTACTTTGGCTCTATATGGCTTTGTTTCTCCGTTACTAACCATATATATTGCAGCTTCCCCCCTTGAAACCTCATTTCGAACATACGTTTCTCCTTCTGGGATTTTAATGTTCAATTTAGGTTTTTTTACTTTTTTTACAATAGTTTTTCCTTCCGGCATTCCTCTTAAAGCCTGCTTTATGATTTTTACGGATTGTTTCATCTCTTCTATTGCAATCAAATATCTTGCATATCCATCTCCACTTTTTTTTGTAGGTATCTCAAAATCAAGTTTATCATAAACTTCATAAGGATCATCTTTTCTAACATCGGCTTTCAATCCTGAGGCCCTTAATACTGGACCTGTTGCTCCAAGTTTTATTGCATCTTTTAATTTTAAAACTCCTACACCTTTAGCTCTTGCATCTAAAGAAGGATTTTCGATTTCAGCAAGTTTAAACATTTCATCCATTTTATCTAAAACTTTTAAAATTTTATCAGGTGCATCCTTAGAAAAATCTCTTCTAACACCACCCGGGCATATATATCCAGCAGGGTAGACTCTCCCACCGGTTATCATCTCAAATAAATCCAGAATATAGTCTCTATAACCAAAAGCCATCTTAAAACCAGTGTCAAAACCGGTTGCTTTTGAAAAAACACCATACCAGCATATATGTGATTGAATTCTAGATAGTTCAGCCATAATAACCCGTATATATTTAGCTCGTTGTGGAATATCAAAACCCATTAATTCATCTACAGCTTCAGCATGAACAAGATTCCAATTCAAAGGTTCTAAAACACAGAGTCTATCTGATAAAACAGAGTTTTGAATAGGTATTCTATACTCCATTAGTTTTTCAAAACCTCGATGAAGATAACCAGGATCAGCTATAGCAGAAACAACCTGTTCTCCATCGATTTTTAGTTTAACACCGAAGTTTCCTGAACCTGGATGTGCTGGACCAAAATAAAGATCATATTCAGTATCTGTTGAAGTCACTTGCATTTGATCATGCATAATATGCTTTCTCCCTTTCGTTGTCTTTATCATAAAATTCTTCTCTTACGTATTTTATCCAATCAAAATCTTTTCGGAAAGGTGGTATATTTTCCCAATCCTCTAGGAAAAGAGGATCTAGATTATTGTTTCCTTCAAATTTTACACCAAAAAGCTCGTGGAGTTCACGTTCATGAATCTGGGCGTTATTTCCAAAAATCGAAGTTACGGATTCAACAACAGACTCCCCTCGATCTATTTTTGTTTTCAAGGTTATAAGAATTTTATGTTTATAAGACCAAAGATGATAAGTTATCTCAAATTTTCCTTCTTCTAACCAATCAGTTACAGAGATAGATGATAGATGCTCAAAGCCTTGTTTTTGTAACCAGCTACAAATTTTTGTTAAATCTTCATCTTTTATTGAAAACCATATCCTGTTTTCTTTTTCCACTTTTGTTTTAACATCAAAATTTGATTCGAGTTTATCAACAAATTCTGGTTTTTCTTCTTTGGAACTCATTTTTTTATTTCAGCTCCTTTACATGCTCAAAGATTTTTTCACAAGCCTCAAAAACTGCTTCTGGACGAGGAGGACAACCAGGAATATACATAGTGACAGGAAGATAGTCATCTAATTTTTTTATTGTGTTATAAGAATCCCAATACATACCGCCACTCATGGTACAGGAACCTAGTGCAATTATCACTTTAGGTTCAGCCATCTGCTCAAAAACTCTTTTTGCTCTTTTTATTGATTTATGTGTCTGATAACCAGCGATAAAAAGAACATCTGCATGACGGGGCGTACCTGTGATAATCATCCCAAAACGTTCCATATCCCATCTGGATCCAACAACAGGGATAAGTTCTGCAAATCCACATGAGTTAAACCAGTTAAAAATCCAAATTGCTTTTATAAGCTTCCTCATATCTTTTGCTTTTTTAGATAGTTTAGCCATAATTTTCGACAACCAGTATTTTTTTTCTATAACAAAACAATCTTAAATTGAGAGTTTTTTCAAAGTTAAAAATTAATATATTACATGTTTCAGCAAACAATACAAGCAATATTGTTATAAGAGTGAATAACCCGTTATAATCTGCAATATGTTTTATATAACTCTCCAGATAGCGAGGAATAAACCAGGTTGTTATAAATATTTCTAAATCTGAAAAAAAATTTGTTATTTTTATTCTAATCTTTTTAGAAGATCATTATATGATGTGTTTACATCAATAATTGTGTTTTTTATCCGTCTTATTATTTCATCTGCATTTTCTGTTGTTACTGCTCCACGGGCTGAAGGTTCTATTAATCCTTCTTGTTCTAAAATTTTTAGTGAATAGCGTACTTTATGTTGTGGATGATTAACTTTTTCTGAGATTTCAGAGATACCCAAAGGCTGCTTTTCCTGTAACGCCTGTAGAACAGATATGTGTCTGTTGATTAAATCTAAATTAGTTTTTACCATCGTAGTAAGTACACATCTTTCTTTATCTATTTTTGTTACCATCTTCTTCTACCTCCGCCGCCTCTCCCACGGCCTCTTCCGTCCCTTGGACCTCTGCCTAAACCTTTCCCTTTTCCAGCTCCAATACCTCTTCCTTGGTTGGTTCTATCGCCCGGTTGGAAATCTCTGCTTAAAGATTTATTTTCAGTTTCTTTATCGAGTATGATAGCATTTTGAGGGCAGGCATTAGCTGCTTGTTTTATACATTCAGAATTTTCATCTTTTATACTTGCTTTACCATTAATCATTTCTATTCCATCTGGACAAATGTTTTTGCATATACCACAACCTATGCATCGATCTTCTCTGATTTCAAACATTTTTATCATTCCCTTTTATCATATTCCTTTTTATATTCATCTGGTTTTTTGTATTTTTCAACTATTTGTGGATCCTCTATTGTTTCTACTATAAATTTTACTTTTCTTTGCATACCTATATTTGGTACAAATTCTGTTAAAAAATCAATAAAATTTTTATTTTTTCCTCTGCATCCTACGTGATTAAAGTTTTTATCACCAAGCTTTTCTAATCTATTGTACAAAAACCCTTCAAAAGTTTTTTTCATATTTTCAATCCAGTCATTTTAATATTTTTTTTAGTAATATTCATCACAAAGATCTTGTGTTTCTTTTGTGTTAAGTTTTGATACAGTTACCTTTTTTCTACCTAGTTTTTTTATACATTCTCTAAGTTTTTTTTCTATTATTCTTTCCTTCATTTTTTTTTATCCACCAACAAAATCTCATCAATTAATCTTATAGCATTTTTTTTGTTGAAAACAGGTTTTTTATTTTAATTATTAATGTCTTTTTAGTGCTATCAACCTCCTTTTTAGCAAAAATGTTGTCTAATACCATATGAGAATTCTTAGATTTATAAATGTTTTCATGATATATATAATTAATAATGCAATTTTAGACTATAATTATTTGTAAAACTATTTAGTTTTAACAAATTGACAAATATATTATCAAAAAAGAGTTTATAAGACTAAAAGACTCAAAGCCATAACAAGCATACCTAAAACAATACCAATTATAACAGTATGATTATGACCATATCGGTGAGCCACAGGCAGAAGCTCATCCAAAGAGATATAAACCATGATTCCTGCAACAAAACCCATAAGAGCAGAAAGAAGACTCTCCGACATAAAAGGCATCAAAATCAAAAAACCAACAACAGCACCAACAGGTTCAGCTATACCTGAAAGAAATGAATAAAAAAATGCTTTTTTTCTATCACCAGTAGCATAAAAAATAGGAACCGATACAGATATACCCTCTGGAATATTATGAATAGCTATAGCAAAAGCAACAATTATACCAAGTCGAACATCACCTAAAGCAGTTCCAAAAGTAGCAAGACCCTCAGGAAAATTATGGATGCCAATAGCAACAGCAGTGAAAACACCAGCACGCATAAGAGAAGAATCAATTTTATCAGAATTAATCTCAGAAGGATCCTTATAATGATGAGGATTTTTAACCTCGGGTATTAGAAAATCAATAATTCCAATAAAAAGGACACCAGCAAAAAAAGAAGCAACACCCAAAGTTTGGCCAACATTATCTAAAGCCTGAGGAAGAAGTTCAACAAATGAAATATAAACCATAACTCCAGCTGAAAAACCAAGAGAAAAAGAAAGATAAATCATCTTTGGTTTTTTTATAAAATATGCTATAGCACTACCTATACCTGTAGAAAAACCTGCTATAGCAGTTAATACAAGAGCTATTTCAACACTCATAAAATCATCATTTATCTACTCATTTTTTTTAAAATTCAACACAACTCCTTCTTCAAGTTTATCATCATGCATCAAAGTTTCAAAAAATTTCTTATCATAAACAAAACCTGCAGATTCAACCAGTTTGATTACCTCTTCTAAACTCATATCCATCCATTTATCATGATGTTTAGGATATAAAGAAAGAAATCCATCTGATTTTAAAAAATAATACATTTTATCAAGTAAACTTTTTTTGTTTTCAATTAAATGTAGAACATCATACAATAAAACTACATTCATAGAATTTTTTTCAAAAGGAAGTTTGGAATTCTTTTCAGTTTTAAAAGTTTCAATGTTATATAAATTATTTTTACTGGCTTTGTGTTTTAAATTATCCAATGCTTCTTGGTTTTTATCTACAGAATAAACTTTTCCGTTGCTACCTACGATCTTAGATGCTGGAATTGTATAAGTTCCGTGCCTGCATCCGAAATCCAGAACAGTATGATTTTTATTTATACCTATTTCTTTAAGAAAAATTCCTCCTTCTGTTTTCATCCAATTTTTCATTTCATTAGAAGCCATAATTTTTTTCTCATTTTTTATGCATTTTTATAATTCATCTAGTTTTTCTTTCATTGTTTTATACCAGTTTTCAAGACATTTTTCTGCTTCTTTTTTAACATTTTTATTGTTTTTACAATGATAGCTATGGTAATATCCTCCTTTATCAAGAGTCATTGCTTTTTTATCACATATACCGCAGGCAGATAGTTTTTGTAAGGATCTGTAGATTGTGCTTCGTTCTTTGTTTAATAAATCTGATAGCTGATCTGCTCTTAGGTTGTTTTTTTCTTTTAGTTTTTTGTATACTTTCAAATCTAGATTATTTAGATCGAATACACATTTTACTACATCTTCACAGTGTAGTTTTTCTGGGTTTTTTACAAATTTCATAATTTAATTCTTAAAAGATTTTCTTACTTATAATGGTTGTGCAAAAAAAAGACACAAACAAATTTTAGCAACTTTCAACATCAGTTTTTTGTTCTTTATTAACCCATTTAGTAATATCTTTAGAAATACCTGCAGTTCCAACAATATTTCCCTCTTCATCAAAACGAGGAACCTTGGTTACAGACATCCATCTTTCTGAGCCATCTTTATCTTTATAACTGAAACACTTATCAATAATAAATTTGCCAGTATTCATAACAGAAAGGTCATCTTCAAACGCTTTTTTCGCCTGTTCATCCGACATAAAATCAAAATCAGTTTTACCTATCATCTCTTCAGGTTCTAAACCATATTTATGAGCTTTTGCCTTATTAACTAAAACATAACGACTCTGTTCATCCTTAAAATAAATACTATCAGGAATATTATCCATAAGAGTTTGAAGAAGACTATGTTCCTTAGCAAGTTTAATCTCAGTTTGTTTACGATCACTTATATCTCTTATATTTACAACAAAGTTATCAACTTCTTGAAGACGACTTTTTACAAGGAAAAAAGAACTAACCTCAACATTCAAAACCTCTCCTCTCTCTGTTTTAATCTCAGTTTCCTCACTTTTTGCATTCTTACCAGATAGTAAATCACCAAATTGTTTAACAACAACAGGTAAAGATTTTGCAGTGAGAAGATCCATGCTCAAAAAATTATTACCAATTATTTGATTACGTTCAATTCCGAACATCTCAAGAGCTCTATTATTAACATCGATTATTTCCCCTCGTGAATCAAGAACAAATGTTCCATCAACTGTACTTTCAAACAAACTACGGTATTTCTCCTCGTTTTCTTTAAGCTTCAACTCAGCTTTTTTACGATCAGAAATATCACGGATAACACCAATAGAACCCTTAGGTTTACCCTCTGCATCTTTTAAAACAGTGACAGATATATCAACATCAATCAAGGATCCATCTTTTTTTATCATACGAGTCTCTAAATGATGCTGAACTCCTTTTTTCCTAACGTTTTTAGCTCTAATCTTAAGCCATTCTTCCTCAGGATAAATACTTTTAACATGTTTATTTAAAAGATCTTCTTCTTTTAACCCAAGCATTTTCTCAGTGTATTTATTCCAAGAAACAATGTTTTCGTTTTCATCGGTTAACATTATTGAAACTGCACTATTATCAAAAATAGTTCTATATCTCTGTTCAGAGGTTTTAAGTTCCTCCTCCGCTTTTTTTCTTTCTGTAATATCCCGGACAAGTGCAAGAATAACAGGTTTACTATCAATAGAAAAAAGAGAAGTGCTAATCTCCACAGGGAATTTTGATCCATCCTTACGGATGTTTTCACTTTCAAAATTAAGTCCACCCATAGAAGATAATTCTTCCTGGAAAGACTCCCAGTCGTAATCTTTTTTGAAAACCTGAGTAAATGACATCCTTGAAAGTTCTTTCCAACTATAACCATATAGATCGCAGCTGCGCCAATTTGCTTCTAATATTTCACCATCAAAATCAAGGAAAAAAACTGCAGCATTGACTTGTTCAAAAAGTGTTTTATATAGGCTGTCATAAGATTTTGAAAAAGTTATTTCATTTCCGAAATCTAATCCATCTTCACCTAACATGTTGTACATCCCAAATAAGTCAATAAATGACTTCCCAGACTATTTTTAATCTCCTCTCTGAGAAAAGATAATAGTTTTCTAAATATTTAAACTTACTTTATTTAAAAGATGTCAATGATTTTTTTAGAGTTTTGAAAGTTCATCTTTTAGTTCATGGATAATATCGACAGCAGATGGATCTTCTTTTCTAAGAATAGCAAGGTATGCACTTATAAAATCTCCAAAATACATGGCTTGTATCATTTTTGCAAGACGTTTCTCTGCATTTATTTCGATTTCTATAACATCGCTTGATACATCATCGTAAAGTTTTTTCATAAAATCTAGTCTTTTAGTTAGATAGATTGATTCTTCTTTTGGATCACGGAACATTATGCATACACATTTTTTTGATATATCTGGATCTGAAGACCAGCCGACAATATCATTATGGTTACTTTCTGAAACTTCATCCGACATAGCTATTATTTTACTATTTTCGTTAAATTGTTGACGCCATCTGAGAGACATCGGACTATATAATCCCCAACCATAAGTTATTGGTAATTTTCCATGTATCCTTTTAGCTATTTTTTTTGCTTCATTGTTTTTCTCAGGGATTTTTCTATTATTTTCCGCCAAGATTTCTTCAGATATTTTTATTGTTTCCTCTATTTCTGTTTCTACTAGATTATCATATACTCCAACTTTTTCGAGAGCAAATAATGATGAAAATAAGAGGTATGCAGTTGCTGCTCTTGGTTGATAACCTGAAGGGATTTTTATATGTTGGAGTTCACGTTTTTTTGAAAATTTTTCTAGTTTTCCATCTGATGAAATAGTTATTATTTGACATCTTTTTTGAAATCCGTGTTTGAATGCACTTAATGTTTCCTCGGTGTTTCCAGAGTAACTTTGTACGAAAAGTAGAGTGTTTTTGTTGGCCCATTTAGGTAGATCATATCCTCGGTTTACATAAATTGGTATGTTAAGTTTGGTTCTTAGATATGTTTTTAGGATATCGCCAGAGATTGCTGATCCACCCATACCGGTTATTATTATGTTATCGATTTTGTAAAGTTTTTCAAGTTTTGAATTTTTGATTATTTCTTGGGTTTCCTTTATTTGTTCAGGGAATTTTTCTATATCATCAAACATGTTTGATTTATCTATTTCTGATAATGATTTTGGATCATCTAACACTAAAAATCCTCCATTTTTGGTTTTTTTTGTTATATCATGTATAGGATATTTAGATATTTTCATACAATTTTGTATTTTTTTCGTTTTGGTGTTTTGACGGGTAATCTTTTTATATAGTTATTAGAAGAGAATATACTTGCTAAACTTTAGCATGATTAGGATTCTTTCTAATGTAAAGAAAGGAAGGTGAAGGGAAACGAAATATAAGAAACTGGTTGTGATAGGTGTACTGATTCTTCTTTTAAACATGGTTATAGGTACTCAGTATGCAGTTACAAAAATCGGTTACGAATATTACATCCTTCATCCTTGTGAAAGCGATATAAGATATATTGGGTCAGATAACGCATCAGATAATATAAGAATGCTAAGAGTCGAAGGTGACAATGTCACAAATGTTAGAATCAAACTTTTCCTTGGTAGCAACTTTACTTTAAATCAGAATCATTATTACTCAGCAGCATTAGGGATTGTAAATGAAGAAAAAAACCCCCTAAATATAACCTTTATAAATATTACATCAAATCAATCAACTTATCTAAAAATATGGTTACATGGAGACAGAGATGCAAATGCAAACTCTACATCAAATGATCCAAGTAGTGTTTTAATGTGGGATAACGACACTCTTATAAATGGTACAAATACCACAGCTTGGACTCTTGCAGCAGGTGACGGGGATACAAGCACTATGTGCTACAATGTTTCAAACAGAGCTTCTTCAACAGTATCAACTCCATGGGATGAAACTGCTCATGTAAGATATTCAAGAGATAATCATAATGCAGTAAGTGGACAATCAGATTTTGTATGGATACAGATTGGTGTAATAATACCAGAAGTCGCTGATAGATTAGGACTTCACAGTGGAACAATGTGGATACATTTATCATCGACATAAAAAAAAT
>CAYMOC010000034.1:0-17400 GCA_964391965.1 uncultured Thermoplasmatales archaeon | reverse complement strand
AAAGTAAATCATTTACTTTATTTTCCAGAAGAAAGTAATTTCGGGATAACACAATTAAAAAGAGATTGTTATCCTAAAAAAATAGGTTTTTTTGTTTTCAAAAAAAAATGAATATATTTTACTATCAATTTTAATTTGTCCTTAGATGATAATATACTGTAGAAGTATATTCTCCAGGTTCTTGCCCAATTGGAATATAACATTGATATTCAACATCGTTTGTTGTTTTATTTGTACCATTAGTTTCTGCTAATTGATAATTTGGCATTCCGTCATATCCGCCACCATAAAGATAAACAGGATGGTTACTTGCAGCTTTGCTAAAGTTATCAAAAGTTGTTCTGTTTCCGCCTCTAAGAGAAACACTTTCATTTGATATAGAGTAACCCGGGAATGAAACATGTATTAAATCTGAAAGATTTGATGATAGGCTATAATTTCCATTTGAACGGGTTACAATAGTTACATTTCCCGATCCGTCTTCATCGTTTACTGAATAGTATTCATTTGTGGGTTCACCATAAATAAAGGGATCTTCTGCACTGAATATTTCTGAATATTTGTATGTTCCAAATTCATCAGCTACCCATCCACTTTTTGGTATACCTGAGTTGTTTTCACCCCAATCTGTTACTGTTATATTGAAATTCCATGACCATGGATTAAATAAAAATGACATATTTGTACAGACTCCGTTTGGAGTGGTGGTGTCCCAACCATTGTTTGGCCCTGGTGCGTATCTGAATTGATAGTTTGGAATAAATTCGAAAGTTAGGTTCATTGATTCTGCATCAGCCCAATTAGTGAAAGAATTGTTTACAACTGTTTCACTATAGCCTACAAATCTTACCTCTTCATTTGGCCATAGCATACTGAAATTTCCGCTAGTATTTGAGGTGTTATCATATACAAATTTCATATTTAGATTGCCTCCTTCTGTGTCATTGTAATTGCTGTTTTCGTTTCCTGAATCATGCCATGCTGAAATGTTTACATATTCGATATCATCCCATCCTTGATAGCTGGTGATATTTACTACGAATCGGTATCTAGCGGAGTTGTTGATGTCTATTTGTTGATTTAAACGTGATTCCCATCCATTGCTGTGGTTATAGTATTGAAAATCATACCATACTATCTGAGGTCTTAGAGCCACTACCGATACTGTTAGTTGACTTGTGTTATGCCATGCCTCAGATATGTTTCCATTTTCTGCTGAGCTTGGTAGGATAAAATTTTGATAAAAGATGGAGTAAAAATTTAATAATAAGATTATTGTAGCAAAAATTGAGAATAATCTGTAGGCTTTTGCTTTTTTCTTTTCCACCTTTCAATACCATCCATTAACCATGCGTTATATTGGCATGATTAATGTTCGCAAATGACGATATAAAAAGATTACCTGGAATAAACACAAAATGAAAAAAAAACAAAATGACAAAATAACAAAAAAAAATAAAATTAGAACTTTAAATAAAAAACAGCATATAAAGTAACATAAGATAAGAAATACAAAAAAAATTAGAAAAAAAATAAAGATTTTAGTTGTGAGTCTGTGTTCTTAAATGATAATAAACATGCGTAGCATATTTACCAGCAATCTGATTATCAGGAATCTCACAAGCAAACTCAATAGTATAACTTGGTATATTCAAACTATTAAAAGTAGCGCTATCATAATGATCTGGATATTGCTCTGTTAAACCATCATCAGAAGCATTCTCACCAGTATACTTTAAAGTTCCATTTACTTCATGATGTTGCCAAGCATCTGTAGTACCGGAGTCGTCTCCATAACCATATAACCATATAGTTTCATCATCGTTATCCGTTGCAAAGTTTATGGATTCTGTTCTGTTTCCACCTCTAACATATACTTGAGTATTATTTATCTGTAAATCCCATCTTTGCGAAGCTGGAAGATCTGTAGGATCAACTATTCCATCTAAAACAGCCACATGCTGAAGATCAGAAAGATTTACAGTCATTGAGTAATTCCCATTTGAACGTGTTCTAACTGTTACATTCTGAGATTCATCATCGTTATTGAGGTCGTTATACCAACTAGAGCCATTTGTTGAGTGTCGTTCTCCTGGTGCACCGAATATATTAGCATTATCTGCAGAGATAATCTCTGTGTAAGAATATACACCAAATTCATCTCTTACCCATGATTTATATCTATCAATTCCATCTGAATCTTTTGCTCCATCCCAGTTTTCACCCTTGTTTTCTACAGTTATGTTAAAATTCCAAGACCATGGGTTATCAAATGACTCCCAACAACATGTTGTTGCATCATATCCATTACCATAAGGCATACCTTGACTATTAGAAACTGTATAATTCTCCCATTCTGATGTTTCACCCGGGCCAGGGGCATAACGGAACTGATAACCTGGTTTAAAAACAAAAGAAATATTATGAGTTTCTGTTTGACCTTCTATACCAAGAGTATCTGTCACATTTATTTCACTAAAATTACCTATAGTTATTTCAGTATTATTTCTTGGGTAAGTAAGATTAAAATATGGTGTTCCAGTAATATTCTCATAGTACATAAAGAAATTTCGGTTTCCACCTAAGTTACTACTACGATTATAACCATCAGTACCAGTCAAACTTCCATCAGTATCAGCATCTGATCCATTGTCATGCCAACCAGAAATATTTATAAACTCAATATTATCCCAGCCTTGATCACTACTAATGTTTATGATAAAACGATACCAAGTGTCGTTATCTACTTCAGTCATGTTGTTACGTTTTGAAACCCAGTTTGCATCTTCGATATACATATCATCGGTTTCATCCCAACCACCATCAAAACCATCGCTTGTACACTTCTGAAAATCATACCAGAGTATACGTGGTCTTTTACTTTCTACAGTTACATTTAACCAAGAGCTGTTATACCATGAACTATTATTATTTGCATGGTTTGAATCAGCGGAACCAAAAGATATTAAAGGATTAAAAAATACACTGTTCGAAGATATATTTGAAAACATCATCAAAACTAAAAGCGTCACAAATACAGCTGACATTATCTTATTTTTTTGTTTCATATATTTATTCACATCCCATCCAGTGAAATTTTTCTGAATATAAAGTATAGAGTGCTATTTTTAAAGATATTTAAAGTGCTTATATATTTTATTTGCATGTGAGTATGCAGGTGTTTATGCAGCTGTTTTTAAATCTTAATATTATTTGTGTATGATTATAGTAGCTAAACGTGAAGTATATCTTCCACTATATGTTCCTATAGGGACATCGACATTAAATTTGAAATTTATACTTTGTTCAAGTCCATTCATATTATGATTTCCAGAAGAATTTATTACTTCAACAGCGTTAGTTTCTCCTACACCTGTAAAAGTTTGATCAGCAATTATATCATCATCTAAATCAGCCTCAGCCAGAATATCAACATTATTTCCAACAGCTATCTCGAGGGCAGATGTTTTATTGATTAAGTTTTTTTCAAAGTATACATCTATAATGTAATCATAATTTGAGGAGTAATTAATAGAAATTAGATTTGTATCTCCACTATAACCTGGAATAACTGTAACATACAGTAGTTTATTTTCTTGACTTATATAGGTGTATCTATCGACTCCGTATTCTCCTAAGATATAATCGTATAAATTTTGCTGATCCTTTACAGTAGCATTAAAATTCCAACTGTAGATATCATCAAATATATTAGTTGATGTACTCCATGTTTGATTACTGTCAGCCCAACGAACTTGATTCTTAGGTTTAAAATATATTTTTATTATTCTTGTTGTAGAATTTATAATTGTTTCTGAACAATCATTTGTTATTATCTCTGCTTCATCATCAGGCCATAACAAATTGTATTCAGCAATACCTGTCGTGTTTTTATATTGAAGAAACATGTTTAAATTTCCACCATTGGTTTGATTGTAAAAACTGAGTTCAGTGCCATTATCAAACCATGAAGTAATATTCAAATATTCAATATCATCCCAGCCATTTTTATCTGTTAAATTTACTTCAAAATAATATTTTTTATTTATACTGAGTAAACCTGTGGCATTATTGAGTTTTGAACCTGTTGAATTTTTAATATCTAAACTGTTAATAACTGGTGCATAGGGTGGTTCTTCTTCTGTAGTAAACATATAGGTTTCGTTTGTCCAACTATTTCCATCAGAACAATTAATACTCCAGTAATAAGTAGTAGAGTATTCACTAAAATTTAAATTAATTTGAGAAATATTTTGAGAAGATAAACCTGTATTTATGCTGTTATTGTATCCAAAATCCTGCCAAATTCCACTACTGTTACTTCTCCAGGTTACATTACACTCAGAACTATCTTTGTCAGATATCGTAACATTTAATTCAGGAACAATACCAATATTTGTACTTTGATTTACAGGTTGTTCACCATTTACAGTTGGAGGATTATTAACAGGTAAATCATAGGTCACATACAATGTTGGTTTGGTGTTAGCATCTCCATCATCTTCAGATACAATTTTATCAAAAGTGGGACTACCTGAGGAGGACGTGGCAGCCATACCAATTGCCCACCATGTTTGGGAACTATTACAAGCAGCCCACAGATCATTTACTGCATCATCACCAAGGTTGATTTCTTGACCGGACCCTATAGTTGGAAAACCACTTGTAACATAAGCAGTTCCATCAAAACAATCATCAAAAATAGTTTTTGGATTTAAAGCGGAACTAGGGGAATTCTCCATACTATAAATAGCTCTTGAATCCAAATCATTCTGCACACCTTGATAACGAAAATCAACATCAGTTATAACATAATCTTGCCCAGCAATTGAACTGATATCCCATTCAACATAGGATCTATTCATAACAGTTGTAGTACTATTTGTAAAATTACACCATTCCAAATAGTTACTGTTTCTGTAATCAGTGTAAGTTTGAGGAGGATCAAGATAAGAAACATATCCATCAACAACAGGATTATTATTTGACCAGGTTGCATCAATTACCACAGGGTAACTACGATTTTCATCATTAAGCCAATCAAGACCCTCCTGAGTAATATTTTTTCTTAGATAATAAGTACCATTAACAGTCATTATTTCATATTTTAGACCATAACTCTTTTTTGACAGATTATTCTCCTCCCACATAACAGGCTCAGGGATAAAAAACAAGAGTTCATCTGTAGAATTATTATAAAATTTTATTGAATTGTTAGTAAAAACATAATAAACACCATGATAATCCAAACCTGTATCCAGATAAGAAATATTCATAGGAGAATTCAAAATAAATTCTTCTAAAATTTTGTTATTATCAACAGAGTATCTTAAATCGATATTATCATAAATATTATAGTAAATTATTTTGCTGCCATTGATTTCAAAAGTTGGCTTATTTAAATTTCCAAAAGATTGATTTACAGGATAAGATAAACCCCAACAAGTATCTTTTTGAAATTTTACCAACCCCGTGTCATCAAAATAAGAATCAAAAACATTGTCATTATTTTCAAAAACAAAATCTTTTAAATTCGAGTTTTCAATCTTTGTGTTAATTGGTTTAAAACAACTAAGGTTTTTATTAAAATAATTAACAGGTTCACTATAAAAAACAGCTGTTTTAGTTCCATCAGTATTATTTATAAAATCTGTGAACTGATTTGAATACTCTACCATGCCAAGATCAACAGAAATCTTGTATTCTATATCATATTTTGAAGAAAATGTGTCAAATCTAATTTTATCAAAAAGACCATCAGAATCCGAATCAACAATCTCAAAATCATCACAATATGTCTTCTTATTTTCTGAAAGATTTATTAAATTAATTTGATTTTTATATCTTACATTTGGTATATCAAACTCTAGAAAAGTATTATTCAAAAAAGTCGAGTTTCTAATACTTATTATATTGTTATAATAATCATCTGAAAATATCTCATTTTGTATAATATCAACAGCAGGTAGTTTTGAAGTATTATTTTGGTCATCTATAACTGAATCAGAGATTTTTTCGATATCATCATCTAATACAAGATCTTCAGATGTTATAATAGGTGTTAAGAATACAGATGTTAATATGAGAATGGAAAAAGCGGATAGCAATTTTTTTTTCATTTTTTTATTAGAATAACTATTAATATTTTGTTTATGAACAAAAAAATTTGAATTTTTAATATATTTGGTTTTTTTGGAATGCACATTTTTTAAAATTGAAGATTCGATTCTTTCGTCATCTGAATATTCTGAACTAACAGATTTTGAGAAAATACTTTCTGTGATTAGAAAGATACTTAAAGTAAAAATTTTTCCTAACAACCCATCCTCTACATGCATCCCATTATAATGTAATAATTAATTATTTTAAATAGCTTATCATTCAAAAAAACATTTTAAAAAACTAGGTTTTTTCTTTTTCTTTCTTATCAGATCGGGCTTTTTTAAACATAGCACTGATATCATCCTGACTCATCTTCCCACCGGAAGAAGATGAAGATGTTTCTGATTTTTCTAAATCAGCCTCTTCATCAGTTTCATTTTTTCCTTCTTCATTTTTTGATTTGTTAAACATGGCATTGATTTCGTCTTGACTCATTTTACCAGCAGATGAATCGCTTTCAGATTCAGGTTGTTTTTCATCAGTTATATCTTTTTGATCTTGACTGTCAATATTTTTTTCCTGTTGAGCTTTCTTGACCATGTCATCAATTTGATCCTGAGTTACAACCCCTGGTACACCACCAACTGATCTTTTGGCGTTCTTTTCAACTTTTTCCCCTCTTTCCTTTGCAAACATCGCACTGATGTCATCCTGACTCATCTTGGCATTAGAACTACTGTCTTTTTCAGATACGCTACCTTGCTTTTTAAACTCCGATTTAACATCGACATCTTCATTCATCATTTCATTTATCTGATCTTGACTTAATTTTTGACTAGAACCACTATTAGAATCATCAGAATTTTTTATATTATCGATATTCTCCGAATCATCTAGAATAACTAATTTATCCACAAGAGAACCATTATAAAAAACAGGTTTAATATCAACCTTAACAGGCAATTCTGAATCATTAGCGGTCACAAACACGGTATCATAATATTCAGCAGTTTCGCCTTTTAAACGATCTAAATAATATTTTTCAAAAGAAGATAGTCCATCTGATGAGATAAAATCAAAAAAACTTTTATCAATTATTTCCTCAACATTTAGTCCAATAAAATCAACAAATTTGTTGTTAGCATGTTTTAAAATACCTCGCTGGAGGATAACTGCTGCATCATCTAGATTATCGATAAGATTCGAGGGTTCCTGTTTTATATTCGTATGATGAACAGATTTATTTTCTTCTTTTTTACTGATGCCTTCATCAACATAAGACAGAATATTATTTTTGATTTTTTGTTCTCGGTTTACTAAAAATTCTCTACGTCCTTCTACTTCATCTTCTAAAGTTTCTAGTTTTTTTCGCCATTCAACAAAATCCTGTACATTATCATTTAAACGACTTTTTTCTTCATTAAGAGATTCTTCTAAATTTTTGAGAGTTTGTCTGCGTTCATCAAGTTCGTTTATCATCTGTTCAAATTCTTCTTTCTTTTTCTTTCCACCAACTACATCAAAAATAAAACCTACTGTGTTTTTAACAACATTCTGAGAATTTTTTATTAATGAACTTTGTTTTTCTTCTAAATATTTTATTTTTTGTCTGTTATTAGAAAGCTCATTTTCTAATTCTTTTAATTTATTTTTCAGTTCAAGGTTTTCTTTTTCTAAAATATCTAAGTATTCTATTTTTTTTTCAAAGATTTCAACATTTTCTTTTAATTTTGCTGGATTATATTCATCAAAAGGTTTTTTTGTATTTGAATAGTTTTTATCATTTTTTTCTTTTTGTTTATTTGCAACTTGTATGTTTTTACTTTTTGATGAAAACAATGGATTTTTGAAAAAAATTTTTTTATTTCCTAGGTTAAAAATCATTTTGTCAGAAGGATTTTGGTTTTCTTCTTCAAAATTTTTATTATCAAGTATGCGGCCAACAAATCCTATTGATCCAAGATTTGTGTCATCAACAGGTGCCACATCCCAGGAGGTCATAAATTTTTTACCATTTTTGCTTATCAAAGGAAGATATAAATCCGTGATAATGTTATCTTTTTTTGCTTTATCTATGATTTTAAAAAAATCTTTTTTATATTCTTCAGGTAAAAATATATCAAATGTTTCTTTGTCAACAACATCATTTTTATAGTATCCAACTTGTTTTTCAAGTTCTTTATTAAAAAACACTATTTTTCCATTTGTATCTAAACTTAAAACTAATAGAGTATCGTCTAAAAGATTGTTCTTATTTCCCTCTCCTGCATTCATAGACATTAAACCTTTTTTTATATAAACTGATAATTTTTTTTGTTATCTGTTAGGTTTAGTTCTTTATCAATTTTAATATTTTAATAGTTTTTGCTTTAACCGGGGAAAAAACTTTTTTTTGAAAATATTTAGGGTTATAATAAAACAAAAAATATTTTTAATGGTTAGTTGTTACATATTACTGAGGAGGTTGGTTTAAAAAGGGGATCGCCTTTATTATAACCATATATAGAGAAAAAATTATTTCTATCTATTAGGGAAATTATTTCTTAAAGTATAAATAATGGTCAGTTGTTTGTAATTAATTGAATTTATCCTAATTTAGTAGGAGGGGCAAGTAAAATAAAGTTGAAGATGGGGAAATCTGACGAGGAGTCAGAAGAGAACAAGGAAGAACAAGAAAATTCTGAACCGGAAAAAAAACAAGATACAGAAAGTTTACGTAAAGTAATCAAGGTTGATCAGAACGAAGATAAAAAAGAAGAATCTTCTGACAAGGAATCTGAGAAAAAAGAGGATAAACCAGAAAAGAAAGAAGAGCCTAAAAAAACTGAAGATAAAAGTGTTTCATTACCTGATCCTGGCGAGGGTGGAGGCACTAGAGAGGCTTTAGAGCAGAAACGAGCTATTCTTCAAAATATTAAAGATTTTGATTTTCAGATTAAAAAAAATCAAGAAGAAATATCAACTCTAACACAGAAACTTGAATCTATGTCAAAAGACTTGGATGATTTAGTAAGTCTTTATGAGATTGTATCCGAACAGATGAATCCATTCGTAGGTCTTTCTAAAGTTACAAAGAAAAGATTAGATGCTTTGGAAAATTTTACTCGAGAAATAGATACCCTTAAGGAAAGAACTTCTGAACTAGAGTCTTTTGCTGAAAGATCAGGTGCTACAATAAAAAATATTTCTGAGCCGAAACCAGAAGTTGAAAAAATTGATACAGATAAGATAATACCTGAAGAAAAAGTTGAAGATGAGGTTGTATCAACTGAGGAGACAGATGAAGTTATGACTGTTAAAACTGATACAGATTGGAGTGCTTTTACAGATACAGAACTAGATAGAATAATTGAACAGACTCTCGGAGGAGTCTCTGTTGATAGCCGGATTGATACGATGATTGATGATTTTATAGAAAATTTAAAAGGTTAGTAATTAAATATTGGTGAATGAGAAAAATGGGAGGAAGGACAGAGGAAAGCAAAAAGGAAAATTCTGAAACTTTTAAGTTAGATGAAGAGCTTTCTTCTTATGTAGAAAAAAAAGTAATTCCCTCTCGTGTTGCTGATAAATTAAAACAGAAGCTTAATGAAAAAGATGTTGATATTAATAAAGACCAACTGGAAAAACTTGTTTTAAAAATTCATAATGTTTTAAATAATTATTTAGAGAAAAAAGAAGAACCTGAAATGAATTCTTCAGTTGCCGATGATGATATGAAGCTTCTTTTAGAAAAAATCGAGAAAATTCAGAATCGTCTTGGCGAACTTGAAAATGGTTTATTTGAAAACAATGAAGAAACATCTGTTGTTACAACTGATGATATTAAAGTCCCAGGTAAAGAAAATAATAATATTGGGAAAACACTTAGAAGTAATCCTTTAGAAGCTATTCCTGAGGATCCGGAAAGTGTAATTGTTATTATGAAATGGTTGCAGTTTTTGGTTGATAAATGTGGCCGGGATAATCTACCTGAGGTTCTTGATTATTATGTTGATATTGGTTGGATTACAGATGATGCTAAAATTAATCTTTTAGATTATTCAAATGGGATTACTGAAGGTAAGAGAAATGATGAAAAAAAAACAAATAATATTCCAGAATTACCTTCTCAGGATCATATACAGTCCTTTATGTTTATTCAGAAGTTAAAAGGTAAAGATTTTGATAAACATTTTATAGATCGTGTGGAAGGAGAGATTTCTCGTTTAACTAAAAAAGTTAGTAATTATAAGTTTAAATAATATAGATTATATAACATTTACAAGTTGTAAAATTGGTGTCACTGCGGGGGTTTAAAATAGTTAGTCTGTTAAACCTTAGGAATTTAAGGTTTAATCATGTGCGGGGAAGCTAATTTAACTTTAATAAAAAATGTTTAGATTTGTTTGATTATTTAGGAGGAAAAAAATAGGATGGGATTTTCATTATCTGCAGCAACTGCAATAATTGGTGTAGGTGTTTTCTTATCTGTTCAATATATGGTAAGTGATGTTATTCCTTCTATGACTGATACTCATGATTCATTAGAATCTATGAGAGATAGAGCTGTTGATCAGATTCAATCTGATATTACTGTTTCTAATGTTGTTAATACAGATATGGGTCCTTTGTATAACTTGAGTATATATGTTAAAAATAGTGGCAGTACTACTCTTGAGTTGAGATATTTTAATGTAATTGTTAATGGAAGTGTTCAAGATTTTAGTTGTGATGATTTATATATTTATCCAGAGAAAACAGTTGTATTAAATATTGTTAATCAGCCGAGTTCAGGAAGAATAAAGGTGGTTACAGATAATGGTATATCTAGTTATTATGAATATACAATTTAAAAAAAAGTGTTTGAGTTGATATTAAAAAATGGGTTTTAGTTTAAGTGGGACACATGTGGTATACTTTGTTGCAGCTGTTATAGTTGCTGGTGTAGTTTCAGGTGTGCTTGTCGCGGTTACCAATGATGTTTCATCAAGTTTATCTGGTAGAGGGGATAGAGTTCAGGAGGAGCTTGATACAGAGTTTAAAATTATTAATGATCCTGATAATATTCCTAATGTTAGTGGTTTTTATCGTTTTTATCTTAAAAATATAGGCGGTAAAGAAATCGCGACAGCTAACACTACATTTACTTTACTTATTGATGGTGATGCAATTTCAGCTTCTAGTTATACTTTTGATGATACAAAGATTCGTCCGGGAGAGTATACTATCATGTTTGTGAGTAACAGTGTGATTTCATCTGGTGATCATAAGATTCGTCTTGTTGGACCAAGGGATGTTAAGGATGAGTTTACTTTTGAGATAACATAAAAAAATGGATGGGATAGAAAAGATAGTATGGGTTCGAAATCGGTTGTTCTTGTAAGAAAAGGAGAAAAAGATGGTTTTGCGCAACGTTTTGGTCAGGAGATCCCAGATGGATCCCTGGTTTTTCTTGAAGGAAAAGAAGGAACTGGTAAAAGTATTTTTTCTCAGCGTTTCTGTTTTAGTTTATTGAAAAATGATTTTACTTGTTCTTATGTTTCAACTCAGTATACGATTAAAAGGTTTTTACGACAAACTGCTTCTGTTGGATATGGAACCCGGCAGTATTTAATGGCGGGTAAGCTTTTTTTTATATCAACTGAGGTTATGCTTGCTGAAACAAAACCTAAAAGTACTTTTTTAGAGGGCCTTCTTACCTGTAAGAAACTTTTTGAGCCGGATGTTATTTTTATTGATTCTCTTTCAACTTTGTTAAATGAGAGTCTTAGTAAAAAGAATTTAACTACTCTTACTAGTTTTTTTAATAGGCTTTGTGGTTCTGGGAAGATTATTTTTACTACTGCTAATCCGAATGAATGGTCTGATGATATTCATAGTGCTTTTCAGATGATTTCTGATGTGCATTTTAGGCTTGCAAGGGAAAAAATGCCAGGTGTGGGTATCGTTCATAATATTTACTTGGAGAAATTTAATGGAGCTCTTCATAAATATGAGCCGATGACTACGTTTTCAGTTAGGCCTGGTTCTGGTCTTGCTATTGAAACAAGTGGTGTAGCGTTCTAAAAAAGATTATTTGGGAAAAAAAGATATGACGGAAATAGAGAAAGAAGAAGTTGAAAAACTTATTGAGGATAACCCTCATCTTAAAGATTATCTTGAGAGTATAAAAGATAAGATGGATCGTCCTGGTTTTTTTAGTAAAGTACCTCGTGATCTGAAATCAAAAGAGTTTCCTAATATTATCTATACAACAAAGGGCGTTGTTTTTATCCATATGTATAAAACCAGGGATATGGAAGCTATTGAATATCATGCTATTGCTCCAACTCTTTCTAAAGATCAGGAGAAAAAACGTGATATTGTTATGGAGCGTATGTATGAACGTGCGCATCTTAGACAAGAAGTTGATTCTGAAGATGAATTACGTAAAGCTATTCGTGATACTATTGATGAGATAACTGTTGTTGATGAAAAATCTGAAGGGAAAATAGGTAAAAGTAAGGGTGGAAAAATCCGTGTTTCCTCAAGGGAAAAAGTTAGTATTTTGTATGATATAACAAAACAGGTAGTTGGAGGGGGTCCTCTTGAACCATTTATGCGGGATCCCTATATTGAAGATATTCATATTATTACTGGTGAAAATGTACATCTTATTCACAAGGTTTTTGATTTGGTTAAAACCAATATTTATATTGATAATAAATGGGCGGATACTTTTTCTCAAGAGTTTTCTGAAAAAATAGGAAGTCCAGTTAGTGAAGGTCAACCTATAGCAGATGGGACACTTCCTGATGGTAGTCGTGTAAACATTATTCATAGTCGTGATGTAAGTCTCAAGGGACCTAGTATGACAGTTCGTAAATTTAGTGAAACACCGATTAGTATAACTCAGTTGATGGCATGGGGTACTTTTGATACAAGTGTAGGAGCATATTTGTGGCTTGCTTTGCAGTATGGTAGCAGTATTTTTGTTTGTGGAGAAACAGCCAGTGGGAAGACTACAACTTCTAATGCTATGTTTGTTTTTATACCACCTGAGAAAAAGATTTACTCTGTTGAGAACACCCCTGAGGTTCAGGTTCCTCATGATGTATGGCAACAGATGCTTACTCGTTCAACCGGACCTAAAGAAAGTCATATAGATGAATCTGATCTTTTAAAAGCAGCGCTTCGTAGTCGTCCTGATTACATAATACCTGGGGAGACTAGAGGTGAAGAGGGGCGTGTTGTTTTTCAGGCTATGCAGACCGGGCATCCGGTTGTTACAACGTTTCATGCTGGATCTGTAACTAAAGTTATTCAGCGTTTCACAGGTCATCCTATAAATGTTCCAAAACCATTTATGGACAACCTTGACATTGTTCTTATTCAGCTAGCCATTCAACGTAAAGGAAAAAAACTCCGTAGAGTGATATCTATTGATGAAATAGAGGGATATAATAAAGCAGCAGATGGTATTATGAGCCGTAAGGCTTTTGAATGGGATGCTGCAAGTGATTCTCACTTGTTTAAATCAAACAGGAATAGTTATATTTTAGAGCAGAAAATAGCTCCTATCGCTGGTTTTCAGAATCCGATGGATATTTATGATGAATTTGATCGTCGTAAACACATACTTGAACGAATGATTGAAGAAAAAATATTTGATTATTATGAGGTAGTACAATTTATTTGGACATATTATCGTGAAGGAGAACAAGGTCTTCCGATTTCAATATAAAACAAAACAATAGTAGTTTTTAAGAGGTATGGCCTAAAAAAAATGTCGAAGATGAAAGAAGAAGAAATAAATGATATTTTGGATAAACATCCGCATCTTCAGAAATATTTAGATAAAATAGAAAATAAAATGGATACCCCTGTTTTTTATTCCCGTCTGCCTTTTGAAACGCGGGATGAGGAATATCCTAATCTTATTTATCCGGCTCAAGGTTCTGTTTTTGTTCACATTTTTAGAACTCAAGAGATGGATGAAAGAGAATACCATGCAATAGAGCCGACTTTGGATGAAATTGAAAGTAAAAAACATGAAAAACTCTTAAAAATAATTGTAAAAAAAGCACCTGAAAAAAAAAGTGTTAGAAGTGATGAAGATCTTAAGAAAATTCTTAAAGAACTGATAGAAGAAATTATTGTTATTGATGAAAACGCAGAAAAAATTGAAGAAAAAAAAGGTTTTTTAAAAAATAAAAGCGATAAAATAAAAGCTACATCTGTTCAAAAAGAAACAATTGAATATTATATCCTTAAAAATATTGTTGGAACTGGTTTTCTTGAGTGTTTTATGCGTGATCCATGGCTTGAGGATCTTCATGTTGTTGCGGGTGAAAAAATACATCTTATTCACAAAGTTTTTGGTATGATAAAAACCAATGTGCTTATTGATAAGGATGATGCTGATCTTTTTACACGTAAACTTAGTGAAAAGATGGGTAGTCCAGTTAGTGAAGGTAATCCTATAGCTGATGGAGTTCTACCAGATGGTAGTCGAGGTAATATTGTGTATAGTGATGCTATAAGCATTCGTGGTCCAAGTATGACTATCCGTCGTTTCACTGAAACTCCTATTAGTGTTACTCAGTTAATTAAATGGGGGACATTAAGTACGGGTATAGCTGCTTACCTGTGGATTTGCTTGGAGTATGGACGTAATTTTTTTATATGTGGCGGGACAGCTTGTGGTAAAACTACAACGATGAATGCAATTATTCCTTTTATTCCACCTGAGAAAAAAATTTATACTGCTGAAGGTACTCCTGAGATGCAGGTTCCGCATAAGGTTTGGCAGCAGCTTCTTACAAAGGATTCAGGTCCAGTGGAAGGCAGGGTTACCATGTTTGATCTTCTTCGGGCAGCTCTTCGTAGTCGTCCTGAGTATATTATTCCTGGTGAGGTTCGTGGTGCTGAGGGAAATATTGTTTTTGGTGCTATGCAGACGGGTCATCCATGTATGACCACGTTTCATGCTGGATCTGTTACAAAGGTTATTCAGCGTTTCACAAGTGATCCGATTAATGTTCCTAAAACGTTTATGGATAATTTGGATTTTGTTATGATTCAGCTTGCTATTGAACGTGATGGTAAGCTTATGAGACGGGCTACAGCAATTGATGAAATCGAGGGTTATAACCGTGCTGTTGATGGTATTATGAGTCGTAAGGCTTTTGAATGGGATGCACTGAAAGATGAACACAGGTTTGTAGCAAATCGGAATAGTTATATTTTAGAGGAAAGAATAGCTAAAACCGCGGGTTATGAAGAACTTTCTGAGATTTATTTAGAATATGATCGTCGTAAACATATTCTTGATCGTATGGTTGAAGAAGATATTATGGATTATTATGAAGTAGTTCAGTTTATATGGGGTTTTTACCGAGAGGGAGAAAAAGGTATACCTATAAAACTATAAAGAAAAAAAAATATTTTTTGAGGTAGTGGATTGGCAGAAGAAAAAGAGGAAAAAAAGAAAAAAAAATCTAAGAAAAAAAAGGAAACTGATGAGGAAGAAAAAGATAGTTTCCTTAAACAATTAAAAATTGCTTATAATGCTTTAGAGAACCGTAGGAAGTTTTATCTAACAATTTTCCTACCATTGGTACTTGTTGGAATTCTGGTTATCCTTCTACCATTTATATTAACTATAGTGGCTCCTGTTGCTTTAGATTTCAATATTTTAACTTTTGCTGTAGGTGGTATCGTTCCAATTTTTATTGCTGTAATGTATCCATTTATTGACTGGAAAAACAAGGAAGTGGACATAGATAGTAAAATGCATTTTTTTATAACTCATCTTCGTGTTTTATCTGTAACAGATCTTTCTCTTCAAGATATCATAGTTATACTTGGTGGTAAAAAAGCATATGGAAGCTTGGGTGATGAATTAAATAAGATTAGTGTTTTAACAGATAAATGGCGTATGCCTGTAGCTAAAGCTTTTCGTTTTGTTTCAGAAAGAACACCTAGTAAAATCCTTAAAGATTTTCTTGATCGTTTTTCACAAAGTTTGGATAGTGGTGTAGAACCAAGAGATTTTGTTGAAACGGAACAAAATGCAGTTCTTCAAGAATATAAAACAATGTATGAGGCGAGTAATGAAAACATTGTTATTTTAAATGAAGTGTATGTTAGTCTTCTCATAGCAATTATTTTTGTTATGAGTTTGGGGATTGTTCTTCCTATTATTATGGGTACTGAGAACATGAACATGTTTATTTATCTATCAGCTTTTATGCTTATTATATCAGAAGGGTTAATGCTTTATCTTTTAAAATCAATGATACCAACAGATTTAATTTGGCATCAAACGGGTGAAAAAGGAAAACTTGAGGGAAAACTTTCAAAAATTTTTAAAATATCTATTATCGGAACTGTTGTTACCTGCGTATTGCTTTTTGTTTTTATTTTTGTGTTAAATATTGGTTTTTTTCAAATGTTGCCTATAGAAATTGTTGTTTCAATAGCTTTTACTCCTTTAATTTTCATTGGAGTTGTTACCTTTATCGAGGAACAGAAGATTTCAAGAAAGGAAAGTAATTTTTTGGGTTTTATCCCAGCTTTAGGTTCAATTTCTGCTATGCGAGGGGGAAAAATCAATGATTCTGTTTATTATCTTAGCACTAAAAAATATGGTGTTTTAACAGAGCATGTTAGAGACCTATATCGTAGACTTAGAACTCGTATTAATGATGATGAGGCATGGGAATGGTTTGGAGTAGATGCCGGAAGTAATTATGTTCAACGTGGTAGTGAAATGTTTCGTGAAGCTACTTTTGCAGCTGGAAATCCTCGTAAGGTTTCTAATATGATTGCTGAAAATTTTCGAAAAATCCGTGATTTAAGAATAAAGAAACTAACTATAGTATCTACATCCGTAGCGCTTTTTGCAGGTATAACTTTTGGTATAAGTTTTGCAATATATGTATCCCTTGTTATTGGTGAACATTTAAATGGTATAGTTAGAGACATCGGTAATCCTTTCACAGGACTAGAAGGCATGCAAAGTATAGATATGGGTGGAATACTTCATTCCATTCCGCCTGCTATGTACTATGGAAATTATTTGATTATTTTTGGTGTTTTGGTTGTTCATTGTTTCATGCTTGCTTTGACTTTAAAAACTATAAGAGGGAGTCATAAATATATTATATTTCTTTATTTTGTTCCATTTGTTTGGACAGTTTCTATTACTAGTGTTGTAGTTCAAGTTTTTATAGGTGGGATGATTCAAGGATAAAAAAAGTTAAAAACAGCTAAATGATAGAAGTTTTTTCAAAGGAGAGAAAAAAATCGTTTATTTAATTGTTAAATTATAAC
>CAYMOC010000033.1:0-17956 GCA_964391965.1 uncultured Thermoplasmatales archaeon | reverse complement strand
GGCCGGTAGGATATCCAGACTACCTTACAGGCCCCTACCAAACAAGATAAACAAACTAAAAAACCCTAAAAAAAATCAATCATATAAACCTTATCTAAAAAAAACTGCCAACCCGTCAGCGATAATAATAACTAATAATTAAAGAAAAAATTAAATAGCATACAGCCTATAACAAATCTGTCATTTGAGAATGGGATGCAAATAAGAACCCTTCCCGTAGAAAATAACATATAAATTTTTATGTTACTTGAGGGAAAAAATAAACAAAATTAAAATTATGAAATAACTTTTGTTAGGAGGGGTCTAAGTTGAAAGAAAAAAGGGATGCGGCCTTTAAAAGGGATAAGAATAAATTTTTTCAAGAAAAAAATAACAAAATATTAGTTGAAAAAACAATACAAAGAATCCTTGATGAAAACCGGAAAAAAATCGAAAAAAGAAACCGAGAACGAATAAACCCAGATTTTTTTAACATTGATAAAAACACACCACATATTTTTTATGTAGAAGAAGACGACGATGATAAAAAAAAGAAAAAATCCAAATACATAAGTCAAGACATAATGAACGATGCCCGAGAAAAACTAGGTGAAGAACCAATAGATGAATGGGATGAACCCGAAGAAAATAAAGGTGAAACTAAAAAGAAACTCAGATTCGGCCGCCAAAAAAGAGCAGATCCATTTTCAGATGATATCTTTGGAAAAAAAGAAAAAATCAACTCAGATGAATTTAAAAAAATAGCTTCTGAAATAGATGAAGAACTAGAGAAAAGAGTAGACCATAAAAGAGAAGGAGATCTAAGAGAGTTTCCTGCTGAAAAAACAAATAATGAATCTACAGAAGATGAAAAATCTTCAAAATCATTATTTGGAAAAAAACCAAGTCCTTTTAAAAAACAAAAAGAAAACAAAAAAGAATTACCCTCTGAACAAAAAATTTCAAAACCAGAATCAGCTATAGTGGATTTTTCTGGAGCTGATGTTGACTCAGATGAAGCTAAACTTTTAGATGAAAAAATTCGAGGAACAAATGTTGATAATCAAGGCGATAATGGAGAAAATATTGCCCAACTTAAAGCTCAACAGTTAGCTCAAAAACATATGAAAACAGAACCTTCTGATAGTAATGCTAAAGAGTCAGATGTTTTGGAATCTTTTGAAAAAAAGAAACGATCCAACTCTCAAGGTTTTTCTGATTTAACTGTTGATCATGACTCTGAGGAGGAACATGTTTTTTTTGATGAAGGTGAAGAAATTTCAGATGGTGGCGATTATGTTGGATGGAGTCCGACTGTACCGGAAGATGAAAAAGAAAAAATTAAGGCTTCTTCTGGAAAAAAACAAGGTTTTCAGCAGTTCAAACCTAAGGTTAAAACTCCAGAGATACAACCAGATCTTAGAGAACATATGGATGATTTACGTGAGGTAGGTGGAGATGTTGAACTTCCTCGTAATGCTTTACAGGTGAATTCAGTAGCTCTTTCTGATCTTGGTTTTTCTGAAGAAGAATGGGAAGAACTTGATTTTTATAAACTCTATGAACCTTTTGCTTATGTTGAACTTCTTCGTGAAAAAGAAAGTATGGAAAAATGTTATTTTTTAGTTGAAGTGGATTTATCTGATGAAGAGCGAGAGGTTATGGATTTTATTCTCGAGACTTTAACTCGTACAAGTTTTGAAACCTCAGAGTTGGAAGCAAAGCGTAGCGACGAATACTTGTATGAGAAACTTGAAGAAGTCATTGAAGAATACGATGTAAATATCACTATTGAATCCAAAAACAAGATTTTTTATTATATCGGTAAAGATGCACTTGGTTTGGGTAAGATTGATCCTTTGCTTCGTGATCCAAATATTGAGGATATAAGTTGTGATGGTGCAGGTGTTCCTGTTTTTCTGTATCATCGTACTTATGGTTCTCTTAAAAGTAATGTTGTTTTTGATACTGAAGATGAGCTCTCTGCCTTTGTTCATAAACTTGCTCAGAAATGTGGTAAACATGTGAGTATCGCAGATCCTATGCTTGATGCCACTATGCCCGATGGTTCTCGTGTACAATTAACTCTTAGTGATGAAATCACAGCTAAAGGCAGTACGTTTACGATCCGTAAATTCCGTGAAGATCCATTTTCGCCACCTGATCTAGTAGAGTTTAACACTATGTCTCCTGAAATGATAGCTTACATGTGGATTGCTGTAGAAAATGGTATCAATGCTTTGTTTGCAGGAGGTACAGCTAGTGGTAAAACTACTGCTTTGAATGCTATGAGTTTGTTTATACCTGTTGAATCAAAAATTGTTAGTATAGAGGAGACTCGTGAGATTAACCTTCCGCATCCAAATTGGATTCCGGGTGTTGCCCGTTCTGGTTTTGGTGACAGTGTTGATAGCCGTACTGTTGGTCAGATTGATATGTATGATCTGATGAAAGCCGCGCTTCGTCAACGTCCAGAATATATACTAGTCGGTGAGATTCGTGGTAAAGAAGCATATGTGTTGTTTCAGGCTATGGCCACAGGTCATGCCACGTATTCAACTGTTCATGCTGATAGTGCACAGAGTCTTATTCATCGTTTAGAGGGTAAACCAATCAATATTCCTCGTGTCATGCTTCAATCACTTGATATTGTTTTATTGCATGTTATAACCCGGGTTAAAAACAAACGTGCTCGTCGTTGTAAAAAAATTATAGAGATTATTGATATCGATCCGTCCACTAAAGAAATTCTAACTAATGAAGTATTCAGATGGGATCCAGTGGAGGATAAATTTGAGTATTCTGGTAAAAGCTATGTTCTTGAGCGTATTCGAGCAGAGAAAGATATGAATCGTGAGAGGATGACTCATGAGATTAAAAATCGAACTGCACTAGTGGAATGGATGAATGAAAGAAATGTTCGTGATTTCACAAGTGTTTCACGGCTTATTGCTGAGTATAATGAAAACCCTGATAAAACTATTGAACGTCTAAAAAATGAGAATATTTTGAGTCAAAAAAACTAAATGAGGATGAAACTGTTTAATGCTTAAAAAAATCGCTATTTGTCCAAGTTGTCATACTAAAATACCTGTTGAGGGTGAATCAGGGCAAGTAGTTGATGTTGTATGTCCAGAATGTAAAAAAACTGGTAAAATAAAATTTAAACCCAAGTTTAAAGAACTTGATTTTTACCCGTTAAATGAACCATTTGCTTATGCGAAAGTTCTAAAAAACGATGAAACAATGGAGAAACAATATCGGATTATTGAACCATCTCTTTCTAGTGATGAACAAAAAACATTGAATTTTATCTGGGAGACATTGATGAAATCTTTTAAGATGCGTCTTGATGAACTAGATGCTCAACAGATTGAAACCTATCTAACCGGTGAAGTAGATGATATTATTTCTAATTATAATTTAAAAATGGATGATCTTTCTAGGAAAAAAATATTTTACTATATAAAACGAGAGTCACTCGGGTATGGTAAAATCGATCCAATCATGACCGATCCACATATCGAAGATGTAAGTTGTGATGGATCAGGTGTACCTATTTTTATTTATCATCGTAAATATGGTTCACTTAAAACTAATGTGAAATTTAAAAACGAGGAAGAACTTTCTTATTTTGTAGTACGTCTAGCTCAGAAATGTGGTAAACATATCAGTATCGCTGATCCTATGCTTGATGCTACTATGCCCGATGGCAGTCGTATACAGATGACGCTTAGTTCAGAGGTTACAACAAAAGGTTCTACTTTTACTATCCGTAAATTCCGTGATGATCCATTCACTCCACCTGATCTAATAGGTTTAAATACTATGTCTGCTGAAATGCTTTCTTATTTCTGGCTTGCTGTAGAAAACCGGGTGAATGCTTTAATTGCTGGCGGTACAGCTTCAGGTAAAACAACTATTTTGAATGCTATGAGTTTGTTTATACCACCTGAATCAAAAATTGTTAGTATAGAAGAGACTCGTGAGATTAACCTTCCGCATCCAAATTGGATACCGGGTGTGTCACGTCAGGGTTTCGGAGAAGTAGTCAACAATAAAATGGTTGGCGAAATAGATATGTATGATCTTATGAAGGCTGCGCTTCGTCAACGTCCTGAATATATACTTGTAGGTGAGATTCGTGGACAGGAAGCATATGTGTTGTTTCAGGCTATGGCTACAGGTCATGCCACGTATTCAACTGTTCATGCTGATAGTGCAAAATCTTTGATTCATCGTATGGAAGGAAAACCGATTAATATTCCTCGTATTATGATGAGAGCACTTGATATCCTAACTATTCAGATTAGTACACGTTTGAAAGGAAAACGAGTTCGTAGATGTAAACAAGTAATAGAGATAATAGATATCGATCCTACAACAAAAGAAATCCTAACCAATGAAGTATTTCATTGGGATCCCGTAGAAGACAAACATGTGTATACTGGTAAAAGCTATGTTCTTGAGGGCATCCGTGCTCGTTGGGATATGAGCAAAGATGATATAGCTCAAGAAATCAAAAATCGTTCTACAATTCTGAACTGGATGAAAGATAACAATGTAAGAAAGTACGAGGAAGTAGGAAAAGTAGTTTCACGTTATGCAGAGAATCCACAAGAATTTCTTGATACTATTAAAAATTCATCTAATCTTAAAGAAGTAAAAGATATCCGAAGAGAAATAGAACTAGAGCGAGAAAGAAAAAAAGATGAAGCACAAAAAATAGAAGATGAAGCACAAAAACTTAATATGGATCTCTCTGAAGATTTACCAGAAGCAAAAGTTGAATCTGTAGAAGAAACGTCTAAAGAAAAGTCATCTGGTAAAAAACTTGAAAATATTTATTCAAATGATATAGAATCCTTAAAAAGTGTGGATGAGGGAACAGCTTGGCTTTTATATGAAAATGGTTTTAAATCAATAAATGATTTAAGAAATGTAACTATTAAAGATTTAAAGAAAGTGAGGGGACTTAAAAAGAAGAAAGCTCAGGAAATATTAGATGAAATAAAAAATATCTAATATATGTAACTATAAAACTAATGTTTAATATTCAATTTGAAGGTTGGTGAGGAGACTAATAAAAAAATGCCAATGAATAGTTATCAAAAAATGTGCTACCAATGGTTTGGTAGAATAGCTGAAAATCTTGCTACAGAGAAAATGGATGCTAATCTAGAAAAAGCTCATATAGGTATGAGAGCTGGAGCGTATCTATCTGTTACATGGGTTAATACTATAATGGTTGCAATTGCTACAACCATTGCATATATTATCCTTGTTCTTGCTTTTGCTCTTGATATATGGTTGATTCTAGTTTTAGCGTTAATACCTGGTCTTTCTACTTTTGGAACATATTTTTATTTTATATCTTATCCATCTAGTAAAGCAAAAGCTCGTGCTAAAAAAATAGATATTTATCTACCATATGCGTTGAATTTTATTTCTGCTATGAGTTCAGCAGGTGTTACACCTACTGAGATTTTTAAAAGTCTTTCAAAGCAAAGAATATATGGTGAACTACGTGAAGAGGCATTATGGGTTTACAGGGATGTAGGACTTCTTGGTAAGGATATAATAACTGCTTTAAAAGCAAATATTAAACGCACTCCATCTGATAAATTCCGAGAGTTCTTACAAGGAGCAGTTGTAACTGTACAATCTGGTGGAGCATTAAAACCATATTTTATGAACAAAGCAGAACAATACATGCGTGAAAACCGTGTTAATCAAAAACAAATGATTGAAAGCCTAGGTATTATGGCAGAAGCCTATGTTACAGCAGCAGTAGCAGGTATACTTCTAATAATTATTATTATACCGATGCTAACGGTATTTACTGGTGGAAGCCCAGATCAACTAAATTTCATGTATGTATTTATTTTCCTTATTGTTCCAATCATAAATATTGGTTTTGCAGTGGTACTAAGCTCCATGTCTGAGGGGGTCTAAAAAAAGTTATGAGTTTCGTTGATAAATTAAAAGATTTATTTGATTTCAGTAAAAAAGATGGTAAAGCAAAAGTTGATGCTAAAACAGGGATGCCCCTAAAAAAACAGAGTCTTCTTGCTCAGCTAAAATTTACAGGGCAGCTTACACAGATGATGGTTCTAGTAAGCATGGGTATTCCAACTGCTATACTGTGTTTTTTTGGTTTTATGGGTCTTACTGGTGTTTTGAATCCTTTAGAGTTTGAAATGGCAGGTGCCTCTGTTGAACTAGGTACATGGTATGATTTTTTTATAATCTCAGGAATTCTTTGCTCGGGCGTCTATGGAGTCTATCAGTTTTATAGACTACGTCGTGTCCGAAAAATAGATGATCGATTCCCTGATTTTGTTCGAGATCTGGCTGAATCCCGACGTGCAGGTATGACATTTACCAAGGCTATAATGCACTCAGCAAAAGGAAATTATGGTGTACTCACTCCTGAGATTCAAAAAATAGCTCGTCAGATATCCTGGGGTAGCAGTGTAGATGATGCACTTCGTTCATTTGCAAAAAGAGTGAATACTAAACTCGTTCATCGAACTGTTTCACTAATCATTGAAGCAAGTCGCAGTGGCGGAAACGTTGCAGATGTACTAGAAGCAGCGAGTAAAGACGCTCGAGAACTTCGTCTAATACATTCAGAAAGAAGAGCTAATATGATGAGTTATGTAGCAGTCATCTATGTAGGAATGGGAGTTTTCCTTCTAATATTGATTATTTTATGTAAAAGTTTTCTACCAAACATTGTCGGTGAAGCAGGTGCAGAACTACAGCAAGGTGCCATGGGCTCTGGAACACCAATAAAAATGGGTCATGTGGAACCCGTGTTTTACTCCGCAGCAGTAGTACAAAGCATATTCATGGGTATAGTTACAGGTGTTTTCGAAGATGGAACTTTTTTTGCAGGAATAAAACACATATTCATCATGATAACAATAACTTGGTTTATTTTCAAATTTATGCTAGGAGTATAAAAAAAAGGGGATAAGTAGAATTAATATGTTTAAAAGAATTTGGAAAAAAAATAAACAGGCTGTAACCTCTGTTGTTTCAATGATTCTTGTGATGATGATTTTTTTTATATCTGTCGGAATCATTTTTTTTTGGGGTCTACCTGCTATAGATGATGCTAAATCTAATGTTCAAAAAGAATCTTCTCTTAACAATCTTGATGTTATAGATAACTCAATTGAGGAGGTTTTAATCGAGGGTATAGGATCTGTCCAGCATGCTTCAATTTCAAACACTGATAGCTTTGAAGAGTTTTATGTTGATGAAGAAGGTGATCGTTTTGTTGCGATGTACGCCCGTAATCCTTCTTTTAATATTAATGTTTCAGGTTTAGATGACTCTAATGAAAGTTTTAGAGTTCATGCAACTAGGCATGGTTCTCAGATTAAAGTTGAAAATGTTACAATGCATTGGATGAATGACACGTGTTTTCTTGCGGGTACTCAGGTTTTGATGGCTGATGGTTCTTATAAAAATATAGAAAATGTGAAAACTGGGGATTATGTTAAATCATATGATTTTAAATCAAAAAAAGTTGTTAATTGTAAAGTAACACATGTTTTTCATCATTCAAAAGATGAAATGGCTCCTTATCATATTAATTTAAATAATTACTTAAAAGTCACTCCAAATCATAAGTTATTCTGTAATAATAACTGGGTTTATGCTAATGATATACGACCTGGTGATGTTTTATTTAATGAAGACAAGGAGGAGTTTAAGGTTGAATCTATTGAAAAAATCTTTGAAAAACAAGAGTCGTTTGATTTAACCGTTGAAAATACTCATAATTATTTTGTTTCGATAAATGAAGAGAATTCTGTTTTGGTTCATAATACAGAACAGACGTACGTATGTGATGGAAAAGATGCTCGGGCATATGAGGGGGCTGATGTAGATGGTGGTTTTAGGGATTTATCTGAAGCTGAGTTTGCTGATGCAGTTATGCCCACTGATTATTCTCTTATAGATGAAGATGATAATAATTATGTTGAAGATATAAATAATGTTGATGCTAATAAATATCAGTATCATCGTTTTGATTTTAGAATAGATGAAGATGTAAGTAGTATCACTCAGATAGATATTACATGGAAAGGAATCGGCAGGGATTCTTATCCTAATTTTCCAGGACATTATGGTCATAGCTTATGGGTTTACAATGGCGCTAGTTATGTAGAACAGGATCGTGGGGAATCAAGTTCAAAAGAAACACTTACCGCTTCGTTTTCAAATAAAGAGGAAATAGCTGAAATGCTTCAAACTAATCACCTTTATTTAGGTGCGCAATCTGACTGGAGTTATTTCAAAGGTTTATCTAGTATACTTCGTTCGTATTATGTAGAAGTAGTTATAACTTATACGTCTGCTGCAAATGAACCACCAATTGTACCTAATTCTCCCGATCCTGCAAATGGAGAAACAGATGTAGATGTTGATGATAATCTATTATGGAGTGGGGGAGATAACGATGTTGGTGATTCTGTAGAGTATGATATCTATCTGCTTGGTCCTTTTACAGGTACTGATGAAGAAGCAGCTAAGGTTCTTACAGAAAAAATAGATGATGGCGATACAACAGGTACAACAGTAGATACAACAGAATTTGAACCAGGAAGACTAGAGTATAGTGGTAAATATTATTGGCAGATAAATGCAAGTGATGGAACTGACTATAGCTTAGGGCCGATGTGGAATTTTACAACAGCCGCAGAAACAGGCCTGGAGCCTTATGAGCCTGTATGTGTTCAGCCTTTGGATGATTCTTATGATGTTAATCTCAGCCCTATTTTTAAGGTAACTGTTTCTGATCCAAATGCTTGTCCTATGGATGTTGATTTTTACTGGGATAATGGAACTTTAATCGGTTCGGTCAATTCTGTTGATAGTGGTGATTCTGCAGAGTTAGATCCCGGTTTAAGTTTGAACTATGGTGAAGAATATCAATGGTATGTTATAGCTAACAATGCTGATGGATATGATACTCAATCTGATATATGGGGTTTTGGAACAATTGAAGCTCCAATTTTAAATGCATCTTCAACGCCTAAATTGTTAGAGGGTCACAAAGAATTGTTCAATGAAACAACCTATCGTTTTAAAGTTGAAGGAGATGAACCTGGTTTAAAATATGGTTGGGATTGGGATGGAGATAAACAAGTTGATGAATGGAAGGATGCAGGTCCAACTGGGATAGCTCAAAGTGTAACGACTGCTCATAGTTGGGATAAACCTGGTGTTTATCTTATCAGAGTAAAAACACGTACAACTGATGGTGTGAGAGTAAGTGACTGGTCAGATCCTTTAGCAGTCCAAATATATGAAAAAGATGTTAACCCCCGGGGTTACGGTGTAAGTCTTTCTAGTAGAACTAATCCTCCTCAGATTATTGTAGGTGAAATGAACTCTCCTCAACTGATAAAAATAAATGATGCAGTTGTACCACCAACGCTATTAGAAATAAAGGGCACAATGGTTATCAAACTTTTTAATGACAGTTACCCCACTTCTAACCCTGGTAATGTATCTTTTGGAGTTATATATGTTTTTGATTTAGGAAGCTTGGTCCAGATTTCACAAACAAGTGTAGGTGAATATAAAAATATTTTAGAAAATGATGCATTGATAAATTCAAAACCCGATGGATACATGTGGATGGATTCCTCTTTTTTAGAAGTTCTTGATTCTTCATCAATAAAAATTGTTAAAATCTGTTCTGATAATGCTGAAGGTGGAGCAGGTAAAGGAATATTCCGTTTTGAAATAGAAATGAATGATTTATTCATTCTTGATAATGGACAAAGAGAAGCATATAATCTAAAAATGCAGGTTTTCGGAGAAAACCAAGATGTATGGCTGGATTATCTAAAATCAGATTTTAACAATCAGGCTATAACCAGTAATGCACCTGATAAAACAATTGTTTACAAAGAACGTTCTAAAAAATATTTTACTGTCGAAGTTGCAGCTATAAAAATAAATTTAGAGGCGATAACATGAAAAAAAACAAAACAAATCCAAAGGCGGTATCGCCGGTTATTTCAACTTTACTTGTTTTAGCTATAGCCATCTCAATAATTTCAGCGACACTACTATGGGGTATACCCTATATTGAAGGTAGAAGAAGAGATGTAGAATTTGAAAACTCTGAAAATGATTTTGTTGGTATAAGAGCAAGTATCAACAATTTAATTCAACTTCCTCGTGATTCAGAATATGCTGTAAATGTTAATTACATAGGCAATTCAAATGACGGAGGATCAGTGTCAGTATATGAATCCGGTACCAGAGTATTGATTTGGTATTCTTCAAATAGCAGTTTAATGGATATAACCTCAGTTGATGATCTAACAGATGGAGATAACTGTTTTAATATAACATTTAAACAGGATGATTGTGTAGATAATGTTTCAATTTTCTGGCTAAATGATACCTGTTTTCTTGCGGGAACAAAAGTTTTGATGTCTGATGGATCATACAAAAACATAGAAAATGTAGCCGTTGGAGATAAAGTAAAATGTTTTGATGAAAAAGATGAAAAATTAGTTGAAAGTGTTGTATCAAATATTCATCATCATCAGGAAAATGAAATGAATGAATATTATCTAAAAATTAACGATGATCTCTGTGTAACACCTAACCATATGATGTATACCTCAAATGGTTGGATCAGAGCAGGTTTATTAACTGAAAAAGATTTTTTGTTTTCAAGTGAAAAAGGTTTTGTTAACATTGATTCAATTGAACATATATATGAAAAAGAACCATCATATGATCTAACAATAGAGAATTATCATAATTATTTTACAAAAATAAATGATAAAGAGATCTTGGTTCATAATGAAGGGTTGATTAAAGAATCAGATTCTTCAAGTGATGACTCTGTTGGCTTGTCAGATAATGTTTTACAACAATTAGATTCTAAAAACTACATGATTACTTCTCGTCGAGCAGGTCTTGATTTAAAAGGTTGTGTTCAAATAAATTTTTATAATCATTCAAACACTGAATACTACAATGATTGGGATGGCGATGGTGATAATGAATGGAGAAGTATATCACGTGTATACCTTTTTGATTTAGGATCATTAGAGCATGCTCTTCCTTATATTGATGGAACATTCAAAAATATATATGAGAATGGTGCCGTGATATCATATGATGGAAAAGAAAACGTAGCAACTTTTAAAAATGAACCAAAGTTTTATGAAAACCGAGAAGAAAATACTTCTGGTTTTAGAATTATAGCTTTGAGGACTCATAACAGTCAAACGGGTGGTTCAGGTTCAGCCGACTATAAAGTTACATCAAGGCTTAAAAAAGATACAAACTATGCTTTAGATACAAGATGGGTTTACAATCTATCAATAGTTTTTAACGGTGGAAATTCAGAATATTGGAATTCATTTTTTAAACAAGTTTATAATTTTTCTGAAGAAAATGGTGTTTTAAAATACAATTCAGAATTCACAAAATTTGTTTGTAGTTTTATTGTTATAAAACTAGGGGTGGTACTTGAATGAGATCTCTTAAAAATAATAGTGCCGTATCTGAAGTTGTAGGTTATGTTTTGGCTCTTTTATTGATGACAGTTATAATAGCTGGTGCATATTTTATGACAAATTCTACAGTTGATACAAAAATTAATACGGTAGCAAAACTACAGGCTAGAAATATCGCAGATCATGTATCTGATAGTATAGTTAATGCTTTAACAACTCATCAGAATCATCCCTCAGTTAATTACACCAGATTAATTGATATCCCTGAAAAAATTGCGGGTAAAGAATATTATATTCAAACTACTAATAGATGGGTTTATGTAAACTCCACAGATGGTCAGATAAGTGAAAAAAAATCTCTTTTTAATCTACCTAAACATTCTTATATTGATGTTAGAAACAAAGTATATGGTTCAACTGGTAAAATTGAAATAAACTGTCCTTCATCTGATTTTATATATAAATTTGATTTTGGCCCTGCAAATTCTACATCACCCTGGGATCGCATTGATGGATATACTCGTATTTCAAATATTACAAAGGATCAACTTCCTTCTTCGGTACGAACCATTTGGAGTAATAGTTATCCAGATCACTTATACTGTACTAGGATATGGATATCTAATCCAACAGATTCTCTGATAGAACCAGAAGATGGTTATCCAATAATGATAGGTTTAAATCCTTCTAATTTTGATTATTCACTGGCAAACTCTGATGGATCAGATCTGAGATTCTATGACAGTAAAAAAGATGTTAAATTAAACCATTGGATTGAAAGATGGAATCCATATAATACTTCAACTTCACGTGTTTGGGTAAATGTTTCAAAGATAGATTCCGATGGTCGTTATATTTATTTGTTTCATGGTGATGAAAACGCTGTTTCAGAAAGTAATGGAAAAAATGTTTTTCCATTTTTTGAAGATTTTAATGTAGATGATATAAGTAATTCCAAACTAACAAAAAACTGGAGTTTTGAAGGTAAATGTTTAATCTCAGAGGGGCAATTGGTTCTTGAAAATACATCATTAGGTGATGCTATTGCAACGGTTACGTCAACAAATATTAGTGACAAATGGATTGTAGAAACTAAAGCAAGGGCAACAGGACAAGGATATGATAGAGATGCAAGTATTTTTGTAAGAAACAATACAAGTGGAAATTGGAGATACATCTTTCATAATGGAAAATGGAATAACCCATATAGTGAATCTGAATCTGATTATGAGAATTATACATATTTTAATTGTTCAATTTCAAAAAACTTTTCAAAGGTAAACACACCTTTAGGACAATGGCCGGAGGCAACAGCTACAAATAATCCAGCTATGGAAAATAGTTGGGTGAGATTAGTTTTCATAGTAAATAATTCTGATTATGTTGGTGCTAGATATAATTATGGTGATTATAGTTACCAGGCTTGTGCTAAATGGAATGATACTAATGATGATTTCTTAACGTATTGTAATGATGGACGATTTGGACTTATAAACCAATATGGCGCACCTACATATTATGATTGGATTTTTTTAAGACCATTCCGTGCTAATACATCTGTAGGTTCCGATGCTTTTCCCTCTGATCAATATCCGACAGCGTATCCAGGTGGAATATGTTCTAATGAATTTGGATGGAGTGACTCAGATTCCCTTGTATATGGTATTAGAAATGTATCAAATGATTTAAATCGAGATTTTGTTGGAAACTCAAATATAAGATATTTCAACATAAGTTCATCTGTTATAAAAGATTCAAGTGATTATTCAATTGTTTACAATATTGGAGATAAATCAAACGATATATTGGGTATGAGTATTGAAACTAACTCAGTAATAAAAAATGTTAAAAATTTGTATGCGGGTAATTACAGTACTGGTTTTTTTACGTTTACAACAGCTTCATCTAATCCATCAATAGATATAAAATTTAACCCCAATGGAAATCCATACTGGAATATTTGCTCGTTGACTATCGAAGAAGGAAAAAGAAAGTTATACCTTGAGGAGGTTTTTTCATGAGATTAAGAAAAAATGATAATGCACAAGTAAATGTTTTAGAGATAATAATAGTTGCAGGGTTAATTTTTGCTTCTCTATACTTCATCCAAGGGCTCTCAACGCCTAATTATCCTGAAACAACTGAGAAATCACAGCTGAAAACTCGTATGGATTCTGCTTTAAAAAGTATTGATGCTATGAAACCATTAAACAAATCTCAGCAGGGTGTTTATGATAGTGCATTAGTTGAATGTATTTTTGAAAACAATACTTATGTTCCCCGTACAAGCCCTCCGATTAGTTATAGAAATTATCTTATTAGTTATCTAAATAATTATATGTCTCCAACTTATGCATTTAATATTTATGTTTATAATATTTCAGAAATGCAAAAAAATTCCACGATATCAGAGGTAGAATATAAAGATACATTTTATACCTCTGATGTTTTAAAAATTGGTTTAAAATCTCAATCTTCAAGAATTTTTGTTAATAATGGTTATATTTATGAGGTGATGATAGAAACATGGTATGTATGAAGGATGATAATAAAGGTCAGCTTTTAATTATAGGTGGGATCATTGTTACAATTTTTATAGTGTTTTCTGCGGTTCTAACAGTTAATCTTTCAGCTACACACAAACCAGTAGATAAAACTAGTTTCATAACTCCAGAATATAATAATGTCCGTGAAAAATTTGGTTATGCTCTAAATGATAGATTGTCAACTGAATTGATGGGATTTGATAATGTTGTTTTTGCGATATTTAATGACACTAAAGCTGAATTTAAATATGGGGAATTAAGGCATGGTTATTATTTCGATGCTGAATTAGTTCAAATTAGAAGTGTTGATGGCAAACCAGAGGGTTTAGAGGTAACTTTGACTCTTAGTAATAAAAAAGATAGTATTTCAGATAATGTTTATTATCTTATAGAATGAAAAAAATTGATGGGTTGAAAAAATGAAATATTTAAAAGATGTTGGAACAAGAAAAATTCTAGTTCTGTTTGTTATTTTTTCTATGTTTGTATCTGGTTTTATTATCATTTTTAATCTAAAAAATGATTTTAATGACTTAACTGATAAAAATTTATTAAAAAATACTTATTTTAATGCAGAGGATGAATGTAGTAGAATTTATGATGTTTTAACAATTAATTCAAAAAATTCTGATGATTTTTTAAAATCTTTTTCCCTCTCGGTTAATAATGTTGTTTTTCAAAATTATTTAGGGTCTATTAGTAAGTCAACACATGGTTGTTTAACTGGTGAAACAAAGATTATTATGGAAAGTGGGTTAGAAAAAGATATTGGGGATATAAAAAAAGGTGAACATGTCTTATCTTATGATGTTGAAAAGAAAGAAAAAGTTATTTCTAAGGTTTTAAATGTAGAAAAAACAGTTGTTGAAGGAGTTTTTTCAATAAATAATGGAGAACTTTTTATAACAAAGGATCATCCAGTATATGTTAAAAAAGCTGATTCTGAAGTTTTTACATGGGCGTCTATTGATCCAGTTTCATCATATGCATACTATAATAATCGTTTTTTAAGATCTTTAGTAGAAAAAGATAGTATTTTTTGTGTTAATGATGAATTGGTTGAAGTAAAAAGCATTGAGTATATGCCGGGGGATGTTGAAGTCTTTACTCTAAGTGTTGATGGTGGTTCTCATACTTTTTATGCAAATGGTTTTTTGGTTAGTAATGTTCATGATTATGTTGTTACTAATTTTAAAGAGGGTATTTCGAAAATATATAGTGATAATTACATTATTTTGGATTATTATAAGATACAAAATTTTTCTGAGATTTCCTATGAATCTTTGTGTGAATTATTAGATGTTTCTTTTAAATGGGATTTCAGGGTGACTATTAAGCTTTGGTTGAATGGTTATCATTCTGAAACATATTCTACTAATGATACAACGATTCCAGTTTATTCTAGTGAGGTTAGTGCTTCAACTAGGGAGAATGTTTTGATTTGGGATTCTGTTAATGAAGATTATTATTACGGTTGGATTAGAGTAGAAATATTTGGATAACAATTTGTTTGTTATTTTTACAAATTTATTATAATTGCACAATACTGTTATATATCTTATAATCTAAGATATAACTGTTGAGGCTTGGGTTTAGAGCTGATGGGGTCATAAATGAAAAGATATAAAAATATAAATAAATGGTTGTTTTTTGTTTTTTCTGTTGACAGATTACGTTTTTTCCTGTTGTATAATTCCATTTTGACATTTTTACACCAAATCTTTAAATATCAATTTCAACAAAGTATTACTTGCTATAGAGTGTGGTGAAGGATATAACTAAATTTTAATCCTTTAAACTTGAGAGTAAAAAAATAAAAATAAAAGATGGTGAGAAAAAAAAATGTGGCTTAAAAAAGCTTTTAAAAAGGATGATGCAAGTTCATCAACAATAAGTTATGCTGTACTTGGTCCTGTAGTTGTAGTAGTTTTTATGGTTGCTGCTGCTGCTGTACCTTATACAACAGTTGTTGATGTCGGTAAATCCGAATCAATTGATGCAGAAGCTGAAGCATATGATATGTCAAATAAAATATTAAAAAGTACAGGAGAATCTTTCTCCGGAGATGGAGAATTATGGCATTTATCTGAATCCAGTAAGATTAGTAACCCTGGTTTGAGAATACATGATGATTCAAAAACAGTGGGTTCACAAAATGATGACGAAGAAGTAGATGTTTCATCAAATGTTATAGATGAATTTGATGGTAACCGTGCACCAATCGCAGAAAAAGATTTTGCAACTTATACAGCAGGCGTTAGGCTTAAGGTAGATGTTCTCGCAAATGATTATGATCCTGATGGAGATGAGATATATCTAGATTCATGTGATAGTGTTTCAGATAAAGGATTCTACAACCCAGTAATTATTGACACTCCTGGCGGGAAAGGTATCGAGGTAGTCCCAAATAGTTTTGGAATAACTAAACCTGATTCTTTTGAATACACAATTAGAGATAGATCTTCTGACGGTAAAACAGATACAGCTAGAGTTACAATTTATTTAGATAGCGGCGAAAATTCAGGTCCTGAAATTTTATCTATGGAACTTGGAGATGTTGAGGATGAATACGATGATCATCCTGATATACCTGATGGATTAGATCACTTTGAGATAGTTTATCCTCCAATTCCGCCATATGTTGATGGAGGACAATCCGAACCAGCAGATCCAATAACACCAGTTTATCCAACTGACGGCGGCTCAATAGTTCTTCCAGGTGGAACATTGACATCAAGTGCAGGTTTCATGATACTCAGTCAGGTAAACCCCTACAATGACTATGAAATAGCATACCTTTATGACTCAGATGATGGAAACTACCAGGGATATATTAACAACCTAGATGGATACTGTAGTTTTCTAAATGTTGATGTAACATTAACCGCTGAAATAAAAGAAATGGATATGGAAGATGTTGACTACTTAATAAACTGGGGTGATGGATTAAGTGAAGATGGTACAATACTACATAGTGCACACAGTAATGAAGTTTTCACGATAAGTAAAACACATACTTTCTCAGTTCCTGTAGCATCAACAAGTCCTTACTATATGCTTAGTGAATCATTCATATTTAACATAACACTCCGTGTAGAAGATTCAGATGATTCCGACATGGACTACATACTTTTCATGGTCAACACATCAGGTAGTGATCCTGATTTTCCAGATGGGTTTCATGGAGAAATAATTGATGATGAATGTTGTTTCCCAGCTGGAACTGAAATATCAATGGCCGATGGATCAATTAAAAACATTGAAGATATAGAACTTGGAGATAAAGTAGTATCATATAACCTTGAATCAGAAGAAGAAACAATTGGAACAGTAGAGCATTTAATCCAAAAAACAAGAGAAGCTGTTTACAGTATAAACCAAGGTTTACTCAGTCCAACAGATGACCATCCGTTATTTGTACGTAAATCAGATGGTAGAGAAGGATGGGCTGCAATAAACCCAGAAAAATCCAAAGTAGCATATTCCCAAAGAAATGCAATGAAACTAGAAATTGGCGATGAACTCTTAACCTCTGATGGCTGGGTTGAAATAACCTCCATTGAAAAACAAGGTGGTGAAATACAAACCTACACTTTTTCAGTAAGTGAAGAGGAACATGATTATTTCGCTAACGGAGTTCTTGTAAGTAACGCATTATGGTGTTTCCATGGGTTTAATGATGGAGGCGATCCAGATCCAATTCCACCAATTCCAGAACCATGGACTCCTGGTTTTCATCCCAATGGCGGTACACCTTACAGCACAGGTGGAAGTCATGCAGTAGAAGGCGGAGACATGGTATTAGGCGGAACACCAATGATATAAAAAAACAAAAATAACTAAAAAAACAATTTCATCTCTTTTTTTTTTATCTTTTTTTTGTAAAAACTTATAAATCTCTTTTATACTACTCCTTTTTTATAA
>CAYMOC010000032.1:0-18283 GCA_964391965.1 uncultured Thermoplasmatales archaeon | reverse complement strand
TGGAGTTCTCTACCAAGATACATATAATGCTCTGGTAAAAGCCTGGGAACATTTTTAACAATAGTATCTGATAAGGCATCTGCTTTTTTTCCAACAAATACTTTTTTTAAACTCCCTGAAACAATCTTTTTTTGTTTGTAAACATTAGAATAATATTCAACGTTTATTTCTTCTTTATTTCTATCCAGTTCTATAACAAAAAAACCTTTTGAATCAAGGTTAATATCACTTTCCTTAGTTTTAGAAGCTTTGATTAAGGGTACATCTTTAACCATTAAACCTTTCTCCTGCTTTTACAAGATTCCTAAGTTTTTTAAAAGCATTTTCTCTCGGGATATGCCTTAAACCACAATCAGGCGCGATCTGAGTCAATTTGTCATCAAAAACATTGAGTGCTTTGTTGATATGTTTTTCTATTTCAGAAACATCTTCCACTCTTAAATCATCAGATCTAATACACCCCAAACAAATCTCTTTATCAAAAGAATAATCTTTAAACTCATCAATTAAACCATTTTGAGCTTTAAACTCATGAGACAAAACATCAACAGGCATATCAATAAGACCTGGTATGATAGAGGTTACATCACCACAAACATGTAATCTTTTTTTAACATCTACTTTTTCAAAAACCAAATCTAATAATTCTTTTCCATATTCTGGAAATGAAACAGAGAAAAATGGTTCATCACAACTAATCAAATCAACATAATCTTGTAAAACTTCTGCTTCTTTTTGTAAAACTTTTGCGATATCAAAACAAATTTGTTTTTCATCATTATAAAACAAATCAACACATGATTTCATCAATGTAAAAGGACCAGCTAGAAGACCAACGATTTTAATATCAGATGGTATAATATTTTTTACATATTTTATATCATCAACAGTCAAAGGTTCTTTAAATTCAATTTTGTCAACTATTTCAGGGCGATTCCTAATACGAACTCCTTTCATTTTCCTAAGAAAAATATTTACAAAAGGATCACGTGTTTGACCATCAGAAACCATATCAACTCCTGCATTCACCATATCTTGCACAGCAGTTTCAATATAACTATTCCATGATGGTGGTTTTTTGTTATAAAAATCTTTAAAAAAATCTAAACCATTGATTTCCACGGGGTAGGAACCAATAACTGTTGTTTCAATTTTTTTATCCATTTTTAATAAAACCTTCTTCTTGGATGAAAATTTGCTGGTTTAATTCCAAAATATCCTTCAGCATATTCTGATATCAGTATATCCTGCCAGGCAATAATTGGAAACACATATTCAGAATGTTCAACTGGTCCAAAAATCGCGAAATCTCCACCAAACAATGGTATGTTAATGTTTGAAGCGGCATCAACAGTTTTTTTAGCATCTTTGAATTCTTTTAACCAACTAGATTTTTCAACAACATTATGAATCGCACAACCTGTTGGAAAACCATATTCTTCTTTAATAACCGGTATTGCAGCAACAGATGCACCACTATAATCGCCTGGTGCCATAGCCGCAGTATCAATAAGAATATTATCAATACCAATTTTTTTTGATAATTCAAGTAAACCCGTTTCAGTTAGATTAGCACCGTTCTCCAACACCTCAATTTTTCCATCTGGAGATTTATCTTTTGGGTTAAAAGCAACAATAATCGCCATCTGTGGCGTGTTTTCTTTTAAGCAATCTATTTCGTCTTTTGTTGTCCCAATATGAATCGAATTATAAATGGTTCTATCCAATAGTTTTTTATCATTGAGTTTTTCCAGGGTTTTTATCTTCAAACTTGGTTCTATAATATCAATAGAAAAAACAATGTTTTCTGGTACATAATTTTCGATAAAATCTACTATTTTTTCTATGTTTTCTTCTTTTTTTATAAAAAAATCCGGAACAGCGGGATTACCAGTTTTTTCACTAAGGCTAAACAATTTTTCAAGATCAATTTCAGCTTTTTTTAAATCTAATTCTCCTTTAAAGAAAAAACCACCAAATAAAACCGTGGGGTTCCGCCCTGGTTGTCCACCAATTGTTATGTTTTTAATCTTGTATTCTTTTTGTTTTTTTGTAAAAGAAAACATTTATTTCCCTCTTTTTTTTATTTTCCCTAAATAATCTATTTTTATTTTAGAATGCAATGCCTTTTTATCACTAATAGATTTTTTTTCGGTTACCATTTTGATTGCGATATATGGTTTATTCATTGGTTCTGTTTGAATTTCTAATAAATTTTTAATTTTTTCATCTATAGTTTTTTTATCAGTGTTTCCAATCAAATCAACAATTTTTATCTGTTTTCGAAAACGATTTATAGCATCCCTGTCAAGATTTTCAATAAATGGTATTGCACCAGGAGCATTTTTTATACGATTCTGTTCATCCAAACCATATTTATTAAGACATATTAGTGATTCACCAGAACGATGACCTCTTACTTCTTCTCCACAAACCACTAAAAAACGAATATAAGGATTTGAAATAACGTTTGCAACGATTTTTTCTATACCAATATTCTCCGTTTTTAATGGGCCGTAAACTGCTACATTTTCAGATGGCGTATATTTAATGTTTAAAAGTACAACTGCTGTGTTTGAATTCAAAGTACAAACTGTGTATTCTCCACCCCACGGATAATATTCTTTGCTCATTTTTTTTTAACTCTCAGAATTTAAACTTAATTTATTACTTTATTATTTAATGTAATCCCGTTGTTTTAACCAATGATGGAATAATTTCCTCCCAGAATAGCGCTGTTATGTGAACACCATGTACTCCATCTATTTTTTTTATATCTTCAATAAGTTCACAGGCGATATCAAAACCTTCTTTTTTAACATCTGAAGCATTCGAAATTCTATTGTAAATATTATCTGGTAAGTCTACACCGGGTACATGATTTTTCATACGTTTAGCCATATGAACAGATTTAAGTGGTGTAATACCTGCGAGAATAAACACTTTTTTTTCAAGTCCTCTACTTTTAATTTCATCCATCCATTCATTAAAACGTCTTAAATTATAAACACTCTGCGTTTGGATAAAATTTACACCTGCATCAATTTTTTTCTCCAAACGATCCACTCTTAAATCAATGGAGCCTACAAAGGGGTTTGCGGCACCACCAATAAAAACTTCTGGTTTTCCATATTTTATTTCTTCACCATTAGAAAAAATCCCGTTATCACACATGTTTTTAACAATATCTATCAATTGTATAGAATCGATACCAAAAACACCTATAGCTTGAGGATGATTTCCAAAACTTTGATGATCCCCTGTTAATAAAAGAATGTTTTTAACACCGATTGCAGCTGCTCCAAGTATATCACTTTGTAGCGCTATACGGTTTCTATCTCTGCAGCTGATCTGCATTATCGGCTCTAAATCTTTTTTTAAAAGAAGAGTGCTACCACCCAAACTTGACATACGGACAACAGCAGTTTGATTATCAGTAACATTAAAAGCATCAGCACAATTTTTTACAATATCAGCTTTATTAAGAATTTTAGAAGGATCGCTTCCTTTAGGAGGTCCCACTTCCACAGTTACAGCAAAATCACCATCGAGAAGAACTCTTTGTAAATTGCTAAGGTATTCCATTTTATCTATTCCTCCTATTCATTTCAAGAGATTTAGACCAATCCTTAGCTGGAAAAAATTTTTTAAGATCATCAAGTCGGTTTTCCTTTTTAAATTTCTGATAAATTAGATCCCAAACACAATCTAAATCTGGATCAACTTCACATTTGCCATCAACAGAACCACCACAAGGACCATTCAACATTTTTTTAGGACAACGAGAAATTGGACAAAAACCACCAAAATCAACAGCTATGCATTCACCACAAAGATTACATCGACGTTCAAAATCACCTATTCTTTTAATCTCGCCAAGAAACAAAGTATCAGTACCAGAAAAAACAGGTTTGTCAACAATTATCTCTGAAACAGTCTGAACGCCATTACCACATGCTAAAACAACAACCCTTTCAGCCTCATCAAGCTCAGCATTGTATTTTCTTAAAAGACGTTTATCATTCAAAAAATTACAAGCAGGATCCAAAACAACATAGCCAGTAACAACAACTCCATGTTTTTCAAAAATATTTTTCATCTCAAGAACTTCTTCTTCGCCACCAGTTTTACAAACAGTTGCACATTCACTACAACCTATCAAAAAAACGGGGGAGGAATCCACAAAATCAAGTATATCATCAATCTTTTTTTGTTTACTAATAATCATAATTATTTTTTTGCAAATAATCTAAATACTTATTAACTAATCGTTAAACCAAAAAAATAGGATATTTTTTTACTTTTTCGATTCTCTATTTTTTACTGCAACACCATGATTAAAACAAAGCATCTCATCTCTGTTCATAATACAGCGACCAACAGCCAACAAATTATTATTCTTGTCGACAACCAAGCATTCATCACCCGGTCTCAATTTTGGATCGCAATCTTTTACGAATTTAGCAAAAACACTTTTTCCCTCTTTAACAAAAGGAACAGCATCATCATCAATAATAACTCTTAAATTTGGTGACTTAAGATTTCTATGAAGAATTTTAGCTCCTTCTATTTTAAGTGTAAACATGCCATCACCTGCACGCATCGAAAGAACATGTTTATTGTCAACCAGTATATTACGGATTTTACCGGTTTTTTTAGATTTAACAAAATCAACATTTTTATCTTTAAAAAATAAATCCCCAGCTTTGTTTCCAAATTGCATATCTGCAACCATGGAAACACGTTTAACATCAAAATCAATTTTTTGATCATCAGATTTTTTTATTTTTGAAAAAAAATCAGATTTTTCATCCCAAAAATAAACCTTGGTCTTTTTAGTAAATTCCTCTAAAAATTTATTCTTCTCATCTAATGTTTCCTTATCAACATCTTCAGGAAAAACTGATTGAGCAAGAGGATACATCTCATCAAGCTCAAAAGGAACCGGACCAATATATGAATCAACTAATAAGTTAACACATAGTTTTTCTTGAATAGTTTTCTCTAAAATTTCACTGTAATATTTAGAATACGGTTTCTCTGACTCGGGAAATAGAATAATCTCCTCTTGAAATCTGTCAAAATTTTCTATTAAACGATTTTGATATCTATATATTATAGGTCTATGAACTGTTTGAGATCCAGTGTAAAACAATGCCTTGTTTTTACTTGTTGGTTCAAATTTTTCAAGCCATTCTTTGTTTTCTTTTTTTCTAAGAATTTTTAAAGCCTGTTTAAGATATGGGTTACAATCTGCTCTTCTTTCTACAAGCTCCCATAGATTACCTTGAGCTATTGCATTACTTATTTTCCTTATTTCAGAAAAACAAACAAATAGATTATGTTTAGCAAGAAGAATATTTCTTTGTTTTCTATCCATTTTTTTTAAATCAGATGCTGAATATTCTGAGCAAATGGGACAACAACATGGCAGTTCAGTTAAATTGTTTAATTTCTCAGTACCCCATGGGAAAATCAAACGATCATCAACTGCATATTTGACATATGATGAAGAATCAAAAAAATCACAACCCAATGCAACGGCAAGAGGAAAAATAATGGGATGTCCTGCTCCAAAAAGATGAACTGGTTTATCATGTGATAAACCTTTTTTTGAGGCAATAATTACATTTGTTAGATCGCTGTATTTTTGATCCTCCATTAAAGGAACCACGCCACCTATTGGGAAAAAGTCACAACCAGTACTACTGAGTTCATCTGCACATTTTTTTCTAAGATCAGGATATATTGAACCTTGAACAGTGCAAGCTAAATTCATATCTCCTTTTATTTTAATGCTTTCTTTAGCTCGTTTTATTGTTTCATTCATACCTTTTTCTGCTTCATCCCGTGTTTGATCCGGTGTTCCAAATACATCGAGAATGGTTCCAATGTCGCTACCTATTTTTTTTTGGAATTCAATTATTTCGGAGGGTTCAACTTCTACATCACCATAAATATATGACTGAAATGTCCCCGAGTCAGTCATAATTGGTCCATCGAAATCAATTAATTTATGAAGTCCATTTTTAAGAGCTTTTTTTCTTAGTTTTTCGTCTTTTTTTATAATATAGGAGTTGGTGATGACGATTTCGGTTCCAAAAAGTTTTTTCATTTCTTTTGGTGAGATAATCATTTTGTTAGGATTTATTACTGGCATCAAGTTTGGAGTAGTCACTGTTCCATGTTTGGTTGTAAATTTCCCGATTCTTCCTGCTGCATCACGATCTTTGATTTCAAATTTCATTTTTAAAACTCCTAAAAATAACACTATATAAAACTTTGTTTTATCTTTACACCTTTACAAAATAAACCTATAATGTTAAATCATGCACCTATCTGTATTGGATTAATCAAACGCTTGAGAGTAGCAATAGCAGAAAGAGATGCCATATAGCTAGAACCAGGATTATTTGGATTAGGCATATTTTCTACTTCAGCCCGGAGTCTACCAAACTTACCATGTGCAAGAATCTTATGACTATTCCTGGTAGCAACTGGGTCAACAACAATTTCAACTTTTGTATCATCAAAACCCACACCAGCAATAGATAAATTCGCAGCGACGTTGATATTTTTCGGGAATTCTTTTACTGCATCACGAGCATTTCCTTCAAAAATAACAGTTCTTTTATCAATTTTTTTATCCAACGCCTTAGGTGGTTTAGTAGTAACAAGAGTTACCTCATCTAAATCTTCAATACTAGCTGAAAGAATACCATCAATCCCACAAACAGCTCCAGAAGGAAGATAAATCCTACATTTTTTTTCTTTAGCAAGTTTTTCAAGTTTAGAACGAAAATCATCATCAAAAAGACTTCCGATGCTCATAATGATTATATCCTTCCCAGATTTCAAACAAGTTTCAGCATATTCATTTACAGCCTTTTGAGAGGCTGCTTCAAAAACAACATCAACCTCCGGTAAAAAATCTTCAACTTTTTTAACTTCAGCTTTTTTTAAAGAATTTTTAAGTTTATCAGAAGCTTTATCATCAATATCATAAAGAAATATTTTTTCAATTTCATCGAGTTTATCTGCATACTTTGCAACATCATTACCAATAGCTCCACAACCAATCATACCAAGTTTCATAATGCAATTACCAAAATCCTTAAAACCTGGATTATGTATAAAAAATGTTGGCTACCTATGGATGAAATAGATTTTTATCTAAAAGAAGACCTCAACGAGGAAGGAGATATAACATCTAACGCAATTTTTGCAGATCAAAAATCAAAAGCACAAATCATATCAAAAGACTCATGTGTTGTCGCAGGTTTAGAAGAAGCAAAAAAAATTTTTGAAAAAACTGGTGCAAAAACTCATCTTCTGATAAAAGATGGTAAAAATATAAAAGAAAACACTATTGTAGCTGAAATAACAGGTTCTACAAAATCAATTCTTACTGGTGAAAGACTTGCGTTAAACTTTATATGCCGAATGAGTGGAATAGCATCACTTACAAGAGAACTAGTCGATAAATGTAAAAAAATAAACCCTGATGTAAATGTTGCTGCCACAAGAAAAACCACTCCGGGTTTCCGACTTTTTGAAAAAAAAGCAGTAAAAATTGGAGGTGGGGAAACACATCGTTTTGGACTATATGATGCATTTTTAATAAAAGACAATCATGTAAAGGCAGCTGGATCTGTGGAAGCCGCTATCAAAAAAGTAAAACAAAAAAAATCGGGTAAAATAATAGAGATTGAAGCAGAAAATGAAAAACAAGCATTAAAAGCAGCAGAAATGAATGTTGATTTTATAATGCTTGACAACTTTAATCCGAAAGATGCAGAAAAACTTACAAAAAAAATAAAAAAAATTGATAAAAATGTTAAAATTGAAATCTCTGGAGGAATAACTCCAGATAACATTATGTATTATGCAGCCTTTTCCGACAGAATATCCTTAGGTTACCTTACACATTCAGTAAAAAATAGGGATTTTTCATTAAAAATAATATAGCTTTTTTCTTCTGATTAGAACATATTTTAGGAAATATTTAAAAACTAATATCGCTTTACAATTTTAGAAAATATATAAAATATCACAAATTTGTGGGGTTTAACGTTTATTTGTGAGGGAATGGTGTTAATATGAAAAAAATTATTGAAGATGTAGTTGCCCAAGAGAATAATAAAAATAAAAAAAATAAAAATGATACTAAAAAAAACGAGGATAAATCCAAAAAACCTGTAAAAATTGAGGATGATAAATCGTTGACTCAAAATGCTGTTGATCGTGAACTTGAGGAGGTTTTAGAAGGTTTAACCACAAACATTAAAGTTATCGGTTGCGGTGGTGCAGGAAGTAACACTATCGCTCGTTGCCTTGCTGAAGGTATTGGTGGAGCTGAACTTGTAGCTCTTAATACCGATGCACAACATCTTCTTCAAAGTCAATCCCCTCGTAAGATTCTAATTGGTCGTCGTTTAACAAAAGGACTTGGTGCAGGTTCTCTTCCACGTGTAGGTGAAGAGGCCGCTAAAGAAAGTGAAAAAGATATCCGTGAATCTATTGGTCACTCGGATATGGTTTTTGTCACATGTGGTCTTGGCGGAGGAACCGGTACTGGTTCAGCACCAGTAGTAGCAAAGCTTGCTAAAGAATCAGATGCTTTAACAATTGGTGTAGTTACTTTACCATTCAGCGTTGAAGGAGTTGTCCGTATGGAAAATGCTGAACGTGGTCTTACCAAACTTAGAGATATCTGCGATACGGTTATTGTTATACCAAATGATAAACTCCTTGATATAGTTCCAAATTTATCTTTGAATGCTGCTTTTAAAGTAGCTGATGAAGTACTGATGCGTTCCATCAAGGGTATTACTGAAATGATTACTATGCCAGGTCTTGTAAACCTTGATTTCGCGGATCTTAAAACAGTTATGAAAAGAGGAGGAGTCGCTATGATAGGACTTGGTGAAGCTGAAGGAGAAAACAAAGCAGTTAATGCAGTAACAGAAGCACTCAATTCACCACTTCTTAAAGTAGATATCTCTGAAGCAACAGGCGCGCTTGTCAATGTTACAGGTGGAGAAGACATGACTATCAGCGAAGCAGAAAAAGTAGTGGAAGAAATCTATTCAAGAGTTGACCCAAATGCACGAATCATCTGGGGTACAACAGTTAACCCTGATCTAAAACGAAACCTACGTGCTATGCTTGTTATAACCGGTGTGAAATCCAAACAGATCCTTGGTCCAGATAGAAAACCACTTGAACGCGAACAATACGGTATAGACTTCGTAGCATAAACACAAAAAAAATCATTTTTTTCTTATTTTTTTATAATAGCCAAATTCTTTATATACCTCTATCTATTTGACCCTTTTGTTTATTATACTTTAACCTATCAGAGGTGACCTTAAGCTTGAAATTGTTTAATAAAGATAAAAAAAATGATAAAAGCAACAAAAAACTAATGGAAAAAGCATGGGATCTACAACATAATTTAGAACAACGCAATGAACGATTGGGTAAAGGTAAGTATGGTCGTGTTCTAAAAATGGCTCGAAATCCTACTGATGAAGAATATGCTAAAACATCAAAGATAACGGGTCTTGGAATACTATTAGTAGGTGGATTAGGTTTTGTAATTTGGTTAATCGCAGAAAAAGGAGCACCTTGGATTGCAGAGACTTTAGGACTAATATAAAAAAATATTTTTTTGAGGTTTATTATTTATGGTAGATGCTGATTTAGAATCTAACGAAAAAAATACAAAAATTTTTTCAATTAAAACCATGGTTGGTAAGGAAAAAAACACTGCCACACTTATAAGTAATAGAGCAGCTAAAGCAAAAATAAATGTTCCAGCAATTCTTGTAACACCAGAGTTACGTGGTTATATTTTTGTTGAATCATATGATAAAGACAGGCTGGAAGATATGATAAAAACAATTTCTTATGCTCGAAAGGCTTTAGAAGGTGATGTACCTGTTGAACAAATAGAGCATTTCCTTGTGCCAACATCAGCTGTGGCTAAAATTTCGGAGGGTGATGTAGTTGAAATGACTGCAGGGCCTTTCCGTGGTGAAACAGCTAAAGTTACTCATATAGATGATAATAAAGAGGAGATAACAGTTGAACTTTTCGAATCTGTGGTTCCTATACCAATCACTGTTCGCGGTGAACAAGTACGTGTAGTTAAAAGAAAAGAAGAAGAAAAAAAGGAGAAGTAGATAAATTATGGCTGAAACAATTGAAGCATTAGTCGAAGGCGGTAAAGCATCAGCAGGACCGCCACTTGGTCCAGAACTTGGTCCTTTAGGTGTTAACATAATGGAAATCGTTAACTCAATTAATGAGAAAACTAAAGGATTCAATGGTATGAAAGTACCAGTAAAAGTAATAGTTGACCCTAAAACTAAAGAATATTCTATAGAAGTAGGAACTCCTCCAGCAGCGTCATTGATTTTTGCTGAACTTGGTCTAGATAAAGGATCAGGTGCGCCATCATCTCACAAAGTCGGTGATTTGTCAGTGGATCAAGCAGTAAAAGTAGCTAAAATGAAATATGATAATCTTCTAGGTAGAGAACTTAAACAAAAAACCAAAGAAATCATTGGAACCTGTGTGTCAATTGGTGTAACTGTAGAGGGTAAAAAACCTCAAGAAGTTCAGAAAGAAATCGATGAAGGAAAATATGACTCTAAATTTCAATCCTGATATCTTCATCTAATTTTCTTTTTTTATCTTTAACATTCTCTTCTGGTTTTTCAAGCATTCTTTTCTGCATGCGTCTAGCAGGCTCACCAGATAAAATATCTTCTCTTATAAGCCGTTGTTCTTTCTCGACAGCCCTTAGTCTCTCTTTAATATTTTTAATTTCTTTTTTTAGTTCATCAAAAGTATCTTCTTGTTTCATTTTTCAGCAAAAAGAAAATAAAAACCAAGGTATTTTAAATGTTTTGATTAAATCCGTTTGAAACCACGTTGGAAAAATTGTTTAATCGAACGAGTCATTCGTTCCTGACGATAGGATAACGGTAGAGTTTTTCCTTCAGCCCAAGTTTTCCTTTTCTCAATATAGGATATTATCGAATCTAAACTTAGATCTGTTGAATCAACAAGTGTGTATGCTTCTCCAGCATATTCGGGAATGTGAGAGTCGCTACCACCTGTTCCTCCAAGGTTATATTTTTTTGCAACCTTGGCTGTTTTAAGATTGCTTTGGGGAAGGCTACAACTGTTAAAAATCTCTATAGCGTTTATTTTTTCTTTTAAAAGTTTTAATTTGTTTTCTTTTATTCCTGACATATTTCTAAAAAGATGTGGTACAATAGGTATTCCATTTAGATCAAGGATTTTGTCTACAGTTTCAGATGCTGTTAGTCCTTTTGGGATATTTTCTTTCACATTCAAGGCAAGAATGTGACCGTCTGATGTAGAAATTTCAACTCCGGGTATTACAAGGAAATCTTCAGATGAATGTTTTAACCCTTCCAGACCTCCTTTCACAGTGTTATGATCAGTAATTGCTAAACCATTAAGACCTTTTTTTTTAACAACTTTTATAATTTCTTCAGGGGATCCTTTCCCGTCATCTGAATATTTTGAGTGAATATGTAAATCAAGTTTTAACATATCTCTTTTTCCAGATTGTTAGCAAAAAAATACTATTATAACGTTTTGTAAAAAAATAGAAAAAAATATTTTTTTTATTTTTTTCTGTTATACAATGCATATGCAATTATTGCTATGATTATTATTGCAAATACTAGAAGAACAATAGTGTTATCATCAGCGGTTGTTTTATCGACATCTTTGTCAATAACTGAAGAAGCTTGAGAGATGGTTATTGTATGTTCTGAAAATGATGGAATTGAAACTAATACTTGTACACCATTTGAACCAATCACTATAAGATACTCTGAATTGTTTCCATCATCAGATGAATTAAGAACATCATCATAATCATCAGCCATATTGATTTCTTCACCATCAAACATAACTACTACATCTGATGGATCGGTTACATTCAATGTTTCAAAATCGATATCAACAACTATTGTTTTACCATTTTCCTCTGTTGAGTTAACAATTATTTCAACTTTACCCTCTTCAACATCAGTGGTTGTTTCAATATCCGAATAAGTTTCATTATGTGTCTGATTCTTTTTTTGAGCAAAAACTCTTGCTCCAACCTTTCCATTTGCTATAGCATTCTGAAGTTTGTTTTCATTTTTCTCTGAAATTCCAACACCCATTCCTTCAACAGGATTTGCAAGGAAAAACACATGTGAATTCTCATATAATGTAACATTTACCATATCAGGGCTAATAGTTATCCCTGAACCAGTGGTATTATTACCTGCTAATGGTCCAGTTACAACAAGTTTTCCATCAACATCACCTGAAACTGAAAGGATATTGCTGCTATTTGTTGCTGAAACAGTGATATTATCAGATAAATAAAACACTACAGTTTTATTTTCAAAGCTTTTAACCTTAAGAAGAGCTGTCGGGTTATCATGTGCCTCAAGTCTAACCTTTTCAGCGTTACAACGCCAAACTGCGCCGTGAGCTACCGGTTCATCTTCAGCTGTGAAAGGACTGATTTCTACCAAATCAAAAACAGTTACATTTGAATTATTCCTAATCAATGTATAAGAAAAAATTGTACCATTTTCTTCATCAAACATAAAATGAATTAGATCTCCAGAGATATAACCATTATCATAACTCATTCCACCAAAGAACTTCAATTGTTGTTTAAAATGTCCAAAAGATCTCCCGCTGTTATTGAATTTCTCTTGGACTTCTTCATCTGTAACATTTTCAAACTTATCTTTCCACTCATTTTTCTTTTCTTCTATTTCGTCATTCCATCTGCCACGGCTTTTATTAAATGCTTTATCTAAACCTTTACCAATTCCTTTATTCCAAATTTCATCAGAAACATCAGACCATGGACGACCCTTACTTTTATTGTTACGTCCAGAATTTGTAGTATTCTCTGCAGGTTCTTCCTCAGCTTCATCATCTGAATTATCTTGTGTATCATTTTGATTTGAACCAGTTTCATTATTGTTATCTTCTGTTTGATTTCCGTTATTACTTGTAGTGTTTTGAGAAACTGTTTCATTTGAATCTCCGTTAGTTTGATTACCTGTTTCGTTAACTCCACTTTCATCATTTCCTGAATCTGCTATAACCGATGTTTTATCAAAACTAGCGAAAACTGATAATGCCAACATTCCAACAAAAACCATTACAATTATTTCCTTTTTCATTTTCCTTCAAACCACCATCTAATTATTTTACTAAAAGCAATAATAATATATAAAAAACTTTTGTGATACTAAAAAAAAGAGTGCGGACGCCGGGATTTGAACCCGGGTAATAGCCTTGGCAAGGCTATGTGATACCAGACTACACCACACCCGCATACATATTGAAAACCATGAAGCAATAAACCATTAAAAAGCATTATGGTCAAAATTAATATCTTTTCAAGGGTTTACTAAGATGACGACGAGCACAAACAGGGACCTCATAAAAACCTTTGACAATCTTTCGTTTTTCTTCCTCAATTAATGGTTTATCACTTTTTGTTTTACAATTAATACATTTAAAACCCTGATCTTTGCCTTTAGATTTCATGTGTTTACCACATTTTGGACAAATCGGATTTTCAATCTTTACAAATTTTTTAACCAAATCCAAAACTCTTATTTTTTCAAGATTAACAGTTAAATTATCATCTCTAACTCCACCATATACCTCAACAATATCACCAATAGTTAATTGCCGAATTATATCCCTAAATTCTTTTGTAGGTTCATAAGCAGCGCAATCAATCAAACCAGATTCGTCTTCTATTTTAAAAAAAACATGTCCACCCTGTATGGTGATTGGATTAGAGGCTACTTTTCCTATGACAATTACTGACATATAACGTTTTATTTCAGAAATTTTTGAGTCAACCAAATGATCATCGGTTCCCTGATTGGTTTCAAAAATCATCCAACCCATATTATCTTCTGATTCAATCATCGAATCAGCATCAATTAGTTCTTGATAATCCTCCCCTCGGATGCCATAAAGAATTGGACAGGGTGAACTCGGCGTAATTCTATTATGTTTATTTTGATAATCATAGTTATCAAAAGTTTGTTTTGTTCTATTAACCATATTTTTGACAGATTTGTCATCTACAAAACGTTTTGACCCCCAACTCTTTTCAGTTCTATATTTTATCAGCTCAAAAGTTTTATCTCGATTATTTTTCCAGGCTGTTGATGCTGCTGCTCCAATCAAGCCTCGTTGGTTTTTGAAACCTTTGTAAAAACCATTGATTTCATCAAGAAATCTTTTTGTTTCTTCTAAAGTTACAACCTGTCTTACAGCCTTATAATAATGAGTTATATCTGGTTTTTTATCAAGAATCACAAAACCTGGGTTTGTTTTTTTATCATCAATTTTTGAATATTTTTCAAAAGAATCAGAAATAATAACCTCTAATTCTTCTTTTTTTACAAATTTTTCTTCACTTTTTTTATAACTGAATAATTCAAAATCATCAAACTCTCCGATTTTTCTTTTTTCCCCTATTCCTTTTCCGATTTTCAAAGATATTGCACCATTTCCACGTGTTTTCCAAGGTATATTAGGGTTTAATCTGACAAGTCTAGGAAAACCAATAAGATCAAAATCATGTTTCAGATTGAATTCTTTAACTAGGTAAAATGCTATAAAGGTTGTACAACCTCCATTTGAAGAATCTGTGTCATCAAGTCCAATCCAGATACTAAACACTCCCGATAGTATTATATATGAAACTTTTTTATTAATTAAATCCGAACTATGGATCGTAAGCAACTATTAACAACTGTAAGAGAAACCTTAACCAGTACAGGTTTTTATGTTTCAGAACTTTGTTCAATGCGACCTGTAGGTTTCGATTTAGTTGCAAGAAGGGACAACTCTCTTATTATAATAAAAGTTTTGACTAATATTGATGCGTTAACAGAAAATGTAGCACAAGAACTTTTAACGCTTTCTAAACTGCTAAATGGCTCACCCGTTTTAATTGGTGAAAAATCAGGAGCAAAAAAACTAGAAGAGGATGTAGTATACTATCGTTTTAACATACCTTCTATCAGCTCAGAAACATTAAAAAACAACCTTATTGAAGGTATCCCTTTAGAGATTTATGCTGCACCCGGCGGCCTATATGTAAAACTTGATCATGAATTACTATCAAAACTTCGTAAAAAACAAAATATTTCACTTGGAAATATAGCTCGAAATCTAAAAGTTTCTCGACGAACCGTTCAAATGTATGAAGATGGAATGAATGCAAGCATTGATGTAGCAATTAGAATTGAAGAACTACTAGATAGCCCAATAACAAAACCTATCGATATACTAAAAAAAATTCCTTTTAATGAAAAAGATTTTGAAAACCTTCCCAAAGAAAATGTAGAAGGTTTTCAGAAGGAAATACTTTCAACACTAGAAAAAGTAGGGTATCATGTTATTCCTCTTAAAAGAAGTCCTTTCGAAGCAGTCAGTAAAGACAAGAAGAAAATTCTTCTAACCTGTGTTGATCATTATGATAAAAAAATCTTAAAAAAAGCACATATGGTCAGCAGCATCTCAAAGATAACAGAGAAACATGCTGTATTGATAATCGATAAAGAAACAAGTAAAAAAAATATTAAAGGAACACCTTTGATTTATGATAAAGAACTCAAAAAAATACGTGGACCCGAGGAAATAATTGAATTGATTCTAGAACGACTTAAATAAAAAAAACAAAAGATTTAGGGTTTTTTATTTAAAAGTTGACCAAAATTTTATAAATAGGGTTGTTATTCCCGAAGACTACAATTTCCAAAGAGTTTATTAAATATAATTGTTTACCTTGCGGAAAAAATACATTAGAAAATGATAGTTATGTCTGAAGAAAACACTGTTGAAGCGGTTGGAAAAGCGCTTGAGGAATCCAAAAAACTTGAAAGAAAATTCAAACAAACAGTTGATTTAGTCATTAATCTAAAACATGTTGACTTAAATAATCCACAAAACAGGATAGATCAAGAAATACAATTACCTCATGGTCGAGGTAAAAAGGCAAAAATCGGTATTTTTGCAAGTGGGGAACTAGCTGTAAAAGCAAAAAAACATGTTGATTTACTGATAAAACCTGAAGAAATAGAGGATTACGCAAGTGATAAAAAGAAATTCAAAAAAATAGCTGATGAATATGATTTTTTCATATCTGAAGCTCCATTGATGCCTACTATTGGTAAATCACTTGGTCAAGTACTTGGTCCTCGTGGTAAAATGCCTAAACCGGTACCGCCTGGTTCAGATGTTTCTGATATGGTTAAAAATTTACGTAAAACAGTTAGAGTTAGATCAAAAACAAATAAAACTTTTCATGCAATAGCCGGAAATGAAGAAATGAAAAAAGAAGAAATCGCTGAAAACATAAACACGATACTTAGAAGGGTTGAAGGATCATTAGAAAGAGGACGAATGAACATATCATCAGTTTACGTTAAAACAACTATGGGTTCTCCGGAGAGAATAATATAGAAATACGGGTTAAGGAGGAATTATTTTTTTTATGGCTCATGTAGCAGAATGGAAATATGGCGAAGTAAAAGAACTTACAGATCTTATTGCAAATAACAAAGTAATCGGAATTGTTAACATAAGTGGCATTCCTGCTCCTCAGATGCAACATATGAGAAAAAATTTTCATGGTAAAGCATCTATGCGTTCTTCAAAAAATACTTTGATTAAAATAGCTCTTGATGGTGCAGAAAAAAAAGTAAAAGGTGTGTCAGATTTAAAAGAACTTCTAGAAGGGCAAACAGCAATTATTGCTACAGATATGAACCCTTTCAAACTCTTTGGTCAAATCAAACAAAGCAGAACTATGGCACCAGCACGTGGCGGTGAAACAGCAGAACATGATATAGAAGTAAAAAAGGGAGATACTCCTTTTAAACCTGGTCCAATAGTTGGAGATTTACAGAAAGCTGGTATTCCTGCAGCTATACAAGGCGGAAAAGTTGTAATCAAAAAAAGTAAGGTTCTTGTAAAAGCAGGAGAAAAAATTCCAAAAAATGTTGCTCAAATGCTTACACGACTAGAGATATATCCTATTGAACTTGGAATGGATCTTAAAGCAGTTTATGAAGATGGAAATATTTTCAAACCAGATATACTTGATATAGATATAGATGAGTTTGTTGGTAAAATAAAAACTGCATCTGGTAATTCATTTGCACTTGCTTTAGAATTAGGCTGGATAACTAAGGATACAATACAACCATTACTTATGAAAGCATACAGAGATGCATTCAATATAGCATTAGATCAAGGAATACCAACAAAAGATAATGTTAAACATTTAATCTCTAAAGCACATACTCAGATGAATGCTTTAAAAAACTTAACTGATAAAAATCAGTAAAAAAAAATATTTAGAAAAATAGAAGGATAAAACAAGATAAATAAGGAGGCAAAAAATAAGATGGAATACATATATAGCGCTATGCTTCTTCACTCCGCAGGCAAAGAGATAAACGAAGCAAATGTCAAAAAAGTACTTGAGGCCGCAGGTGTCAAAGCAGATGATGCCCGCATTAAAGCTTTAACTGCTTCACTAGATGGCGTTGACATAGAAGAAGCAATCAAAAACGCTGCTGCAGTTCCAACAGCATCTGCACCAGCAGCAGGCGGAGAATCTTCCTCAGAAGAAAAAAAGAAAGAAGAAAAAGAAGAAGAGGAAGAGGAAGAATCAGTTTCTGAAGAAGAAGCAGCAGAAGGTCTTGGCGCACTTTTCGACTAAGCCAAATAAAACCATTTCTTTTCTTTATTAAATGGTTTTATTAGCTGCTGAATTTTTTCAGAAAAAAATAGTGCTAATCTGAAAAAAGATAGATTTCACCTATTTCTGGTGGTATACATTCAGGTTGGCAACTAAAAATTTTAAACTTTTTTAAAAAGTAATGTAATTTTTTTTTAAAAATGTTCTTTAAAAAGGTGGGGGACGGGATGCATTTGATAGGAGGAATGCGCCTCTAAGCGGAAAGCAGGTACAGTTATACCTCCCCTTAATATGAACCTTAGTCCCCCAATCAACCTAAATAATCTTTTTTAAATAAAAAGTTTTCCCCTTTCTTTTTATAGGTGTGTTATATCTGTTAATTAAAGGTTTTTTTTATGTTTTTTTGGGTTTACCTGATTAAATACCTGCGCAAAAAGTATTTATAATCTTATCTTTATTGTAAATTAACATCGTGCTAATATGTAG
>CAYMOC010000031.1:0-19535 GCA_964391965.1 uncultured Thermoplasmatales archaeon | reverse complement strand
GCAATATACTCAAGTCCAGTAGGAATTATATCAAATGCAAAAGATAGACCATGTCTCCCTGATGGTTTAACGAGTAGAATTCTTTTAAACGACATTTTATAGCTCCACTAGAATCCCCGTATTCTGGATTTAAAAGTATATTCAGTCATCATTTTTTTACCATGTTTCAACCTCAAGGAAGGACATAATAACAAATTTTGTGCAGATTTGTTGTCTTTAGGCTCACCACAAAAAAGACCCGAAGAGAGTTCATAGAAATATTCCATACTTACCACGATATCACATTTAAGTTTTAAAACGGTAAGAACGCCAAGTATTCAAATAAATTATAAAAACCTTACCCATGAAAACACTTTCGTTATGTAATCAATCATAGATTACTATTTAAGATCGCCAATCATGGTCATGTTAATAAAATGGCGTTCAAATCCTGTCTATCGCACTTTTCAAAATCTGTTTGCAAATCAGTTTTGTTTTCATTTTTTGGTGTTTTTATTGGAAACAAGAAAGGACAGTTTTTTTGGAGGAAAAATCGTGATTTTTGCTCGTACTTCACCTATTGTTAAAACTGGTTTTAAAATTTAAATATTATAAAAATTTTTTTACAAAAAAACATATATACAATATACTACATATATAACATGAAAACCTCGGGGAAGTTTGTGGAGGTGTTATTATAGTAACCATAAGTGGATTAGTTAAACAAAAATTAAAAGAAAAAGTACTTTTACAAGAATCAATAAATAATGATTTAGTTTCATTTAACAAAGTAGCAGCAAATCTAAAACCAGAAATAGAACAAGAAATAGGTAAACCAGTTAAAACAAATTCAATCGTGATGGCTTTAAGAAGAAACTCAGATGAAATCGAAAAAAAAACAGAAGAAGCATCATTCAGTTACTCAATAGAAACCATCAAAACAGATATCTACTACCTAGTTCTAGAGGAATCACCAACTCTTCTAAGTAAACTACAAGATATATACCCAATCATAGATTTTAAAAAAGGCGGGGTTCTAAACATAATACAAGGAAACTTTGAAGTAGCAATCATTACTAACAAAAAATACAAAGAAGAACTCCTAGATGTTCTAGAAGAAGAAAAAGTATTAGACACAATAGAAAATCTTGTATCAATCTCACTAACATACTCTAAAGATTTCCTATACTCACCAGGAATACTATATAAAATAAGCCGTTTTCTAGCATGGGAAAACATAAACATTTACGATATAATTTTAACAAAAACAGAACTAAACATAATAATAGATAAAAAAGATCTAACTAGATGCTATAAGACACTTGGAAGATTCTCAGAAAACATTTAATCTAAGTAACTTAAGATATTTGTTTATCAATTGATATATATTATTTGATCCTCCAAAAAATTCATCTCTTGCATGAATCAAAATAAGATTTTCATCACCATATTTTACAAGTTCAAAAGTTATAGTTGTTTCACCACCATCTGAGATAACATAACCCTCAGGGTCACATAGAAAATAAGGAATAATAATCCATTTATCAGGATTTTTCGAATAAAGTATTCCCTCCCTAAATTTGAAATCTTCACCAAGCCAGATACTTTTTTTACTACCGCCTTCAACCTTGAAAAAAATTACATTACCCTCCCCTTCAAGACCACTTCTAAGTTTTCCATTGTTAAATGGATCAGGATCCATTCCAAAAGAAAGATATAAAAGATTATCTGGTAAATCCAACATGACAACACGAGTGCTACCGCGAGTTCCATCAACATCATAAACACCTCTTGGTTCTCCTTTAGAAACCATACTATTCAAAGAAGCAATTAATTCCTTACATTCCTGATCTACATGGTTTTCAGAGGAAGTAATAGAGAGATTATAAAATCCAATGCCCATAAGTCCAGTTATTGCTGCTATTATTGCAAGACTAACTATCAATCTGATTGGTAGAAAATCAGCAGCTTTGTTGTCAAGTTTTTTTAAACCTGATTTTATTTTCATTTAATCCATCCTACAAAAAATTTTTAGGGTTCTAAAACTAGTGATTCTGCGCCTCCATGCCAACTTAGACGAGGACGTATTTTTATGATATGTGATGATTCAGATGTATCATCAACAATAAGCCCGACTCCTCTTTCATCGCCTATTTTTTTTATTGATTCCTCAATTGAACCATGCATATAAGTGGGCCTTATTTTTCCAAGTGAATCTATATCTTCTTGAGCTGTTAAACGATGACAAATAATTATATCACTATGGGAGAGTACTTCTGAATCGAGGCTGCTGGGTCTTTGTGTAGCCATTATTAGACTTAGTCCAGGTTGTCTTCCTTGTCGCATCCATTCATTTATAAAAACTTCTTTTCCGAGAGTATGTTGATTTTCTGGTAAAAATAGATGTGCTTCATCAATTGCCATCCAAACCATTGGTATTTCTTCTTCTCCAACATTTATTCCCATCTTTTTTTGTTCATGGATTTTTCTTGCTTTAATACGTTCTATAAATATTTTTTCTCCAACTGTTGATGCTACGATGTCTTTTAATGTTGGATCAGGAAGTTGACTTATATCCACTACTGTGATTTTTCCTTTTTTAACTAGTTCTTTAACTGATACTCCTTGTTTATCAAAAACTCCCCAGGATTCAGCGGTTTTAAAAAAGTTTTCAGCAGCTCCTTTAACGGTTTCATCGCTTTTTTTGTCTTCTTTTATTGTTTTTAGTAGCTCTTTTATTGAAAAAAGTTCATCCTTATCTTGTAGTTTCAGTACTGCTCTTGTTAAAACTACTCCTAAAGGTTCTGTGGGTTTTATATTGAAAAGTTTACACCAGTGAAATGGTGATAGTTCGGAGGTTCTTATTGAAAAACTTTCAGCGTTGATATGATTCTTTTGGTATTGTTTCACATATTTTTTTGGAACCAGGAGGTTTATATCAAATCCCTGGGGTTGTAGATTCCATCTTTGCAGATTTTTTTGATTATCCATATCTGGTTTAGAGGTTGTCCAGTATATACCTAGTGTGTCAAAAACTATTACGGATAGATTTTCTAGGACTTCTTTTTCTAGTTTAGCTATTTCTTCTAGAAATACTCCTATGGTGTAGCTTTTTCCGTAACCTCTTTTACCACATATTAGTACAACATGAGGTCTTAGGATGTCAATGTTTACGTTTGATCCAAGTGATGAATCAAGTGCATAATATCTTCCGATGTTTAGTGTTGCACCTGGTTTTTTATCTCTTCTGCCTAGAACATATAGTTTTTCTGTTACTCCTGTTTGAGTTGTTTTCATCCTTTGTTCTTTGGCCTCCCCAAAAAATATATTTTTTTATTGTTAAACTATTATATAACATATAATCTTTTATATACATTTTGTCAATATAATAACATATCTATGGAGGAAATGTATTTAATATTACATTATTTATTTATATCATTATATACATTAACAATTTGTCAAAAAAATTGATGGAGGCTTTTATTGGAAGAAACAAAATGTATATACAACGCTATCAGAAGAACTGGTAGCAAAACCGTTATCATCAACTGTAGAAAATGCCAAATAGGTGACTCCACAATTTTTGATAAAAGATGTATAAAAAATATTTTTAAAATACTTCAAAACGAGCATGGCGTAACCCAGCTAATAATGAACCATGCATTTGTCAAAGTCTTCAGAGGAAAAGAATTAGATATACTAAAAGATTTAACACGTTTTATAGAAGGGCTTGGAACATATGGACATATAAGTCTACCAGATCAGGGGTTAGATGAATGCAAAGAATGTAACAATAAAAGATATGAAAAAATAAAAGAAATAATTGAAACATCACAAACAGACCCAGTTGATGCTTTTTTAAAACTAAAAAAATTACATGACAACAAAGAAAAGAAAGACAAAGACTGTAATAAATGTATACAAGAGTTCAAACAAGTTTTATCTGAAATGATGCAGAAATGTGATTTTAAAAAACATTTCACAGAAGAAAATATTGATCGTGATGTGTTTTACACAAACTATATCCGGCCATACGTTCGACCTGGTTTCGTTGATTCTTTTATTCAACTTGAACCACCTGCAGATGCTGTATTTCTTGAATCATATGAAGTAAAGGGTCGCGATCGTAGACCTATGAATGTTTCAATGTATATGTTAAAAAACCGGCCTGAAAAACTTTATTTTGTATCGCCTTCTGAGTATGATCTTCCTCGTGATGAGATTTATCTTCTTGAACGTGTTCGAGATCATCTTTCAAAACATCGACCAGTGGACACATCTTTCATGGATGCAGAAGGCGCTAGAGAATATTTTAGACATTTCGCACGGCAAGTAATCTCTGGTATGCTTGAAGATTATGGTCTAAATTTATCTGCAACCCGTATCGAATATCTTTCAGATGTTTTCTCTCGTTATACCGCGGGTTTTGGGATTCTTGAAGATCTTTTACTTGACTCGCGTGTTCAGGATGTTTATGTAAACGCTCCAGTGATTGCTAATCCGTTGCATATTGTAGTGGATGGAGAAGAATACACCTCCAATATTTTTTTATCTAATGCCGATATTGATGCTTTAGCATCTCGTTTTAGAACTTTGAGTGGTAGAGCTTTTTCTGAGGCGTCACCAACTTTGGATATGGATCTGGAGAGTTATCATACTCGTGTCGCAGCAATAAGTAATCCCTTAACACCAAAAGGTATTGCTTTTGCATTCCGTCGTCATCGTCAGAAACCATGGACTCTTACTCGTTTTGTGGAAAACAAAATGATATCACCACTTGCTGCAGGTTTTTTAAGTTTCCTTATTGATGGACAGGCATCACTTTTGATAGCAGGAAGTCGTGGTGCTGGTAAAACATCATTGCTTGGATCACTGGTTTTAGAGATACCTCAACGTTTTCGTATACTAACAATAGAGGATACACCTGAGGTCCCAGTGGATGATTTTCAGAATCTTAATTATAAAATGCAGAGTCTTATCACAAAAAGTATTTCATCAGGTGCTGCATCAACAGAGGTGAGTCCTTCTGATGCACTTCGTACCGCACTCCGATTGGGTGAATCAGTTCTTATCCTTGGAGAAGTTCGTGGTGTTGAAGCAAAAGTACTTTTTGAAGCTATGAGAGTTGGTGCTGCTGGAAACCTAATAATGGGTACTATTCATGGTAGTACCACACGTGACGTTTATGAACGTGTAGTATATGATATCGGTGTACCTCCTACTTCTTTTAAAGCAGTGGATGCAGTTGTTATTGCTGCACCGATTCGTTTAGAAGGAGGTATAGAACGGAAACGTCGTGTTATTCAGATTTCTGAGATAACTAAAACAGGTTGGTCTTCTGAACCAGATCCTGATAAAGTGTTTCAAGATGTCATGCTTTATGATGCATCCCAGGATAAACTAACCTCTACTGATCTTTTAGACATGGGGCAATCACAAATCCTACATGATATAGCTTTAAAATGGGGTATGACTGTTGAAAAAGCATTAGAAAACATTAGGCTCAGAGCTGAAATCAAAAAAACAATAGTTGAGTATGCGAAAGAAAAACCATTGCTTTTAGAGGCAGAAGCAAATCGTGATGCAAATAATGCTTTTTGGATGTTTATAGAACAATGTAAAGCACGTAAGGGAAAAGTAGACTATGGTTGGGTTGAGAAAAACTGGAAGAAATGGTTTAAAAATTATGTAGGAATGCAACCATGAATGCTGAAGATCACTGGTATGTAAAACTCGTAAATTTTTCAAGACGATATTTTCCATGGATGGTAAAAAAAGATCTTAAAACATATAATAAAATAAAAAAAACTTTTCCACAAGAATATATTGAAAATCTAAATTTTACAGGCCTTATGATTGAACCTATTGATATCCTACGTGTCTCATATATGGGTGCTTTTCTGGGTTTTCTAGGTTTTTTCTTTTTTGATATATTTGTACTTATTTGTTATCGTTTCAACATCTGGAGTATTGATATGTTTACATTTCTTCTGATGGCATTATGTACCATTCTTGTTCCATTGGTTCTGATGAATTTTCTTGCAACATATCCTAAGACTTATGCTCGTTTCATAAAAATTCATTCACTCGGTGATATACCTGAGATATTAAGTTATTTGGTTATGTATCTGAAGCTTGTTCCAAATTTAGAGAATAGTACTAAGTTTGCTGCATCAGAATCCAATACTTCTCTTGGCAATGATATGCGTAAAATGCTTTGGGATATGGAAATAAGGATTTATCATGGTATAGATGATGCATTGACTAGTTTTGCAACACTGTGGGGTAAATGGAGCGAGTATTTTAAAAGAAGTCTTCATCTTATTCGTAGTTCTGTTCATGAAAAAGATGAAGCATCTCGTTTGATTACCTTGAATCGTTCTTTGGATGTAGCTCTTGATGGAACAAGGGATCTTATGAACAAGTTTGCAAGTCGTCTTCATCAGCCAACGATGTTTATTTATTCTATTGGGATTATGATACCTTTGGCTTTAGTTGCGATGCTTCCCGCTGCAGGACTTGTTGGAATGCAGATAAATATCTTCCAGGTTTTTTTACTGTATGACATCCTGCTTCCATTGTTTATTTTCTGGTACACACGTCGAATTCTTCTTTCTCGTCCTGCAACTTTTAACCCGCCTAATATCCCTGATAATCATCCAGATCTCTTAAAAATAAATAAGAAAAAACGACTAGTTTTTTCATCAATTGTTGGTTTTATAATCGCAATACCTGGATTGTTTTTTATCTTACTCCCTAGTTTTTTTCCAAATGGTCATCCAAATAGTACTATCGATTTTATTGTTAATCCTCAGGGTTTAAACACAATGTTTCCAGTTACACTTTTTTTGATTTGGGGTTTTGCTACAACAGTTACAATCTATAGTTTAAGTGTTTATAGTCCTTATAAAAAAATCCGTGATAGAATAAAACAAATCGAACGAGAATTTGGTGATGCATTGTATATTCTTGGTAAACGAATTAGTGAGGATAAATCACCTGAAGAAAGTTTTATTTATGCAGCAGATACAATGGAAGGATCAGAGATATCAAAAGTTTTTAAACAAACAGGTTACAATCTTACAGCGCTTCATACCAATATGTCTGATGCGATGTTTAGCCCAGAGTTTGGTTCTTTGAAACATGTGTATTCTAACCGAGTTAAAGCAATAATGAGGCTTTTTGTTGAAGGAATAAAAAAGAGTCAACAAGCTGTTAGTATATCAATTATTAGGATTGCTGATCATTTAAAACAACTCCAGGAGGTTGAAAACAAAATAAGGGATAATCTTTATTCTCTCACATCGACCTTACGTGGAACAGTTGCTGTTTTTGCACCAATCATAGGTGGCATCACTCTTTCAATTACAAAACTTATAACAAATATTCTTAGTGACATGTCAGGAAAGGTTCCAACTGAGGCTACTGCATCTGCTGCTGGTGTTTCGATGCCAACAGTTGCTACATCTTTTTCTGTCCAGAATGTACGCCCTGAGTTTTTTGTACTTGTAATAGGGATATATTTGATTGAATTGATTTTTTTGATAGTACGTTTTACTAATGGTATAGATCAAGGTGATGATAAGGCAACATATATGTATTCATTGGGTAAAACTATGCCAACGGCTATAGCTGTATTCTCGTTAACAGTTATCCTGGGTCAATTCCTTTTTGCATCAATTGTTCAAACCTAAAAAAATTTGTAATATTTTAAATAACAATATTTTTTTACATAACAAGTTGAGAGAAAAATGCAAAATAAGTTACTTTATCTAGCTGTAGCAACTGTAATTTTTGTTTTTATAATCTCTGGAATATGGTATTTTGGCAATATTTTAGATTTTTTTAATAAAGATTCTGAGGACGAGCAAATGGATCAGATTTTACAGCAAAACCAGCAGGATTTGGTTCAAAAAATTAAGGATTTTCGTTTAAAAAGACTCCTTAAACATCGTGATCTGATTCTTAGAAAAGAAAATTTTACTCAGGTTTCAGAATATCAGAAATATGTTACTCCAAATAATCCAACTGTTGTTCAATATATAAACAGTAATTCTATCAATACTAATCAGGATGCTTATGATACAGCAGTTGGTTGGACTTGGGTTTCAGATAGTACTCTTCATGGAAGAGCTGAGAAATGGTTGATGCCAGCTGAGTTTATATCTGGTACTCCAAATTATGCTTCTAATCCTGTTAATGGCATGGCTAGTGATTGTGAGAGCCAGGCTTATACCTTGGTTTCAATTCTTGAATCAATTGGTGTTCCAAAAACAAATATTAGAGTTGTTGTAGGTGAAGTTGATTTCTCTGGTACGACTGGTGGCCATGCATGGGTTCAGGTTTATCAGAATGGAGAATGGTTTGAATTAGAGGCTACAAGTGGACCGTATTGGGATGATGATGAACAAAAACTTGTTAGTAACTCTGGTTTTAGTTTTGATTATTTTAAAACTCATGAGTATCCTGTGGTTGAATATTGGGCTTTTTTTAATGATGTTCATTATTATAATCCCGATAATGGAAAAGAAAGTTCGGGTTTACCAGATTATTGGAAAAACAGTTAAAGATATATAAAAAGAGATTTTTTGATATATATTTTTATATTCATCTATCGAGTATTATTTCAGCAGTCCACTTGGCAACATTACCAGCCACACTTGGACATTTATCAACATGAGCACCTGCTTCTTCAAACTTAGCATACTCATCTTTATCCATAAGATTATACGATTTTCCAAAAAGTTTTTCTTGAACATCTTTACAAAGAATAGAACCATACTCCTCGATAAAACGATCATAGAGTTTTTTTGAAAACTGAAAAACACGTCGTCTTCGTTCACCTTTTGAAAAACTTTCATAACTACGACCATAAAATGAACCTAAAGCAAGCATACCACCAACGAGGGCTCCGCAAGTCCCATTACTGCTTAAACAGGTTCCACCTGCAAGGGAATCACTTGCTTTGATACAATTTTCAACATCCTCAAGATTTAAAGATTCTTTCAGAGAAGAAAGAACACATTGTGGACAACTTCCTCTTTCTGCCTCGTATTTAAATGCAAGATCATATGCTTTTTTTATTTTATCCTTATCTTCTTCCATAAAATATAACACCTTTAAAAAAACTACTTTTCAATAATTTCCAACAATTCTGAGATCTTATTTATATTGTAATCTGCCTTTGTTTTTATACCAATAACAGTACAACCAGCTTTTCTACCTGCTTCAACATCACTCTGAGTATCACCAATCAAAACACATTTATCAGCATTGACATCTAAAAGAGTGCAAGCTTTAAAAACTATTTCAGGGTTAGGTTTACCCATTATAACCATATCACTTGTAACCACCTCATCAAAAAATTTTTTGATACCAATTTTTTCAAGTATCTGATCAGCACAACTACCTGGTGTGTTTGTAATAATTGCTTTTTTATAAGCTTTCAAAGAGTTCAGTGTTTCTTTTGTACCCGGATAAATCTTAACAGAATCAACATGATCTCCATATACATTGTTACAAAAAGTTACAACCTCAGGGTTTAATCCTATTTTTTCAAGATTACTCTTAAGATCATGCCCCCAATAAGTTTCTATAAACTCATCTCTGGTAATCGCATCATGATCATATGCTTTTAAAGCATCATTTAGTGCTTTCCACCAGGAATCAAGACTATCAACAAGAACTCCATCCATGTCAAATAATAGTGCAGCCGGTTTAATTTTCATTTTATGATAGCGGATATAACTAGTTATATTTATTTCATTGGATTATAAGAAAATTTTTATTAGAAAAGAATTATAACTAAAATTTGTTGTATGGATAATAGAACAAAAAAGATTTGCAATATAATTTTGTATTTTACTTCTGCAATACTGATAGGAATGATTTTATTTATTAGGTTTAATGAGGAACTTGCACCTCAATTATTTTTTATATTAAGCCCGATTCTTTTTTTATTTGGTATCTTCATTTTGTTTTTAACATATTTAGAATTTAAATCTGGAGAGGAAATAATTGTTTTTGCTGCAATATATAGATTTTTATTTTTTGGAGACGTATATAAAAAAAATAAAAAAACACCTGGTTTTAGGCAAGAATTAATTGCACATATAATATCCGGTATAGGAATGATAATAGTATCAATAATTATAATTATTTTATATATGGTTAAATAATCCCAGTTCCAAAAAAGTTTTTAAATTTAGTATATCTGACTATAGGAAGGCTAAAGGATAAAATGAAAGAAATAAATGTTAAAACAAACAAAAGACTTGAAATGGTTGATATCACAGAAAAAATTCAAAACACTGTAGATGAAGAAAATCCAGAGAATGGTTTTGTGTTGCTTTATGTTCCTCATACAACAGCAGCGGTTACAATAAATGAAGGAGCCGATCCCAGTGTTCAAAGAGATATAATAACTAAATTAAAAGATTTAATACCAAAAGATGGAGATTATAATCATAGTGAAGGGAATAGTGATGCTCACATCAAGGCTAGTTTGATTGGTTCATCTGAAAAAGTTCTTGTTAACAAGGGTAGACTTGTTTTAGGTACTTGGCAGAAGATTTTCTTTTTTGAGGGAGATGGACCAAGAAATCGTAAAGTTTTTGTTGAGTTTTTTTCAAAAACAAATTGAGAGGTTTTTCGGTTATGCTTTATTATATTCATGGCTATCAGTCAAATCCGGATAGTACAAAAGGTGTTTTGTTTAAAGAAAAACTTGATGCTAATGCTGTTAAATATCGATTTTGTGAACCAGAGGATCTAGTGATATCTGAATGTCTTAAAAATATTAAACAAAAAATAAAAGATGATGATAATGTTTTTTTGATTGGTTCAAGTCTCGGTGGTTTTCTTGCAGCAAAAACAGCTCTTGATTTTTCTAATATTAAAAAAATTGTTCTTTTAAATCCCGCTATTATTCCTCCTGATTATGATATAACAAAGATTAGTGATATGCCTCAAAGGATTTTGAAAGATATGAAGAGTCCTGATTTGTTTGAAATAGAAATTGATTCAGAGATTTTGATTTTTGTTGGAACAGATGATAAAGTTGTTCCAAATAGTTGGATTATGGATTTTGCTCGTTTTCAACAAGCCGCTGTTCGTTTTTTACATGATGATCATCGATTTTCTCAAAATCTTGAAAGGCTTCCGGGTTTGATAAACAGTTTTTTATACAAAAAGAATTAATTCTATAACTATTATTACCGTACTGGGGAATATTTGTAATATGGAGAATATCTGGATAGAAAAATACAGACCTAAAACATTGGATGATGTTGTTGGTCAGGATCATATAGTTGAACGTTTAAAGACTTATGTTAAAACAAGAAATGTTCCTCATCTTTTGTTTGCAGGGCCCGCTGGTACTGGAAAAACTACTTCAGCTCTTGCTCTTTCTAAGGAATTATTTGGTGATACTTGGCGTCAGAATTTTAATGAACTCAATGCTAGTGATGAACGTGGTATTAAGATTGTTCGTGGTAAAATAAAAGATTTTGCTAGAACTGCTCCTATTGGTAAAACTGGTTTTAAAATTATTTTTCTTGATGAAGCTGATTCTTTAACGTCTGATGCTCAGGCGGCTCTTCGTCGTACTATTGAAAAATATACTCATATCTGCAGGTTTATTCTTTCAGCTAATTATTCTAGCCGGATTATTGAACCTATTCAGTCTCGTACCACGGTTTTTAGGTTTAACCCTGTTAAAAATGATGATGTTAAAAAATATATTCGTAAAATTGCTACCAAAGAAAATCTTAAGATCACATCAGATGGGCTTGAGACTTTGATTTTTATTAGCAGGGGTGATCTTAGAAAGGCGATTAATACTTTGCAGGTTGGAGCTTCTGTTGATAAAGAAATTACTGCAGAGTTGTTGTATGAGACTAGTGCTACAGCTAAACCTGAAGATGTTAAAAATTTGATTAATTCTGCTCTGACTGGTAATTTTATGGCAGCTAGGAATAATCTGTATGAGTTATTGATTCAATACGGGCTTTCTGGGGAGGATGTTGTTAAGCAAATCCATCAGACCATTTATGATCTTTCCATTCCTGATGTTAATAAAGTTCGTCTTATTGAAAAAACAGGGGAAGCAGAGTTTCGTTTAACTGAGGGAAGTAATGAACATATTCAACTTGAAGCATTATTGGCTCAGTTTGCTCTTGAAGGCGGGAAACTTAAAAAATAAAAAAATTGTTTTTTTTTATATTCCATGTATATTTTCGTATATATCGCAGGATATTTGATAAGCTAATGATACAGATATCATCCAACCTAATATTGGCCATGCAAGACCAATAAAAAATGGAACACCAAATTGGTACCAATTATCTGCGTTATATTCTTCTATTATTGATGCAATCCATGTGATTAAAAACATGGGTATGTAAATACCAGTTGGTATTGAGATTGCTGTGATTGCAATCCAAATAACAGTTATTGGTATGAATAAGATCCATGGACAACCCAGATCAGGATGCCAAAGAGGTTGAGAATTATTTCCATTTTTTTCGGCAGGTAAAATATCTGAAATATTCAGGTTATTTTTGTTTATTTTTGATATTAATTCCTCAATAACTTCTGGATTAAGATCCTCTAGTATAGTAGATTTTTTCTCAGATTCTTCTGTAGTTGTGTCTTCGATTTTTTTAGTTGTAGAAGCATCTGTGTTATTTGTTATTTTAACTGCGGTGGCTCCGTTTATCATTAAAAAGATTACAAATAAGCTTGCTAATATTATTATAAAATTTTTTGTCTTTTTTCTTTGCATCTATATCGACCTCTAAAAATATTATAAACTTTTTAATATATAAATATTTTGTAATTTAAAATTATCAACAAAAAAAGAATAAAAAAAAGAAAAAAGGTATTACTTACAAATTATTTTTTGATGTAAAATCATCAACTATACTTTCAAGATCCTGAACAGTTTTACCACCAACACCATACCTTACACGAACAATTGGTTTTTTAGTAGTAATAACACGTGTTATATCTATTGGTGTACCGCTCACAACTACATCAACATCTGATTTGTTAATAGTTTGTTCAAGTTCCTTCATCTGTTTCTTACCATACCCCATAGCAGGCAATACATTAGTTAGATGAGTATATTTGTTAAAAGTATCAACGATGCTTCCCACTGCAAAACCACGAGGGTCAATTATCTCGCCTGCTTTACCGTCTTCAGCTGCTACCATTCCAGCACCATATTTCATACTTCCATGTGTAACCGTTGGACCATCCTCTATTACAAGAACACGTTTACCATTAATCATGTCTTTATCTTCAGCAGTAACAGTTGATATTCCATCTATGATTTTTGCGTTTGGATTTACTTTTTTAATGTTTTCACGAACTTTTTCTATGTTTTCTTTTTCAGCAGTATTAACCTTGTTTATCAAAACGATATCTGCCATGCGAGTGTTAACTTCCCCAGGATAATAAGTTGTTTCATGACCTGGACGATGTGGATCTGCTATTGTTATCAGTATATCTGGTTTGTAAAAACTAAAATCATTGTTTCCTCCATCCCAAATGATTACATCTGCTTCTTTCTCTGCTTCATTAAGGATTTTTTGATAGTCTACACCAGCATAAACAACCCCGCCCATATCTATGTAGGGTTCGTATTCTTCACGTTCCTCTATGGTACAGTTATATTTATCAAGATCATCATATGATGCAAAACGTTGACAAATCTGAGTGGTTAGATCTGGATCATACGGCATTGGATGACGGATACTAGCAACTTTGAGTCCCTTTTTGGTAAGTATTTCAAAGATTTTACGTGAAACCTGTGATTTACCACAACCAGTACGAACTGCACAAACTGCAATCAATGGTTTTTTAGATTTTATCTGAGTACTCTCTGGACCAAGAAGAGTGAAATCAGCTCCAGCAGCATTAACTATCGCTGAACGATTCATAACATAATCATAAGAAAGATCACTATAGGAAAAAACTACTTCATCAACTTCATGTTTTTTTATAAGATCCGATAGTTCTTTTTCATCATATATTGGTATTCCACTTGGATAAAGATCCCCAGACAATTCTTTTGGATATTTCCGTCCATGTATATCTGGTATCTGTGTTGCAGTAAATGCTACTACTTCATAATCCTTGTTTTCCCTGAAGAATGTGTTGAAATTATGGAAATCTCGACCTGCTGCGCCCATTATAATTACTTTTCTTTTTTCTGACATATTTTTAAAAGCCTCCCGATTTAAAGTAACTCTGCTGTTTTCTGGGTATTAGCTGTTCCTTTTTAAATATTATTCATAAATAAATAGTTTTAATTTCCTACAATATTTATAAAATATTTTAATAAAAAATTTTATATAAGATATTATATGTTGTATTTTCTGAAGAACTATAGAAAGAAAAAGGTGATATATTTGAATATGAAAATGTTTTTTGGAGTGATTCTTGCAGTTTTTTTAATATCTTTTATACCATGCTTCCAAGCTTTCGAATTAGAAACACAAAACATAGATTCAAACAATAATAGTGGAACAAAATATGCAATCATTATAGGCATCGGCGAGTATGAAAGCCCATCTAACAGATTATACCGTCCAGCGTTAATTGCTCAGGATATATATGATTCTCTTTTACAAAAAGATGGATGGTCTGAAAGTAACATGAAACTATTAACAGATCAAGAAGCAACAAAAAGTAATATTTTTCAGGCTTTGGAATGGGCTGAAGCTGTTTCAACCAGTGAAGACATAGTTGTTTTCACTTTCGCTGGACATGGAATTACGATAAAAGATGATAATGGCGATGAGAGATTCGATCAAGCAATAGTAACTCAAGACGAGAATTTTATTACTGATGATAGATTAAATATGGAATTAGTAGAAATCAATGCTAAAGGTTTTTACATAGTAATAGACAGTTGTTATTCTGGTGGTTTTAATGAAATGGGTGAACTTGAAATACAAAATGATATTTTAGGCAAATACTGTAGTTTTAAAGATAGTTTTTTAAACACTATGTCTGGATCTGGTAGAGTTTTATTTTTGACTTCCCTTCCATTTACTGGAACATATTCAACTGTTACAGTTGTAGATGGAAGAATCGCTGTAACTGATGGAATATCAAGAGCAATTGATAATGGAAAAACATCTGCTGAAGATATTTCAAAATTTACAAGAAACTGGTGGTACAGTCATCCTAAAATAATTTTAAAGATGTTTTCAACGATTCTTTTTCATGTGAACCCTTTATTTGACATTATGCAAATTTTCTCATATATTTTTACTGGCCAGTTGTTAATACCATTCCCGTTCCCGCATATAATTGACAATTTTGATGGAGATTTACAAATAGTATAAAAAAAAGAATTTCTAGAAAATATTAGAGAAAAAAATGTTTTTTATATTTTTTTAGCTATTTCTTCAGCTACTTCCAGGCTTGTGTTTTTGCCACCCAGATCATATGTTTTGACTTTGCCTTCTTTGATTACTGCTGCTATAGAGTTCAGTAGTTTTTTAGCATCTTCTTTTTCACCAAGCCAATCAAGCATTAGTTTAACACTCATAAGCATAGCAGTTGGATTAACTCGGTATTTTCCGGCATATTTTGGCGCACTTCCATGAGTTGGTTCAAACAATGCATAATTATCACCCATGTTTCCCGATGCAGCAAAACCAAGTCCTCCTACAAGTTGTGCGGAAAGATCTGATACTATATCTCCAAACATGTTAGAGGATACAAGTACTCCATAATCCTGTGGGTTTTTTACAAGCCACATACACATGGCATCAATGTTGGTTTCCCAGAGTTCAATATTGGGATAGTCTTTTTTGATTTTACGGGCTTCTTCAGTCATCATTCCACTGGTTTCACGGATAACGTTTGGTTTTTCGACTAGTGTTACTGTTTTATAGTTGTATTCTTTTGCATAATCAAATGCTTTTTTGATGATTCTATGACATGCACCACGTGTGAAAATACGAGTTGATATCGCCATTTGATCAAGAGCAGTGCTTTCAAATTTTTTCATTTTTGGATGATTTTTGTTTAAAACATCAAAAACATCTTTTGGAACAGGATGAAATTCTACGCCGGCATACAAACCTTGTGTGTTCTCACGAAACACTACCAGATCGATGTCATCACGGTAGTTTAATGGATTTCCTTCAAAGGCTTTACAAGGTCTAAGATTGGTGTATAAATCAAATAATTGTCTAAGCCTTACAATAGGGCTGGAATAAACATAGCCTTCGTCTTTGAGTTTAGGATCAAGTTCTTTTTGAGCCTCCTGATTAGGTTTAGAAGTGATTGCTCCAAAAAGACAACAATCTGTTTCCTTTAGAAGTTTAATAGTCCGCTCTGGTAATGGATCGCCTTCACTTTTCCAGAACTCCCAACCAACATCTCCAGGAATATATTCAGCGTCAAGATTAATTTCATCTAAAACAATTTTTGCAGCATCCATAACGTCGTTTCCAACGCCATCACCTGGAAGCCATGCTATCTTATATTTTGCCATGTTTTGCTGTAATGAAGATAGTTTATTTTAAAGGTTTTGAATCAACTAATTTTTCCGTGAAAAAAATCTCTTAAATGTTTTATTTGAGAGTTTTTTTATAACTTGGATTAGTATAATCATAACTATTATTGTGAAAAAAACACGTGCAAAAAGAATACCAACAAATGATGCACCTATTGAGACCATGATAAGTGTATCCTCTATAAGACTATGTGAAAGACAAAGCATTGAAACAGATAAAAATGCATCTTTTTTACCAAGATTGTTTTCCTGTACTTCTTTTATTATAAGTCCGCCGCCATATGAGATACCAAGGGTTAAACCTATAATGGTTAGTGGTGCAGCATTTTTACTCATCCCTAAATACTTTAAACCTGGTTCAAAAGCATTGTTGAGTTTTTCAATGATTCCAGATTTTTTAAGGATATGGATAAGTGTGATCAAAGCAAGTATTATAAAAAAAATCATTAGATAGTTTTTGAGTTCATTAATAATCCATTGTGTTAAACTTTGATCAATATTTTGAGGTTGCCAGATAATATTTGTGTTTTCATTAAACAAATTAAAAAAATTAAAAACCAGGCTTAAAATAGCCCCAATTATTATGGCAGATAGGAAACGAAACAAAATTGAAAAACGAGCACGTACCCCTGCTTTTTGAGCGATACGTATTTCCACAGGGAAACTATGTGCGACAAGGATCATTGTTGCAAGAATTGTTACCTGGGCTACAGAATATGTATTAGATAAAGATAAGTTTAGAAAAACAATAAGACCACCATAAATATTAGTAATCATAGCAGTACCCCATACAAGAGCGAAATCACCCGGAAGTCCAACAAGGCCCATAACTGGTTCAAGATAACCCGATATTGTTTTAACAAGACCTATTTCTGAAAGTATTTTAACAATGATACTAACAGGTATCAATATTTTAAAAAGAATAAAACTGGTTTCTCCAGCATCTTTGAATATTTTTTTGATTTCTGATACAACATTCATAAAAAATTTATTTTTTTAATTCACCAAGAGTTGTTATTCTTTCAGCAAAAGCATTATGTTTATGAATGGATTCCTCACTTTCACTTCTTACTACAACTATTACATCATCAGGAAGATTAATATATTTTTTTAGAACGAAACTTAGTATATCCCGGACTACATCTTCAACAAACTTTGGTTTAATATGGGCATCATACACAAGTTTTCCTTCATCACCACGTTTTAGTATTCCATAGGTAGGGCTGCTGAATGATTTTTCGACGATATCAATTAAATCATTAGCATCAACATCTTTGTTTTCTTCAGGTATTTCGATCATGAGAGTTGTTATATTCCGCTGGTTATGAGATGGTGGAACACTATCATTTGTGTATTTCCCGATTTGCCGTATTACTTCCATAGCACAGGGACAAGCTGTCATACCTATTACTTTTACACCAATTAGTTTTTTCACAGTGTTTTTATCTGCCTTTGCTTCTGCTACAAGTTTAAAAGGCTCTAGTCCTTTTTTACCAGATGGATAAGTTCTTTCAAGAAAATAATCAGCCTCTGCTTTAACTTCTGCAGTTGTAGCATATTCATGTTTTTTAAGAAGATTTTTAGCAACCATCGCACAAAAACTTTCAAGATCAGAAACAGGTTTATTTAGATTCATATCAGACAATTCATCGATAAGTTCAAGATTACGGCTCATATGACTTCCTTTTTGTGTTGAAGGAAGATCAACGAAAAGATCCATTTTTACAACCAATGGAATACTTTTTTCTCTGTTAGGCCTTTTAACATTAACAAGTTTTTTGACACCAGTTACACCGACACGGTTTATTTTAAAATGTTGTTCAGATGGACCAGATTGAACATCAGGAAGATCTACAGGATTGATACCATTTCACCTCAATAAGTGATTTTACCGGAGGAACATAAACGATGTTGTTTATAATTATTCCCTTTCAACCTAAAAAAAAGAAAAAAATGGGGTCAATTATTGTTTTTTTTGTTTCCTCTTACTACCAAAAACATCCAGTCATAGATAGGTGCTACACCATCATATCTCAAGGATATTCCTCCCCCTTTTTTTGTTTTTTAAGAGGAATAATATTTTTTTGCCCCAACAACACACTATTTTTATTAAAGCTTTTAATATAAAAATTTTTCTTTTTAAGAACAATGTTTTTTGGCGAAAAGTAAAATAAACACTTCCTTTATTCAGAGAAAAAAACAAAAAAATATTTATTAAATATATGCCGCTGTGGCTTAGAGGTATAGCGATTCCTTGGTAAGGAATAGGTCACGGGTTCAATTCCCGTCAGCGGCTTACAAACAAAACTATTTTTTTAAATACCTAATTATGGATAACAATTAAAGTGAAAATTGATAATATTAACAAAAAAATACTTTATCTTCTACAAAAAGATGCTAGGATGAGTTATAAACAGATTGCTCAAGAGCTTAAAAGATCTGAAACAACAATTCGCGATAGGATCAAGGTTTTAGAAAGAGAAGGAATCATCCAGGGTTATACTGCTATGATTGATAAAACTGCTCTTGGTTTGAATTTTTATGCAATAATTCTTGCTAATCCTGTATCTTCAGTTAATATTGATGAAAAAATTATTCAACTTAAAAAGATTAAAAATGTTTTAAGAATTTATCAGATATCTGGAGAAAAAAGAATGGCTATTTTTATTGTGACTGAATCCTATAAACAACTAAAAGATATTCTTGAGAAAAAAATTTTAGTTGTTGGTTTAAAAGATGAGGAGATTATAACTGTTTTAGAAGCAGATAGTGAGTTTCTTTCACCGTTAGAATTACCCTAAAAAAATATTGATTTTTTTGTTATTGAGTTATACTTTGTTTTATTTAAGAAAATAAGAATTTTTTACAGGATTTTATGGAAATAAATTGTTTTTTCCTTGGAATCCAAAGGTTGTTTTTATGTATAATATTCTATCATATATAACACTTATAAAAAAGTGGAGGAAAAAAAATAAAATGCCTGGGAAAAAGAAGAAAGCAAAAAAATCTAAAAAAG
>CAYMOC010000030.1:0-19622 GCA_964391965.1 uncultured Thermoplasmatales archaeon | reverse complement strand
ATAAAGTAAATCATTTACTTTATTTTCCAGAAGAAAGTAATTTCGGGATAACACATTGAAAAAATGTTTTAAAAACCTTTATAAACAAATATACACTCACAAATAAACTGTATGAAACAGTTAACCAAAGCACAAATAACCATAGGAATTCTTTCATATTTTTCAATCATATGGGCTCTTATTGAAAACTTAACCCGACAAAATTTCATTATTGTAGATGTTGTAGCGTTTGCATTAGTAGCATTAGTAGTTATGCTTGTACTCTCATTTATTATTCTTAGTATACTTGAATGGATCAAAATATTTGATCTGAAAACCAATGCCTTACTAACACTGGTAACTTTAATGTGTTTTGGGATATCATTATTGATAATTACTATTCCAAAATAAAAAAAAATATTTTTATTATTTATCAATAAGGTTTCCAAAAGTTTTTTGATTATCTTTTAAGGCTTTCTCCAAAAGTTTTTTTCTTGTGATATTTGTAATAACTAAAGCGATTCCCTGACCTCCATCTTCAAAATTTGTTGGCAGGATTTTTATTTTAAAATAAAGATTCTGACCATCTTTTGTAAAATCGACTTCTTTATGATATATTTTTCCTTCTAATGCCTCATTAATAGAGATGGAGAGGTCTGTGTTGTCTTTGAAGATTTTTAGGATGTTGTCATTAAAATTTTGACCTATGAGTTCTTCTCTTTCTTTGTTTAAAAATTTTAGGAAGGATTCGTTTATCATTTTTATTTTTAGATCATTATTAAAGATTATGATGTAGTCTGATACATAGTTTACTAGATCTGATACTGGTACTCTTGTTGCTGGAAAAAATACTTTTGCTGGTCCGAATGTTATCATGTCGACGACGCCTGAGATTCTCATGATATCTAGGTATTTTGCTACGGAGTTTCGGTTGATTTTTATTTTTCTAGCTATATCTGTAACTGTCATTCCTTTAGGGTTTTCTTTGAGTATTTTTTTGATTTGTTCGATCTCGTTTTGATAACTGACCATTGCTTCTATATTGTATGTTTTGAAGGATATTTATGCATTTCTCTATTGACAGGCTTTAGTGCAATGCAAAGAGCGAAATGTTTAAATACCTAAAATAATATACTACGTTGTGCAATGCGCCTTTGCATTGCAAAGGAATTTCCTAATAAAAAACACATCCCATTAACAAAAAAAAGACTCACAAAAAAGAAGAGGTGCCTCATCAAAAAAATTTGAAGCATCCCATTCCCATCTCTCATCAAATTTTTTTAAAAAAAATGATGGGTACCTCTTACAAACTTTTTTTAAAACAAAAAATAAGTAAAAAAAAAGAATTATTTTTTAGATGTTTTACCAGATTTCTTCTTAGATTTACCCTTAGAACTCTTTTTACCTTTTTTAGAAGACTTACCTTTACTTTTCTTAGAATCCTTCTTAGATGAAGATTTCTTATCTTTCTTCTTAGAAACAGATGATTTCTTAGATTGATTCTTATCATCAACATCAGATTCTACTTCCCCATTAAGATCACCAATAGGATCATGATCAATATCATCTGGTTCAACAAAATCATCCTCAGGACCTGTCAATATATCATCATTTACTTCTTCAACAGGTTCCACAGAAGGACTACCAACCTCTGAAGCAGGAGTAATAGGTGCATCAAATTTTCTTTTTTCAACAGCAGAAGACAAAGCTTCATCTAAAGATTTACCAGGAATATCATTAACTTCAGACTCTAATTCTTTATTAGAACCCTCATTAGATGAAAAAACATCCTGTGGTGCTTCAACAATACCATCTTCATCAATTGGTTCAACATGTTCAACAGATTCAGAAATCAAACCATCATTAATTGCCTCAGAACTCCTATTTATTTCAGGTTCCTCAATATCCTCATCAACTGAAACATCAGCTATTTCATCTACAGTGTCTTCAGTTTTGACAGGAGGATCAAATGGATTATTCTCAAAGGCTTCTTTTTCATCATTGTTATCTACTGAAAAATCTTTTTCTAAATCAACATTTTCATTTTTATCTTCTTTTACTTCAGAAAACTCGGTTTCAGATTCATCTTCTTCAATCTCGGAGAACTCAACAACATCAGATTCCGTGTTAACCTGTTGATTATTTATTGACTCTGGATGAAAACTATCAGTTAAAGCAGCTGCTGCAGGAGCAGCATTTGCTGGTTCATAAGAATCATCTTCTTCAGCAGGTGCATACAAACCACCATTCAATGGAACGGGTTCATTATAGTTATCATATCCTTCATAAGAATTTTGAACAACAGGTTTAGGTTTGTAGAATATTTGAGGATATTTGTACAATATAAAAACCGCTATTATCACAGCAATTATTATCATAAATAAGATAATAAAAATCATAGCTGAAAATGAAGATTTATTTTCGTCATCTTTTTCTTCTGAGTCATCTATTGGAGAACTTCCTTCAACGTTAATAGTTCTATGGAATGTATCATTTCCACCGTTTTCATCGATAACAGTTAATGTTACTTCATATTCCCCGGGTTCATCATAGTTGTGTTCAATTGAGGTTTCATTTGTTGCAAGTGTCGTTCCATCTCCGAAATCCCATACAAATTGAATATTATCTCCATCAGCATCATTACTATTTGATGCATCAAAACTTACAGTAAGATCTGTTATGCTGAAAACCATTTTCGCTTCAGGTTTCTCATTTATTGTTGATGAAAGATTTAGAAGATAAAGGCCTGTACTGTTTAAACCATCGTTATCTGTGACTTTTAAGAATACAAAATATTCACCATATTCATCATATACATGAGTCACTACTAGACCTGTTTCTGTTTCTCCATCACCGAAATCCCAAAGATATTCTACTATATTTCCATCTGGATCGTAACTTCTGGAAGCGTTGAATATCACAGTTTTTTCTGAAATATTATCTAATCTGATCAATGATTTTGGTTTGTCTTGTGTTTCTTCATTTATGGATATTGTTATCGAATCAGACCAGGAGCTTATGTCTTCACTATCTTTTGCTTGTGCTTTAACATTGTAGGAACCCGCTGAACTCCAACTATGGGAGAGACTTACTTCTTCGCCTGAATTTTCAAAGCTTGTCCATTCGCTTATTGTTCCGTCATCCCAATCGAATCTGTAACTTATTTGATCGCCATCTGAATCAGTCGACTCGGCTGTGAATACATAATTCCCGCCTATGATTCCTTCCTCAGAACCTGATACAACTGGGATAGATGGAGCATTATTTTGTGGAGGTGGAGGTGGAGGTGGATTATTATTGTTTTCTTCTGTTCTAAATGTAAAAGTGTCATTTGTCCAGGTTTCGCCATCATAAACATCCACAGTTACAGTGTATTGTGTGTCATATGATAAACCAGAAATTGACAATTGTTTTGTGCCATTAATATCATCAGTACCACTGTTAGCATCATCATTACTGCATTCGATTATCCAATCAAAAAGATCACCATCTGGATCAGATATATCAATACTCCATGTTAACGATCTTGGACGATTTGTTGCACCATCAGAGGGGTTTTCATTTGAAAGCACTGGAGGATTATTTGAACCAGGATCATTTACTGGGTTAATTGTAATAGTTACAGTTGCTTGATCAGTACCACCATTTCCATCACTAATCTCATAAACAAAACTATCAGAAGTTGTTTCACTTCCATCATGAACATATGTAAAAGAACCATCTGAGTATAAATCAAATGATGATGCATAGTCTGGGCTATCTATTATACTAATAACCTCAAGAGTATCAGATTCAGGATCATAATCGTTGTCTAAAACACCGGGGACAGCAACATTTAATGTTTTTTCTTCATCTACAGAGTAACTATCATCAACAGCAACGGGGTCATCATTTACTGTGTTAATAGTAATAGTTACAGTTGCTTGATCAGTACCACCATTTCCATCACTAATCTCATAAACAAAACTATCAGAAGTTGTTTCACTTCCATCATGTTCGTATGTAAAAGAACCATCTGAATTCCAGCTGAAAGAAGCTACATATGATGGATTTGTAATAATATCAGTTACCTGTATTGTGTCGCTTTCAGGATCATAATCGTTGTCTAAAACACCGGGTGCAGCAACATCAATAGAATAACCCTCATCTACTGAATAGAAATCATCTTCTGCGACAGGATCACCGCTAGGTCTATCAATAATATTAAGTGTAACTGTTGCTACATTTGATGTTGCACCTTCATTATCATCAACGGTATAGGTGAAACTATCATCTCCTACATAGCCTTCATCAGGACTGTAACCTACGTAACCTGTCTGAACAGATGTTGTTCCATGTGATGCATCTTGTATTATAGTAATAGAATCAAGGTTTAATTCCCCATCAGGGTCATAATCATTACTAAGTATGTACAAATTCTTTCCAACATCGTTGTATATATCATCTGGAAAGTCATCTTCAGCTACAGGGTTTTCATTTTGATTTAAAGTATATTGAACTTTTACCCTGATATGATCCACGGCTAATACTGGATCTAACTCTTGTGGCGAATCTTTTTCTGGCAATTTAGGTTCGTCGAAATGAGTTGGTGCTCCTGAATGTGTTATTAGAAGAGAAAATCTTCCATCCTCCAAATCCGAAGGATTCCAAGTTGTACCCCATAGATCTCCTCCAAGTGATACAATCTGATCATTTGTAGATTCTATAAAAGTACCAGATTCTGGAGAGGTCCAGGTTTCTCCTGCGGTTTTACTAAGTTGAACTTGAAAATTTACTTCTCCTTTAGCTGTACCCTCTATTTCTACGGTTATACCTTCAATTTTTGCCTCAGAGTTTATTCTAAATCCAAAATCTGAATAATCTTGTTGACTGCCTGACAATAAAGCTGTTGCATAAATTGTACTGGGTTCTTCATCTTTTTCAAATGCTCCGTCAGCATTGTTAAAATCGTTATAATGTGCACCTGTGCTTGTTGGTGACATAAAGTTTGTTTCTTCACCTTTTACGTTTATGTTTATGACTATTACTGATGTTACCATTATTAGAAAGATTATTGTTGTGATTGTTTTTTTACAATTTTTTTGACTTACTTTCATATTTCCTCACCATCCTTACGACAACGTTTTATCCGTTTGACTAAGGACTTTATCCAGTCACATGTTATACTTTGCAATTTATAGTATAAAAAGCTATCGTGTTATATTTGCAAAAAAACAAAAAAACCAAAACAACCAAAACAACACTTAACAAATAAAAACAAAAGAAAAAGAATAAAAAAGAAAAACTAAGCCTTAACAGGCTGCTCCATTTTCTTATCCTTACTACTATCATTACTAGAAGACTTACTACTAGACGAACTCGAAGAACTACTAGAACTACTGGAATTTGAAGAAGAGGAACTCGAAGAGCTACTGGAAGTACTAGACGATTTCTTAGAATCTAATTCCTTATCAACCTGAGTACTAACATTACCCGCTCCAGTCAAATTAACATCCTCTGTCTTTAAAAGCTCACCCTCTTTTTTATCATTAGTAAAACGAATCAACTTATACTTTACTACATTTGGTTCAGCAGCTGTAAACCAAAAACGATTACTCAATTCATATTTAGTAATAAGCTTCCCATCCTTACGGTTAGAAAGATCCTCAGAATACTCAAATAGAATCGTAAAAGTATCATCCCAAGGAAGATTAATATGCATTTTCCATTTACGATAAGGCATCCTTTTCTCAATAGCAGGCTTCATCGCTTCTATTGCATCATCAACTCTCTCCAAAATCTTATTCTTCATTTCTCCATCATCCTCCTTAAATCCTAAACATTTTTTTCCTCATCAATACAGAGATTTCTTATAATATTTAAACCAATACAACTCAAATATTATCCTATTCTCTCATACATCCCTTCCTATTTTGAATCAACAACACCATATATAAATAATTGCATATTATGCAATCAACAATATACAGCATCAACTTTTTCCGTCTCACTCTAATAAAACAATATATTAAAGGTCTCTTAATAATTTTTCTTAAAAATTAAACTAAAAAAAATTATAATACAAAGAAATCATACACCTGACCTAAATCCATAACCTTTAACATATGAGGAAAAATAAAATGAAAACAGCTTTAATATCAATGAGACCAGAAATCGGAAATAAAACAGCAAACATAAAAAAAATAGAAAAATTCATAAAAAAAGAAAAAGCAGATCTCTATGTTTTCGGAGAAACAACATTAACAGGATACCCTAACAAAGATGAATTCAGAACACTATCCGAACCCATAAATGGTCCATCAATAAAAAAAATAGCTAAACTCGCAGAAAAAAACAACGCTCACATAATCTTTGGAATGCCCACAAAAAAAACAGAGGTAAAAGGAATAATAAACAATTCAGCAATCCTTATTCACCCTGATAAAAAAATAGATTCATACAACAAATGGTTCCTACCAACATTTGGACCATTTGAAGAAAAAATATTTTTTGACCAAGGAGAAAAAATAAAAGTATTCAACACAAAAATTGGAAAAATTGGTATCATAATATGTTACGATATTTTTTTCCCAGAATTATCAAAAGCTTTAGCTTTACAAGGAGCAGAAATAATAGTCTGCATATCAGCATCACCTAATATCTCTAGAAAATATTTTGAAACATTGATACCTGCTAGAGCCGTGGAAAACACAGTATTTTTTATGTACACAAATATAGTTGGAACACAAGAAAACCTAACATTCTGGGGTGGTTCACAAGCATATGATCCACTTGCAAACCAACTTTGTAAAGCACCTTACTATAAAGAAAACATAACCACTTTCGAAATAGATCTTGATACAATTTCCAATTATCGAGCAAACCGGCCAGTTCTTAGAGATATAAGACCAGAAATCTATGATGATTTGTACACTTTAAGTCGTTTTAATAAATACACAAAAAATACAGATTAATTAAATAAAAATTTTTTTTCAAAAACTATTTACATTGGTATCATATACCTCGGTGATTGTCCCTTTAGTTTTCAATATTATTTTCCTGAAGGGGAGGCAATCAAAAAAATGTCCGGTTACGATGACGAATATATAAATAAATTAGAGCAGATAGCTGTGAAGCTGAGAAAACATATAATAGAAATGCTTTTTCTAGCTAAATCAGGTCATCCTGGTGGTTCGCTTTCTGCTACGGATGCAATAGTAGCTTTATATTTCTCACATATGAACTTTGATCCAACTAATCCTAAGGATCCTGATAGAGATCGATTTATATTAAGTAAAGGTCATGCTGCTCCAGCATTGTATGCAGCTCTTGCAGAATCAGGTTTTTTTGAGGTTAAAGAATTAAAAAAACTAAGAAATATTAACTCGATGCTTCAAGGACACCCGGTTTGTAAATGCACACCAGGTATTGAAGCTAGCACAGGTTCACTTGGTCATGGTCTTTCTTTTGGATTAGGAGCAGCTCTTGCTGGTAAACTTGATAAAAAAGACTATCATGTTTATGTTATGCTTGGAGATGGTGAAACAAATGAAGGACAAATCTGGGAGGCTGCAGCCTCTGCATCACATTATCATCTAGACAACCTGGTAGCATTACTGGATCGTAACTTTCTTCAAATCGATGGTAACACTGAAGAAGTTCTTAGACTTGAATCAATTAAAGAACGATGGGAAGCCTTCGGTTGGAATGTTTATGAGATAGATGGGCATGATATCAGAAAAATACTTGAAACACTTGATGAAGCAGATGATCATGAAAAAAAACCCTCTATGATAATTCTGAATACTGTTAAAGGAAAGGGAGTATCCTTTATGGAAAACAATGTTGATTTCCATGGAGTAGCACCAAATGAAATGGAATATGATGTGGCAATGCGTGAATTAACAAAAGTTGAAGAAAAACTGAGGGAGAAAAAATGAATACTAAAAAAGGAGACATGCTATACGCCCGAGGAGCATATGGAGAAAAACTTGTAGAGTTGGGTGGAAAAAACAAAAACATAGTTGTTCTCGATGCAGATCTTGCTAAATCAACAAAAACCATTATGTTTGGAAAAAAATACCCTGATCGTTTTTTTGAAATGGGTATAGCTGAAGCTAATATGATTACAACTGCTGCAGGATTAGCATCTAGCGGTAAAATTCCTTTTGTTAGTACTTTTGCGGTTTTTGCAACTGGCCGTGTTTATGATCAAATACGTATAGATATGGCTTATTCTGAGGCTAATGTGAAAATCTTTGCTACACATGGAGGTATAAGTGTTGGTAAAGATGGAGCAAGTCATCAAATGATAGAAGATCTTGCATTAATGCGTGTTCTACCTAATATGACTGTTCTTGCGCCTAGTGACGCGGTTCAGACATCGCGTATAGTAGAACTGATGGCAGAAGGAAAAGGACCAGTTTATGCACGTGTGGGTCGGGCTAAATCACCTGTTATCTATGATGAAAAAGAAGTTAAAAATCTAAAATTTGGAAAAGGAATAACTGTTAGAGATGGTTCTGATTTCACAATTATTGCATGTGGCACTATGGTTGAACCTGCTCTTAAAGCAGCTGAGATTTTAAAAGAAAAAGATAAAATCGATACAAGAGTTGTTGACATGCATACTATTAAACCACTTGATGAAAAAATAGTAATTAAAGCTGCAAAAGACACAAATGGTATAATCACCACAGAGGAACACAGCATAATAGGTGGACTGGGTGGAGCTGTAGCTGAAACATTATCTGATAAGGGAATCGGTACAAGTTTTAAACGTATGGGTATACAGGATATGTTCTGTGAGAGTGGTGAACCTGTGGATCTTCTTGAAAAATATGAACTCAATGAGAAACATATTATGAAGAATGTTAAAAAAATGTTTAAAACAAACAAAAAATAATTATAATTTTTTTTTATCTTGTTACAACTATAGTGAGAATATCTTTATCTTTGAGTTTATGTTCAAGCCCTGTTTTTTGTATATCATGTTTTGCAGATGGGCCTGATACTGTTGCATAACGAAAACTATCTTTGAAATCACGATGGAGTTTACGACAAACATCTTCAACTGTGTCACCTTTTTTCATAATCAAAGGTTCTTCTAGATCTGCTTGTTCACCCACGGGTTTCATATAAATCCGGATGAGATTTAGTTTTTCAAAAATCATCTGTTTTAGTTTTTCTAAGCCTAGTCCTTTTTCAGCTGAAATAGCTATAGATTCCCATCCTTTAGAGTTAACCTTTTTTATTTTTTCTTTGATTTTTTCTTTTGGAAATAAATCTTTTTTATTAATCACTACAAAAGCAGGTATATAATCACAGTTCTCCTGAAGGACATCTATTAGTTGGTCCTCTGTGATATCCTCACGTATGTTAACATTTGCATTAATAAGATACTCCGAGCAAATAGATCGGATAACTTCGATGTTTAGATGTGAAAGCTCTATAGCAGAGGTTACTGTGATACCTCCATGTCCTTTTTTGTTTATCCGAACATCAGGTTTTCTCTGATTCAACCTTAGTCCTGCATCATATAGTTCTTTGGACATAAGCTCCAAATGGTCATCCTCCTGAGCATCAACCATAAACAAAACTAAATCTACTGATCGAACAGCTGAGAGTACCTCTCTACCACGTCCTTTTCCTTGATGAGCACCCTGTATAAGTCCTGGTAAATCCAAAATCTGGATATTTGCACCCTTATATTTCATCATACCTGGTATTGTTTCAAGAGTGGTAAACTCATAATGTGCAACCTCGCTTTTAGCACCAGTTAAACGATTAAGAAGAGTACTTTTACCGATACTGGGAAAACCTACTAGTCCTACTGTTGCATCCCCTGTTTTTTTAACAGAAAAACCTTTTCCCTTTCCACCTTTACTACTAAGTTTATCTTTTTTATCACGAAGTTTAGCAATTTTAGCTTTCAAGCGACCCAGATGCTGCTCTGTAGCCTTATTTTTCTGAGTCTCTGAAATCTCTTTCTCGAGTTTTTCGATTTCTTTTTGTATTTCTGATGTATCCATAAAACTTAAACACCTGTATAAAACAAAGGTCTTATAAAAAAAACGGATAAAAAAAACAATAAAATTATTTTGTTATATGCGTCCCTGTTTCACCTTTAAAAGCCTGCCAACCACATTCAACATGAGAAATAATTACTTTTTTTCCACCAGATTCCAAAAAACGAATAGCAGCAAGAATCTTAGGACCCATATTACCCGCTGGGAAATGACCATCATCATAATATTTTTTAACTTCAGACAACGAAACCCTTTCAAGTGCTTCTTGTTTATCAGTGTTATAATTCAAAAAAACTTTTTCAACATTAGTAAGAATCAATAAAACATCAGCCTGAACATCTTCAGCAAGACGTTCGGATGCTAAATCTTTATCAACCACTGCTTCAACACCATCTAAACCCCAGTCTTTTTTTTCTACAACTGGCATACCACCGCCACCTGCTGCTACAACCAGTATTTCATCATCAATTAGTTGTTTTATCGCTTTTTTTTCAACAATAGATATAGGATCAGGAGATGGAACCACTATACGCCAACCCTTAGAAAACTCTTTTAATGTGTAACCATCTTTTTCGAGTTGTTTAATATCCTTTTTTTTATAATATGGACCAATAGGTTTGGTAGGATTTTTAAAAGAGGGATCTTTTTTATCAACTAAAACCTGAGTTATAACAGATGCCACAGGTATATCAATATCTTCTTTTTTTAAAGCATTAGTTAGACATTGCTGTATCATATAACCTATAAGGCCTTGGCTTTCAGCTACACAAACACCCAAAGGCATAGGCGGCAGTACATCACGTGAAAGATTATTTTGAAGAAGAATAGCACCCACCTGAGGTCCATTACCATGAGTAAGTATTACCTTCCAGTCTTTTTTTATCATATTTACAATATGTTTAGAAACCTCACGGGTGTTAGCAAACTGTTCATGAATATCACCTTTCTGCCCTTCTTTTATAAGAGCATTCCCGCCAAGAGCTACTACAGCAGTTTTTTTTGAAACCATTTTTTAAAACCCTTCAATCTGATACTTCAGGTTGAATAATATTAGTTCTATAAAAAAATGATACCTAAAAACTTAAAAACAATAAACCTTGTTTAAAAGAATTTGAGAACAGGGAAAAAAATGTTAAAAGATGAAAGAAAAAATCTTGTTGAAAAACTAAAAAGAGAAGGAAGAATAACAACAAGAAAAGTAGAAAAAGCTTTTTTAAAAATTCCTCGTGAAAATTTTATACCACCTCATTTAAAATCAAAAGCCTATTTAGATACACCCCTTGAAATTGGAGAGGGTCAAACAATTTCTGCACCTCATATGGTTGCTATAATGGCTGAAGCAGTTGACCTAAAAAAAGATCAAAAAATCCTTGAGATCGGAGCAGGATCGGGTTATCACGCAGCTATAATTTCTGAAATTGTTGGTAAAAAAGGACATGTGTATTCTATTGAACGTTTTGAAGGTCTTGCTGAAAAAGCCAAAAAAAATCTTAAAAAAACAGGTATGGAAAATGTTACAATAGAAATAGGTGATGGATCGCAGGGTCTTTCTAAATATGCTCCTTATAATCGAGTTTATGTAACCTGTGCATCACCCGGTGTACCTGATCCATTGATAGATCAACTGAAAAAACCAGGTAAACTTTTAATTCCTGTTGGAAGTAGACTCTGTGAACTTAAACTACTTGAAAAAAACAAAGAAGGGAATATAAAATCCATGAATCTCGGTGGTTGTGCTTTTGTTCCCCTTGTTGGCAAACATGGATTCTAAACTATTTTTTATAACCAATATCTCTTAAAAACTTATGACGCCATTTTTTCTGATCCATATTTTCAACAGCATCAGGGATGTATCCATCAACGACACCAACAATTCCTCGTCCATTTTTTTCACCATTTCTGGTTTCAACAACAAGGATTTTAGTTGGATTTGCTGTTGCACAAAAAACATTGCAGACTTCTGGGACTTTCTGTACATTTTTTAAAACATGTAAAGGAAAACATTCTTTCAAAAAAATTATAAAAGAATGACCCGCGCCTATATTTAAAGCATTTTTTTCAGCAAGACTCTGTAACTCTTTATCATTACCAGTACTTCGTATTTTACAATCTCCACTTGCTTCACAGAAGGCTATACCAAACTTTGCCTGTGGAACACTATTAACTATTGCTTCATAAAGATCTTCAACTGTTTTAATGAAATGTGATTGACCGAGTATAAAATTCATATCCTCTGGTTTTTCTATTTCAACTGTTTCTATTTCCATAAATACTATTCATACCTCCACAAAAAACAAATATAAGTTTTATGAAATAGTTAAACAGTTATTTAAAAAATATGGAAAATAAAGAAAAAGAAAAAAAAATTGTTTTATTTTTTGTCTTTTTTATTTTTAGTTGATTCTTTTTTAGAATTTTTTTTGTCGGATTCTTTAGTTTTTTTCTTTTTATCTTCTGGTCCTTCATAGTACTCCAATAGTTTTTCTTTATCAGGATTCTCTTCTTTTTTATGTTCCTTTTCTTCTACTTCTTCAACATAAAGATATCCTGATTTAAACAGGAACACTATCAGTAGTATTATCACAAGAATCACACCGATTACTATTGGTATAGCAGGTATGCCACCAGAGGATTCTTTGTCTTTTCCACCGGTTTCAGTTGTATCTTGTTTTGGTGTAGATCCGATTATTGCAAATGTTGAGGTTCCATTGGTTACTGCTTCAAAGAACACATGAGTATTGTTCTCATCAGTTACCGTGGTTTCAAGTTTGATCCATTTACCATTTTTGTTTCTCATTAGGACAACATTTTCTTTAGTGATATTGTTTTGAGTGAGCCAGGTTTTTTCGATTTTGAAATTTATTGTGATTTCAACATCTCCATCAGATAGTGTTTGGTTTGCTGAAAGATTTATATCCATGTATGAATAAACTTTTACAGATTCTACTTCCGAGTCATCTGTTGAAACATCATCCTCTGTTGGTTCATCTGTATCAGTTGGTTTAGTACTTAGTTTTTTGATAGTTATTTTTATGTCGCTAAGATTTTTATTTGATTTAACTGTTACTTTATCTATATTTGTTCCTTTTAGTTCTTCTTCGGTTATCTCCTGTGTTTCATTTGAGGACATATTGCCTATTTCTTTTGATGTTTCATTATCAACTGTTACGGTTTCAACTGTGAAATCATAAGTATCAGAGGTTGTGTTTTGATCAGCTGTATCATATGCTTTTATGTAATATTCTATAGTGGTTTCTGCTGGGAATGGACCTATTGTTGCAGTATAAGTTTCGTTATTTGATGTAGTCATATTTTTGGATTGTGTAGCATTCCAATAAAGTTCTACTTTAGAAATACCAATATTATCTGATACAGTTGCAGAAATTGTTACCTCATCTTCATCTGTTACCGTTGTTGGAGTATGCGATACTCCAGAAATTGTTGGTTTTTCATCAACATCGTTAACTGTTACTTCAACGGTGTCATTATCTGTATTACTTGAGTTATCTTTGATTTCAAGTTTTACAGTAAATGTTCCCGGATCAGCAAATGTATGTGTTGTTGTAGCTGTTGTCAACCAGTCTGTATCCCATGTTCCATCATTTGTCCAATCCCAACGATATCCAACAATGTCATCATAATCTGATGAACTTCCTGATGCATTAAAAGTTATAGCTGTATCCTCATCACCAGTATATGTTCCATCTGTTCCTCCTGCATCTGCTGTAATAGTTTGTTGTGGAATTACTGGATCATCATCTCCATCATCAGGAGAAGATGGGTTGCTACTGCTACCCGTTGTTGCTGTATCTGAAACATAACTGCTACTCCATGTTCCACCAGTTGTGTTGTAACTCCAGGCACGATAATAGTAAGACGTATCTTCTGAAAGACTTGTATTTGTAAAAGTAACACCGGTATTATTGTAGATCGTCGTTCCGTCAGTTCTACTACTAGGATATTGCCCAATTTTTCTCTGTATTAATGTGTAATCTGCTTTGTTTCCTTTTGTCCAAGATAATGAAATAGTATCAGTAGTATCTGAAGCATCTGCAATAAAACTACTTGGTGGATCTGGTGTGTAATCAGCTTGAATCTGTCCACCTACAGCTGAAAAGTGAGGTATCTTAAACCAGAAGGTTTTATTTGTTTCATCATTATAGGCTAAACCATTTTGTAGTGTTCTATCAGTGGTACTTGCTGTTACTCCAGTTCCATCTAAATAAGCCTCATATGCTCCTGTAAAATCTCTATAATCACTTAGATTGTCCCAATTATTTATGTGTGTTAAATTGTGGCCTTTTGATCTATTCCATAGTTCGTTGAAATCATTATCATAAAGATATGGGATATCTAAACGAATTGTACTTGCATTTTCAAATGGTGTACCTGTGTAGTTTACACCAAGTATAACATAGTCATAAATTTCAGGTCCTTGACTGCCGAATTTCCATAAAGCTGTAAAACCTTCTTCTTCACCTTGATCTGTAAATGCGGCATCAGGTGGGCCTGATGCAAGTAAATCAACATTGATATAGTAAACAGATACGTTAGGTGTTGAAATCATCATATTGATATCACCTTTTAAAATTGCATTCAAAGGTGAAAAATTTGACTCATTCATGCCTCCTCCTAAACTATAAGAATCAGGTGGATTTGGTACATTACAAGAATTATTTGATATAAACATTTTCATTGTAAAACTTGAGTTTTCTACAAGAGGGTCAAACTGTCCAAACTGCCTCATTGTTATATTACAAACACCATTTGAACAATTGAAAAAACTGTTATTTCCAGTGTATGTTCCATTTAGAACTGTTGCGCTTACTGGAGCTGATATTGGTGCATATTGTTGAGAGTAAATTGTTAGTTTTTTAATGCTTGAACCGTTGACTATAGAAAGGTTAAATTGGCCGTTTTGAGCATCTATCATTGTCATATAATCTGTTCCATCGTCAAGTGTTCTTTTTACTTCAACAAAAGCATTTTGATTATCCAAGTGAGTTCCATTGGTACTTACTAACTTAAACAAAACAGCAGTAGTATTTACAATATTTTCACTTGTCCACCAGTTTGCTACATTATTGGTACTAATCGATCTAACTGTACCATTAATTAGTTTTTCCATAATAAAGTTAAGATCCGAAACACTAAGTTGACCATCTGATGCATTAATAATTTCAGTTCCCATGTAGTATCCAGAACTGGTGTTTGCATAAGCTCTCAACATCATATTTGAAGGAGCTGTAGTTGCAGGTAAATAAATAGTATAATTATATTGTGTCAGATTATATGTATCATTACTATATCCGCCTTCATAACCAAAGTTAAAAGGTAGTGGCCATTGTTCAAAAACCATATTTTCTGTTTCCATATTGTATCCAACTATTCTCATACTAGTTGGATTAGTTATACCTGTAAAATTACCCGTTAGAGGCTTGATGAATGATGTTGTGTTTACCGTGACATTTACTAAATATGTGCCATTGTAGGCTCTACAGTTAGTGGTCACATTTGATATTTGAAAGTCGCCATCATCATCCCTACAAGTTGAAATTATATCATTCAAACGTATGCTAATTGGAAATGACTCAGATGGATAAATACTAAAAGAGTAGTTTCTACCAGCAGGTACGGAAAAAATTCTATAAGGTGACTGTGTGTCAAATTCATTCACAGAATAACCTAATTCTTGATCTTTTATCATAATCGAGAAATTTTTAGAAGTATAATCTGTTATAGTCGGTGGAGACTCATGATAATTATATTGAGGTCCTATTGCAGTTACATTAAAAGAAACTGCAGGAATTAAATAAAACTCAGGGTTTCCTATCATACTTATTAGTTCTGCAGCAGGAAGATCAGGTAGTGTTCTAGATGCGTTAATAGCATAATTTTGACTAGAGTCATTGTATTCATAGGCGGCTATACGGTAAAATAAATCACCACTTGCCACAGGACCCATAACCTGACTAGTATCAATTTCAGTATAATTCTGACAAATTGGTATACCTGTGATATTAAAACTACCATCTTCACCAGAATCCCCATAAAAGGTACCAAGAGTGGAAGGACCACCGCTTTCAGCATAACCAGTAACTGTTACCTCTGCAGTACCACCCTCAAGAGGACTTCCAGTAATATTATAGATATATCCAGAAAGATAAAAAGTTGAAGTAGTATAAACAGAAATAGAAAGATTCTGCTGGCTACCTCCATAATGATTTGTCGCTGAAATATTAAAAGTAGCAGATCCTAAAGATGCATTTGAAGAAGCATTAAACCAGAAATGATTAGTAGAACTAATCTCAAATCCACCAGGACTTGTTGCATTCCAAAACATTTTGTTAGAAGTATTAGCAAATGTATAACCAGAGCTTGAGATACTTGTACCATTTTCTCCTTCAAATGTGAATCCGACAGGTAGAGTAATATTCAAATTATCTAACCATACACCTTCACCTGTTTCTTTTAATAGAGTGATGTTAAAACTCTGTATCGTGTTATTGAAAATATATGAACGATTAACTGATGATTGATACGGGTTTAAAAATGAATCCCCTCCACCCCAATAATATGCAGTTACATCTATGTTTTGATGATCCGGATCCTGAGATAATGTAGCAGTGCACCAGGTAGACTGCAATACACTATCTTTAAAAAAATGAAGATGATAATCATCATCACTAGACGGTAAATTTGAAAAATTATAATATCCTGTTACATTTGTTTGATCTATAATAAATAAATTGGTTTGATTATGATATAATACAACTGTTGCTCCATAAATGCCAAAACTTCCCTCTGAACCATTTACATAACCGTAGATACTTCCAGTACCATTTGGAAGACTGTTTCCATCCCACCTAACCCGAAGTGGATAATTATCAACACCATTACCACCAGGAATATTATAGGGGCTGTCAAATATACCATCAGTACTGTTATCCCATGCCCCCTCAGTATACCAGTTATAGCTATCCCAGTAGTTACCATGAGTACTATTATTCCAATTGTTGTTAGAACAATTATCAAATCCATTACCCATTGAGTTATTATAGATATTATTTAGATAGATCGTGTTATTTTCAGATGTTGTACCATCCCAAGAAAGATAATCCCCGCTTGAATTATATATTTCAATATAAATACCTAAATCGCAGTAAGATATATTATTCTCAGATATTGTATTGTTAGAACCGCCTTGTATTGTTATACCCCAAACGGAGCCAGAATTAGTGTTATTGTAGAACTCATTTGAAGAAATTGTGTTATTATCTGATGAATAACCTAATGCTATACCTTCACTGTCACAGGAAGAAACATTATTGTCAGCAATTGTGTTAAAATCTGAACGTTCAAGATCTATCCCAACAGCAGGCACACCATTATCATAGCTCATATTATAAACAGTGTTATTTGAAATTGTACAATATGTAGAATTAACGATTTTTATACCCGGTCCAGATTGTGTATGTATAATCTGAGAAACATCACAGTGTGAGATATTGATATAAAAACAATAGCTATAACCCGGTACATCACGTATCTCCAAATAAGAAACTGCAATACCCGCACTTGAAGAATTATAAACATTACAATAAGTAACATTACACCTTGTTGCATTATCAAAAACTATACCATACAGACTATTGTTAACTGTAATATTATCAAGAACTACACCCTCAAGAACATTAGACGGAACAGAAGAATTATAAACACGAACACCCCATCCTAAAGCACCATTATTTAAAGTAATATTTTGAATAGTAACATTACTAACAGTAACATTGAAACCATTCATACCCATACAATCAATAACAGGTAAAACACCAGTACCATTTTTTAAAATTATACTTTTGTTAACAATTATATTCCCTTCATTAATTGAAGTTTCATTTATAATAACGGTATCTCCATCAGACGAAGCATTTATTGCATCTTGTATACTGCTGTAGTTATCCCCACCAGCATTATCATCCACATAAAGAGTAGAACCAGATGCTTGTGTTATCAAAAAACTATTTTCATTGAAATGATTGTTTATAACTGGTATTGCTGATGCAAAAAATAAAATAGCTACAAACAACACATATATTTTTTTTATACTTCCATGACCTACTTTAAAACAAAATTTTTCCATCTCATCCACCTTCTCAATTTTTAGAGTTTTTTTAAATGAAAAAATCTTTTTTTACAAAAAAATTTTGCATTCTAAAAGATTTTCATCCATTACTTGGATTTATGAAACACAAGTTGGCAATATATATTTTTCGATATATACTAAAATTTTCTAATATATATTTATGATTTATTATAAAATATGCATATGCAGGTGCATATACAAAAAAAATTTACTCATTGGAAATAACGATATGAGTTGTACTGCCCTGAGGAACAACAAGAACCTTAGAATCCCGTCCTAAAATTTTATATGCTTTTTCTAAAGCATCCTCAACAGTATCATGACATTTCAATTCAAATGTATCCTCAGCACAACTATGATCCATACCTGTTACAAAAAAAACCTTGAAATCCTCAATTGCCTTACGGTGATAAAAAGCTTTATGACCACCAAGAACAAAATCCTCTTTGAGTCTTTTTTCAATCTCAGAACTAGTTTTATATTTTTGAATCCAATCGAAATAAAGATCACTACCATACCCCTCTGGGCATTCAGCAACCAATATTATAACTCCATTTTTTTTAGTAACCTGCGCAGCAGTATGCATTGCTTTGAGTGCTTGATAAAGATTGATATCATGCGGATGACCGTTCGCTGCTATCAAAGTAATATCAGGTTTCTTATCTATTTCAACCTTATACATCTCATCCACTAGTTTCACAGCCGAGTTCAAGACAATACTAGGCCGTCCTGACCAAGCACCCACTATCTGATGCTTAGAATTCAAAACTACATTAAGACAGAAATCACAACCCACCATATGAAGTGCTTCATTCATCTCCTCACTCACAGGGTTACCATGCAAAATACCTGTGTTAGAATTAGAATCAAAAAGCTGACTATGATTATTCTGAATACATTCCTCTGCTGAAATACCTGGAAGTACACTTTTACGTGTGCCACCATAACCCGCGAAATAATGATATTCCACATCACCAAGAAGTATTTTCACATCAGATTCAACATACTCCCTTAAAACCTTGATTTCATTACCCTGCTTTGAAACACCCACTTTGACGTAGTCCCCATTTTCTACATCACTAGAAATCACAGTATAATTACGAGCAAACTTATCACCCACTATCTCCTTGATTTTATCATAATCCGGAGGTGTATGTGTTCCACAAGCCACAATTATTAGTATATCAGAAAAACTTACACCAGCTTTTTCTAGATCCTCTAAAACAGGAAGCAGTAGTTTTTCATTTGGACAAGGACGAGTGTAATCATCAACCACAATAGAGACTTTATCACCTGATACTGCTATCTCATAAAGCTTGTCAGTCCCCATAGGATTCTCAAGAGCATTCCTTATAATAATTTCTGGTTTATCATAAGGCGGCATCTCCTTTGGCATAACTTTTTCTAAAAGATTCTTATCATCTATGTTAACACTTAGTTTTTGTTTCCCATATGGAAGCTTTATTTCCATTTTTTTTCAACAAACCCTA
>CAYMOC010000029.1:0-20157 GCA_964391965.1 uncultured Thermoplasmatales archaeon | reverse complement strand
AAATAAAAAAATATTAGTTATATTCCGAAAATAACTTATAGTTCACAATTGTTACGAAGTTTTTAATTTACAAAATAAGGAGATAAAGAATGAAAGTCTATTTATGTGGAGAAAAAGGCTGTTGCCCAAGTGTAAACGTACAAGAAGAGTATGTAACTATAGGTGAAGAAGATAACACCTGCAAACTAACCATAAACGAATGGAATGAACTAAAAAATAAAATCAAAAACAACGAAATATAAAAAAAACAAAAATTTTTAATTTTTTTTCAAAAAAAATCCTTCAATTTTCGTATCACAAAATGGACATTTACCATCTTTAAGTTTATTGTTTTTAACATTAAATGGACCACGATTAATAACAATTTTTCCGCAGTTTGGACAATAAGTATCGGAATCCTCTGAAATATTTCCAAGATAAACATATTTTAAACCATGGTTTTTCCCGATTTCATATGCTTTTTTTAATGTTTCAACTGGGGTAGCAGAGCTATCATTGTAATTGTAATCTGGATGGAAACGACTTATATGCCAAGGAATCCCAGAATCTAAACTTGAAATAAAATCAGCTATCTGATTCAACTCTTCAGTTGAATCATTCTGATCTGGGACAACCAGAGTTGTTACTTCAACCCAGATACCCAGTTTTTTCATGTTTTTAATACTTTCAAGAACTGGTTCTAGACTGCTTTTACAAATTTTTTTATAGAAACTATCTGAAAAACTTTTAAGATCAACATTTGCTGCATCAAGATAGGGGTTAATTTTTTCTAATGCTTCGAGTGTCATATAACCATTGGTTACAAAACTATTATACAAACCCTGTTTTTTTGCAAGTTTTGCAACATCAAAAGCATATTCAAAAAAAATCGTTGGTTCAGTATAGGTAAAAGCGATACTTTTGCAACCAAAATTTAATGCATTCTGAACAATTTTTTCTGGTTCCATATAACGTTCAGCTAAACCCGAAATCGCGGTTTCTTTATCTTTTCGTATCTGTGAAATCTGCCAGTTTTGACAAAAACTACAACGAAAATTACAACCCGGTGTAGCAATAGAGTAAGCCTGAGTTCCAGGAAGAAAATGATACAAAGGTTTCTTTTCAATTGGATCTGCATTAGCAGCTACAAGCTCACCATAAACAAGACTAAACAATTCTCCATCAATATTCTGACGCGCGCCACAGAAACCATATTTTGAATCATTTATACTACATCGATGTGAACAAAGATTACATTTTACTTTTTTATCATCGAGTTTATCATATAACATGGCTTTTTTTTTCATAAAAAACCTAACCTTTCAATAAAACAATCTAAGATTATTACATTTATAAAAAAGTTTGGTGAAAAAAATTTAGTTTTTATTTAAATTCATTTAATACGACATTATTCCAACCGATAGGTCCTTTGCCATCAGCATGAAAAAAGTCATCAGATGCATAACCATTATTTTTTTTCTGAACTAGAAAACCTTTGTCTACACATCTAAGCATAGAGAAATCATTTTCGGAATCACCAATACCAATTGTATAAACATCTGAATATTCTTTTTTATAAAGATTGGTTAAAAAACAAACTGCTTGTCCTTTACTATTCCCCCCCATTAGATGATAAAAACGACCGCCGATTGTAACATTCAAACCTTCTTCTTTTATCCTTCGTAAAATTTTTTTTTCATTGTTTTTATTTTTGATTGTAAAAGGTAGGACAAATTCTCTTTTTTTGGCAAGCGATATTTGTTCTGAGCTTAAACCAGTGGTTTTGCAAATTTCTTTATCAGATATCTCTAAAAAACTAGTTATATCAAAATCTTTTTTTAAGTCTTTAATAAATTGTTTTAAAATTTTTATGTCTTCTCCAAATTCAACAATGAAGTAGTCATTGTTTTCTTTATGATATTTAAAAACGAAATTAAAATAATTTTTTGGGATAAATATTCCTCCACCATTTTCTGATATAAAAGGATGATCATTGTTAATTTTTTTACGCCAATATTCTATTTCTGATCGTGTCTTACTTGTACAAAAAATCAAAGGAATCCTTCTTTTTTTTATTAAATTTAAACCTGGTTTTGCGTGTTTATATGAATAAGTATCATGATCAAGAAATGTTCCATCTAAATCAGAATAAATTAAATTCATAAAATCATTTATCATAGTTTAAATAATAGAATATAAGGTTTAAAAGAATTGTTAAATTATTGTTTTATTGTAATATATATACTGTATCTGAATATGCTTTAGGTGCAGTAAAAGATATAACACCCGGTGCTCCGACCTCAGGGATTACATTTCCATATATTTCTGTGTTTTCTGTTATCCTTGAATTAAAAACCTTTGAAGTATTAGCATGAATAAAAATCACAGCTTTATCCCCACGGTTTAACACAGGGTTTGTTTGTGTTATAGACCCATCATAATCCTGCAGAACACCAAGCCCGAAAGTTTCAGAATCTAGATTAGCCCAAGTAATTGAATCAAATATATCCCCTGTTACACTATCATCCCAAAGGGTTGAATTATTATAACCTGCATAGGTCAACAAAGTTTTTTGATCTCCATCACTAAGCAAAATATATGTGTTATTAAGATCTATTTTACCAGAACCAGGTTTAGCAGTAACAGTCACTGCTAGATGAGCAATGTCATTATAATCTGAACCATTAACCCATACCTCGCCAAGAATCTGAAAAACAGTCAAACCACTGCTGATCTCGCGAGTAGTCTGCGAACCCGTAGTAGCAGCCTGAGATTGAACAGTGTTAGAAGTACTAACCAATACTGATGCAGCAACACCTGCTACAAGAACCATAGCGATAAAAACAATCATCGCACCAATACCAATAGCCCCAAACTCACTTGTTTTTCCAAAAAGTTTTCTCATAATTTTATCACCTCATTGTAACTCCATAATAGGATCCGTATATGACTCAGGAGTCCTGAATCCAAATACCCCAGGTGCTCCTTCTTCAGCTATTACCATTCCAAAAACATCAGTACGTGGAGCAATACCACTAAAAGCATCATCAACAGCAATTATCACATGATCTCCAAAATTAATAATTGGGTTAGTTGAGGTAACTGATCCATCAGCATCCTGTAAAACTATAATACCAAATTTAGTTGTTTTACTACCACTAGGATAGTAACCTGAACTAAAAATATCTCCATTGATACTTGTTTTATTAGTATAAGTAGATGAATCATATGTCAAAACATATTTTGTAGCTGAATCAGATATTTCAACTACTGATTGTAAAAGATCTATATCGGGTGAACCAGCTCGAGCTTTAATCTCTAAAGCAAGTCGAACTATAGAACCCGAACTGTTATAACCTTCAACACTTTCAACTAATACACCTGTTGATACCTCAGAAGTAGTCTGAGACCCTGTTTTTAAAGCCTGCATTTCAAGACTGGTACTAGTTTGAATTAAAACAGTAGCAGCTATACCAGCAACAAGAACCATAGCGATAAAAACAATCATCGCACCAATACCAATTGATGCATTATTATTTTTTAGAAAATTATAATTTAATGTTTTTCCCATTCTGCATCCCATCCGCATATCCGCCTTAAAATTCTAACGGATATACTAATGATAATTCAAGTATTATATTACCTTTATGTGCAGCTGCATATGCAGGTAAATGTGCATACTTTGAAAGATTTCCCACAAAAAATTTTTTTTAAAAGATTAGAATTATTTATTAACAAGTTTTTCATTTGACATATAAAAATAAATTGTTTATAAAAAACACTAGGATTGGGATGAACAGATGGGATTAATGTCAGGTTTAGGTAGAATAGTTGCTAAGCATCCAAAAATTTCTATATTATCTGTAATAATGATAACTATTATTGCAACAGCATCGATACAAGTTTTTGGTATAGATCAGGAATTTTCAGAAGATTCATTTATGCCAGATGTGGAAATGGTTGAAGCTTCAAATGAGATATCAGAAAAATATACTACAACAAAAACTCTTTCGTTACTTGCTAAATCAAAAAACAATGATGTTTTGACTTCAGATTCACTTGTAGAAATATTGAAAATTGAAAGAAATATCGCAAATGAATCATCAATACATGAAAATCTTGAAAACTCTGCCAATCCTTCTTCCAACATAGTTTCTGTTGCAGATATTATCGCTCAGAATGCTCTTTATCCTCAGGGTATAACCTATCCTACATATGAACAAAAAATCCAGGTCTTAAAATCAATGTCAGATATAGAAATCAAACTATCAATTACTGTTTTTTTGAATTCATCTCAAGCATCTGATCAACTAAAAGGGATTTTTACATTAATGCTTACTAAAGATTTTGATTTTGTTGAAAATGTTGAAGCAAAGGCTACAATGATTTCGATAAGTTTGAATGCCTCTAAAGACCAAGGTGGTTCTTTTTCAAGTGAAGGAACAGATATTGCAGAAACAGAATACAAAATAGAAGAAATAGTTGAGGATACTGAAACTGAAAACTTAGAGATTTCAGTGATGGGTGAGAACATTATTTCAAATGAAATTTTAGAGGCAAACAATGAATCAATGTCAATTGTTCTTCCTATAGCGTTTCTTTTGGTTATTGTTATTTTAGTAATTATATACCGGAGTTTCTCTGATTTAATTTTTAGTCTTCTGGCACTTGTTTTTTCGATAATTTGGGTGTATGGATTTGGTTCTGCGATGGGTTTTACTTTCAATCCTATGACTACTGCGGTACCTGTACTTATTGTAGGGCTTGGAATCGATTATGGCATCCATATAACTATGCGGTATCGTGAGGAAATAAAAAATAAAGTAGAAATTGATAAATCTGTGGTTATAACTATTGCATCTGTAGGCGTAGCTCTTCTTTTAGCTACTTTTACAACTGTTGTAGCTTTTCTTTCTAATATTGTTTCTCCTATGAGAATACTTGGAGAATTCGGGGTTTTATGTGCAATTGGAATAGTTGGAAGTTTTGTGAATATGACGACTTTTGTCCCGGCTTGTCAGCAGGTACGAGATCAAAGAAGACAAAAAAAAGGTAAACTTTCGAAAAATAAAGATATTGGTTCAAAAAGTGGAAAAATTAAAAACACTGGCGCCTCATTGTTAAACAAAATAATTACTTTTGGAGCTATTGCAGGTAATAGACACTCAGCAGTAGTTTTGATAATTGCTATTCTTATAACTTCTGGATCAGCAGTTGTTGCTACTCAATTGGATACGAAGTTTGATTTTGAAGATTTTCTGCCAGATGATTTGGAGATTTCAGAGGATCTGGATTTTATGATGAATGAATTTGATATCCAGATGGATGGCGGGGAAAAAATAAATATACTTATTCAATCAGATATATCTGAACCAGAGATATTAACAGCTGTAGCTGATGTACATACAAATCTTAAAGATTCAAAGTATGTGGTAAAACATGGAGATGTTGCAGATGCTGATTCTGTTTATTCAGTAATGTTTGATTGGAGTAACGACACTTCACAATTTGGCCAGGATAATTATAATGCTTCTTTTGCACAGCTTTACAGTCAATACATGAATGCACAAGGTGTTCCAAAAGAAGAAACAACCAGTGAAGATATAAAGACGCTTTATAACTGGCTTTATCAAAATCCCTCATCTACAAAAAGTATAGCTAATGTTTTACATCTAAATGAAGAAGGAGAATATGATGGGGCAGTTATCAGAGTTTCTGTAGATGCAGATTCAAATAATGAAGAAGAAGTTACTACACTCCATAATGATCTTAAAGAGGATATTAAACCTTTAGAGAAACAAACAGATGATGTATTCATAACAGATGGACCCATACTTACAAAAACCACGATGGATCTTTTAAATGAAAGTCAGATACGTTCTTTGATCATCACTATAATTGTTTCTTTGATTTTATTGACGCTGATTTTTTGGTATAAATGGAAATCATTTGTGCTTGGAGCAATTACTATTACTCCAGTTGTTTTTTGTGTCGCTTGGACTCTTGGAACAATGTATCTGATAAATATCTCATTAAATATGATGACTATTACAATTGCATCTCTTACCATTGGTTTAGGTATAACTTACGGTATTCATCTAACACATAGATTTTTAGAAGATCTTGAGAATAATGGTTCTTTTATTGAAGAAGCTGCAAAGAAAACATTATCTCATACTGGTTCAGCGCTGTTTGGAGCTGCAACGACTACAATTGCAGGGTTTGGTTTATTGATTTTTACATTAATGCCGCCTTTAAAACAATTTGGTGCGATAACTGCATTAACTATTCTTTATAGTTTTCTTGCATCAGTATTCGTGCTTCCAACATTGCTAATTATTTGGGCGAAAAGAAGACGTAAAAAAGACCTTAAATAAATATATCTTTTTATATATCTAAAAAGTTATATCAATCCTTTAAAAAAACCTTTTAATACAAAAAAACCCCTAACCACCACAACACAATAATGAAAATAAACGAAATATTCTACTCAATACAAGGAGAAGGAAAATGGACAGGGCTTCCAAACATTTTCATAAGAACTACAGGGTGCAATCTAAGATGCAACTACTGCGACACGGAATACGCATACACAAAAGGAAACAACAAAACAATCAACGAAATAATAGACGAGATCACAAAATATCAATGCAAAAAAATTTGTTTAACAGGAGGAGAACCATTAATACAAGAAGATTCCATTAAGCTAATTAAAAGACTACTAAAGCAAAACTATATTATCTGTTTAGAAACTAATGGCAGCAAAGATATTAAACCATTGAAAAAGAAAAAAAATCTGTTGATCTCTCTTGATATAAAATGTCCATCTTCAAAAATGGAAAAAAAAATGTTATTTGAAAATATTAAATTCTTAGAAAATAAAGATCAATTGAAATTTGTTATAAAAGACAAAAAAGATTATGATTACGCTAAAAATATATTAAAAAAATACTCTACAAAATGTGATAGCTTTTTTCAACCTGTTTGGAGTACAAAACCTGAAAAAATAGCAAACTGGATTCTAAAAGACAATCTAGATGTTAAACTTGGGATGCAAATCCATAAGATTCTAAACCTTAAATAAAAATATTAAAACTAATTTTTATATCCACCGATTTTAAGACTTGGATCACCTATTAGAAGCCATTGTTCAACATTTTTTGCAATAATAGCATCACCATACAATGAATCATCCTCCCAGCTAATTGTAAAATTTTGAATAAAATTATCAATTGTATTTGCCCATATCATCCCAAGAGTTTTTGATGTATTTTTTTGATACTCTTCAAAAAAATGAATGTCTAGCCATTCTATACCACCCTTGTTACTTTTTATGTCACAAGATTCATAACTGTAACCTGTAGCAGCAATTGTTGCAATACTTCCACCAGTGGGTTTTCGAACCAGATTCCACCCCCAACACCGAGGGAGTTTGATTGGAAGATAAATATTTTTTATATTTGGATTGCCCGGGAAAATAAATGATAAAATATTATTTATAAGAGTCATGTTATGATACACAAGGAAAGCTTTGGCTAGACTCACATTAAACATGTTGTTAAAGCATCCGCTTCCACTTATACAAACCGGTAGCATGTTTTTATTTTTTAAAAAAATATGATGCATTAGTTTGAAACTTCCGACCCAGTTATTTGGATCATGTACATCTATTGTTGTCCATCCCTTAGCACTTCCATGACCTGAGAAATATACAAAGCCGCACCCTTGGTTTATTTCTTTTACTATATTCCACCCAGTAAGGTTTTCTTTTGAACTCCAGAGTTTCACTGCTTCAAAATCATTCATAAAGTTTAGGGCTTGTTGTGTATAGTTTTCGCCATCATAGTAATCAGTTTTTTGTGGATAAGTATCTCCACCAGCTACAACCATTTTTTTGAACCAATAGTTTTCAGAGGTTCCTGTTTCATATCGTATTATTTTATTTACAATGATTTTTACATCCCATATGTTTCGGCATGGTAGTCGACCAACAGCAACATCTGGGTTTAAATCAGGGAAATCCTCTGCTGATTTGTTGAAAGGCCATTCTCCAAAAATTCCGTCGTTGTCGTCATCCCAGCTTGAGAAATTTCCGTTTTTGTCATATATATCTGCGAAATATAAATCTGTTAAGAAATCTCCTTCTGGCGCTGATTCGTGTCCTTCATAATCTCGGATTATGTTTGTGTATCTTACGGGTATCCACCATGTTTCTTTTACGGATTGATCTTTTCTTCCACCTACAAGTAAAACATGTTCTATATCCCATCTTTCGTGAGCGTTTTTTATAAAAATTTTTAGTTTTTCAGCGTTGTCTCTTCCTTGCCAGAATATTTGATTGTATACTGTTTCTATGCTCACTAACCGAGTTTTTATTCCATGTTTTTCTTTATGTTCAACTAGTGGTTGTAGATGTTTTGTAAAAATTTTTGGTGAAACTATGAGAAGATCATATTCAGGATAAATATCGTTATTTTCATCTTCAGAATTATTAGTTATTTGGTTTGTTTCAATTTTTAAACCGTAAACAGATGTTGATAAAAAAAAGATTATCAGAAAAACACTCAGTATTTTATATGTTTTTTTTATAGGCTTATTCCCCCTATTAGATTTAACATATAATATTATTAAAACTATAAAAATAATGGGGTAAAAATTTGTCTTATTTGTTGTTTAACACAAACTATTTACATAATAACTGTATTCTGAGTTCAATATACCAGAACAAACACTTTAGACTAAAAAAAGTTTTTAAAAATATAGGAGAAAAAAATTTGTTTTTGAGGTGAAAAAAAGAGATGCAACCAGCTAATATGGCATATGACAGAGCAATAACGGTTTTCTCCCCAGATGGGAGATTATTTCAAGTTGAATACGCACGTGAAGCAGTTAAAAGAGGAACCACAACTGTTGCTTTAAAATATAAAACTGGTGTGGTATTAATTGTTGATAAACGTGTTACATCAAAATTAATTGAACCAGGTTCAATTGAAAAAATCTTTGAAATTGATGGACACATTGGTTGTGCAACATCAGGTCTTGTTGCTGATGCTCGTGCACTTATCGACCGTGCTCGAATTGATGCTCAGATAAATGAAATAACTTATAATGAAAAAATACAGGTTAAAACTCTTGTTAAAAATATTTGTGATTTTAAACAGAAGTACACACAATATGGTGGAGTTAGACCATTTGGAACAGCTTTACTGATAGCAGGTGTTGATGATAGCGGCCCTCGTTTGTTTTCCACCGATCCATCTGGTGCTCTCATGGAGTATAAAGCAAGTAGTGAAGGTGCTGGAAGAAATGGAGCTATGACTTTTTTTGAAAAAAATTATTCTGAAGAGATGAGTCGTGATGAAGCAATAACTCTTGGCATTAAAGCTATTTATAAGGGTACTGAAGGCAAACTTAATCCTGATGCAACTGAGATTGGTGTTGTTGATAAGGATCAAAAATTCCATATTCTTCCGCAGGAAGAAACAAAGAAGCTTGTGGATAGTGCTATCGGAGGAGAATAAAGTTGGTCAGTCTTGATGACGCTGTTATTGCACGTTTAAAAAAAGGCGATCATCATTTCGAAATACTTGTAGACCCTTATTCAGCTGCAGATTTAATTGAGGGAAAAGATGTTGATGTTAACAAGATATTAGCTGTTGACTCTGTTTTTAAGGACTCAAGGAAAGGAACCCAAGCATCGGAAGAATCGATTGAAGAAGTTTTTGGTACAACAGATTTAGAGTCTGTTGCTACAAAAATTATTTTAAAGGGAGATATTCAGCTTACGACAGATCAACGTCATAGGATGCAGGAGAATAAACGTAAAAGAATTGTTGAGCAGATTGCAAAGAATGCTATGGATCCTAAAACTAAGGCCCCTCATCCTCGTGCTCGTATAGAACGAGCTATGGAAGAGGCAGGTATTCATGTTGATCCGTTTAAACCGGTAAGAGATCAAGTTAAATCAACTATTGATGCAATACGGTCGATTATTCCTATTTCAACTGAGCATGTTCGCATATCTATTAAAATTCCGCCGGAATATACTGGTAAAGCCTATGGCATGGTTCGTAAGTTTGGAAGACTTGAACGAGAGGATTGGCAGTCTGATGGCAGCTGGATTGGAATAATAGACATCCCTGCGGGTATGCAGACTGATCTTTATGATCGTTTAAATGATATTACAAAGGGTAATGTTTCAACGAAAATCTTAAAATAACCTTTTTGTGATAGCAGATGACTTAAATACGAAGAATAACATGCGAAAGTTTCATATTTAATATTATTCAGTTAAGAGGTTTAATGATTTTATGTCAAATAAAAAACGCGAAATAGTTATACCTAGTCAATATCTTGGGGAAGTCAAAGAATTCAAACCTGGTTCAGGTACTTTTGTAGAAAAAGGAAAAATATATTCTGAATTAGTAGGTGTAGTTGCTAAAAACGGCCGGTATATCAATGTAGTACCTGTAAAAGGCAGGTATGAAGCTGTTGAAAATGATTTCGTTATAGGTATAGTTGAGTCTGTTATGTCTTCATGTTGGCTTGTTGATATCAATGCTCCTTATCCTGCGCTTCTTCATGTTAATGAGGTTCCTTGGGATGTTGAGTTCAATGAAGCCGAAAAGTATTTAAACACTGGCGATTGCATAATGGCAAAAGTATTACAGGTCGACTCTGAAAGAAAACTTCAGGTTTCAATGAAAGATCGTAACTTAGCTAAGATCAATGATGGATATCTTATCGAAGTTCAAGCTTCTAAGGTTCCAAGGATTATCGGTAAAAAAGGTTCAATGATACAGTTATTAAAAAAATATACTCGTTGCAGGGTTATTGTAGGAAGAAACGGACGTATATGGGTTCAAGGAAGCGACGAAGGCATAATAAAAGTCAGAGAAGCAATTAAAGTAATAGAAGAAGAAGCATTATCATTTGGTTTAACAAATAGAATTGAAGAAATGTTAAAAAAATAAAAAAGTTAGTTTGGACGTGTAAAAAGAAATGGAATCAGATATTAAATTATTAACAGATGACGGTAAACGTTTAGATGGAAGAAAGCTAGATGAAATCCGTGAGATTAAAATTGAAGCAGGAGTACTTCACAGAGCTGATGGATCCTGCTATCTTGAATGGGGCGGCAATAAGGTACTTTGTGCGGTTTATGGACCACGTGAAGCGGTACCTCGTCATACACAAGATCCGAAAAAAGCAATAATAAACGCTCGTTATAACATGGCAGCATTTAGTGTTGATGATCGTAAAAGACCAGGTCCTGATCGACGTAGTAAAGAAATTTCAAAAGTTACATCTGAAGCTCTTGAACGTGTTGTTTTAACGGATCGTTTTCCTAGAGCTGCAATTGATGTTAACATTGAGATTTTAGAGGCTGAAGCAGGAACACGATGTGCTGGTCTTACAGCTGCTGGTGTTGCTCTTGCTGATGCGGGAATACCCTTAACAGATATACCTGTTGCTTGTGCCGCAGGGAAAATAGAAGGAAAAGTAGTAGTTGATCTTGGAAAAGAAGAAGATAACTTTGGTCAAGCAGATCTACCTGTTGCAATTTCTCCTCGAACTGATGAAGTTCTTCTACTTCAGATGGATGGAAATCTATCAGCTGAAGAATTTACTCAAGCTCTTGACATGGCTATGAAAGGTTGCCATCATGTTTACGACCTTCAAAAAAAGGCTCTTGTGAATAAATTTGAAACTGATAAAGGAAAGGAGGACTAATTTATGACTGTTACATCTACTCTTAAACGTGATTATATTCAAAATCTTGCTAAAAAAAATAAACGAATCGATGGAAGAAATTTTAATGATTTTAGAAAAATAGAGATTGAACCAGGTGTTATTTCTCGTGCTGAAGGTTCAGCAAGAGTTAGAATTGGTAACACACAAGTTATAGCTGGTATCAAAATGGATATCGGTGAACCATATCCGGATACACCTAATGAAGGTGTTATGAGTACCGCTGCTGAGCTTATACCTATGGCATCTCCTGATTTTGAAGCAGGACCTCCTCGTGAGGATGCAGTAGAACTTGCTCGAGTGGTAGACCGAGGAATCCGTGAAGCAAAAGTTATTGATTTCTCTAAACTATGTATTACACCTGGTGAAAAAATATGGATTATGTTTTTTGATCTTCATATACTTGATTATGATGGAAACCTGTTTGATGCTTGTTCACTTGCAGCACTTGCAGCACTTTTAACAGGGAAGGTACCCGCTGAAAGACTTGATCTTGGTGAAGATTACCCTATTCCATTAAAAGAAAATCCACCGGTTTCATGTACCTCAGCTAAATTTAATGGCGTCGTTGTGTCAGATCCATGTCTTGAAGAAGAAGAAATAGCCGATGCTAGAATGACAGTTGCAACAGATGAAAATGGTAACATCCGTGCTATGCAGAAAGGTTTAAATGGAAGTTTTACTGTTGACGAGATACAAAAAATTATAAAAACATCTGTAGATAACGGAAATAAAATCCGTGAACAATTATATAAAAGCGTGGGTAAATAAATTATGGCAAAAAGAACAAAAAAGGTTGGACCAGCTGGAAGATACAGCAATAGATACGGAGTTAAACCAAGAACACAAGTAAGAAACGTAGAACTCATACAAAGAGCCAAACATGAATGTCCAAGCTGCGGTCATAAAAAAGTCAAAAGAGTAAGCACAGGTATCTGGCAATGTCGTAAATGCAAAGCTAAGTTTGCTGGTGGAGCATACTTTCCAAGAACTGAAGCAGGAAGAAATGTTAAAAAAATGCTTCGTGGTGAAAAAGTAGATATCCCCTCAATCCCACAAGAGTTAGAAGAAAAACTCGAGGAAGAAGAAACAACTGAGGAGGAATAAAAAAAGTATGCCTGGTTACAGATGTGGACTTTGTAAAAAAAGTGTAAAATTTGATGTAAAAAACATTGGTATGCAATGTCCTTATTGCGGAAGTAAAATCTTTTATAAGGAACGTCCAACGATAGCTAAAAGAATCAAATCAAAATAAAAACAATCTTTTTTTTCTTAAAAATTTTTATGTAAAGTTTTTTCAAAGAATAATTTATGTTAGATTAATAAAAAAATGAAAGAAGCTAATTTCCAGTTTGTTTTTAATGACGAAAAAACAGCTAAAATCATTCATGATTCTGTTGAACCCGAAGTAGTAAATATGATACCCAAAACCATGATTAAAACAAGTATAGAAGGAAAAAAGTTTTTTTTAAAAATTGAGGCAGAAGATCTTAGCAGCCTTCGTGCTGCATGTAACTCATACATCCGATGGATTGATACAGCCTATAATGTGGAACAAAAAGTAAAATAACTAAATTATTTTTTTTATTCTACCTGAATAGTTTCATTTCGCCCAGGTCCGATTGATACTATTTTTATAGGAATTCCAAGGAATTCTTCTATATACTTTAGGTATTTTTGAGCGTTTTCTGGCAGATCAGTTATTTTATTTATTTCAGGTTTTATTTTTTTCCAACCCATGAATTCCTCATAGATTGGTTTAACTTTTTTTACTTGTTCAATGTTGGCCGGGAAATAATTTATTTCTTGATTTACTAGGTTGTATTTCGTACAGATTTTTATTTTTTCTAAACCATTCAATACATCAAGTTTAGTAATAGCAAGTTGAGTAACTCCTGAAAGCATACATGAATGTTTTACAACTACTAAATCTAGCCATCCGCACCTGCGTGGTCTGCTAGTGGTAGTTCCAAACTCATGACCTTTTTCTTGCAAGTGTTTACCGTTTTCATCAAAAAGTTCAGTTGGTAATGGTCCTTCACCAACACGGGTTGTATAGGCTTTAACGATACCTATTATGTCATCTATACTTTTTGGGCCTACGCCGGTTCCTATTGTTGTTCCTCCAGCTATTGTATGGGAAGATGTAGTATAGGGGTATGTTCCAAAATCGACATCTAGCATTGTCCCCTGAGCACCTTCAAGAAGAATATTTTTATTGCTGTTTATGGCATCGTTTAATTCAATATGAACTGTTGTTATATATCTTTTAAGGACTTTGCCATATTTTAAACAGAGATCCATAATTTGTTTTTTATCAAGTTTTTCATCAATTCCATATGCATCATAGAGTTTTTGTTTAATTGGAATGATTATATCTAATTTTTTTTCAAGAGAATTTCTATCAAGAAGATCAATTGCACGAATTCCCTTACGGGAAATTTTATCAGCATAACAGGGTCCGATTCCACGTTTGGTTGTACCAATTTTTTCAGAGCCCAGAATTGTTTCTTCAACACCATCAAGTGTTTTGTGATACGGCATAATAATGTTTGTCCGATCACTAATTAATATTTTTGGATTATGATCTCTGTTTGTTAGTTCTTCTATTTCAGATATAAAGGTTTCAGGATCAATTACTACTCCATTACCAATTACACCAGTTTTTCCTTGTATTACCCCAGAAGGTGTTAAATGAAGTTTATATACTTCATTTCCAACCTTTATTGTATGACCGGCATTACTATTATGCAGTAATATAGGGCTCGTCCCACCAAAAAAAGCTTCATTATCACAACCACATAAATCATATACAAATCCAGAATATGGTTCCTTGGTTATTTCTAAAATTCTTCTTAGTTTAAAACTATTTTTTCGTTTTGGTTCCCTATCCAAAAATGGATTACTTGACTCTCCAATTTTAAGTGTATATACTTTAGTTTTATGTAAGATATGTCCTTGCGGGGCAATACTTTTTTTGGTTGTTTTTTCAATTATCGTAGTTTTAACATTATGTAAATTTAGTAACCAGTTGAGTTGAATTGCTAAATTTTTTGAAATGGTGCTTACTTCAATTTTTCCGGACTTATGAACATAGCCATCTCCTTGCAGATACGATTTAAAAAAGATTAAAAATTGTTCTTTTGAAAGTTTAAAGAAAAAATCGGGTAATTTTTTATTTCTTGCATTTTCTCCAAATAGATCTTTAAATAGATATGCAAGATATTTTTTAGTATATCTAATACAAGTTTCACTGCTTTCTTTTGGTGGTGAAAAAACGTTAGGATTATTTTCTTTAAAAATTTCTTCCATAGAATTTAGTATAAAGTCAATATAATCCTTTTCTTTTGAATTAAATGAAAAAGTAATATCATAATCATATGAAGGACTTTTTCGATATTTTTCTTTTCTCTGCCGCTTTCTGATACTTGAATTTCCTTCGGCAACATAATATCCAAAAAGTCGTAACAGCTTATTTGAGATGGGAATTTTTTGAAGAAAATTATTTTTCTTAAATTCTATTTTCAAATTTTCTTTTTTAGAAATATCTGAAAAATACACATTACATTTATTATGTCCTTTTACCAGATTTTTGTGAGGGAAACTTACCAGTATATCTCCTTTCTTCACTTCAGATGTTTTTTTACATATTGGTTTTCCAAGTGTTTTATCATAAATAAATATCGAATGATCTGGAGTTAAAGAAATGTTTCCTCCATTGTATTTGATTTTGTATATTTCATCTACTTTATGTCTGTATACACCTTGTGTATTTGAAATATCAAAACCTTTGATACCAGGATTATTTGAAATATTTGCTCCAAACGTTGAAGCATTTTTTATTGGTTTAAATCCCTCTTCATCTTTTTCAAAAAATGGATCAATGAAATCTTTTATTTTTACAATATTTGAAAGTTTACAATTCTTTATAAAAACAGGTGTTTCACCTGTTATACTTCCACCCTGAAATCTTACAACATAATCAGCGTTTTTTGAAAAATAGTCAACGATTTTTCCTTTTCCTTCATCTCCCCATTGGGTTCCAATTACAACATTTACAGGCATTTTATATATCACATCAAACAATGTATTTTATTCTGGTATAGACACCTACATTAAAAAACTGGTAAATAAACATTAATGAAACAAGAAAGGAAAGGTTTTATAAAAAAAGAGTTATTCTCCGGTTCTTGGAAAGAAATAAATTATGGTTGATCCTTGGAATCCTTTTAAAGAACAAGAAAATACTCTTGATCTAGATCTTCTTAAGAGTGAGGTAGGTAGGTATTTTCCATTTTATGATATGAAAAACAATTTTAAAACTGCTGCTTTTTATGTTAACCTTGACGAGAACTCTCTTGAGGATAACTTTGACAAACTCCGTAGATCGCTTTCACAGAAAGGTTATATTCCTATGCTTAGGTATGAAAAAGGTGAACATCTTATTTATGTTGTTAAGAAACCTAAACGAAAATATCGACCTGTTTGGGTTAATTATGTTTTGATGGTTGCTACAATTATTACTACTGTTCTCACGGGATCCATCCTTTATATTGGTAAATCAGATATATGGAATAAGGAATTAACTGGTTTAATGTCTAATGTTGGTGAAATATTTCTTCCAGAGAATCTGTTTTTTGGAGCTTTACTTTTTTCGCTACCTCTTCTAAGTATTCTTTTTGTTCATGAAATGGGACATTATTATATTTCAAAAAAACACGGAATTGAGACATCTCTTCCATTTTTTTTACCAATCCCGCCAATTCTACCTAATTTTAATATTGGAACATTTGGAGCACTTATTTCTAGTCATGAGCCAATGCCTGATAAAAAAGCATTATTTGATGTAGGAATAGCTGGACCTATAGCTGGTTTTATTGTAGCGGTACCTGTTACAATTATTGGTATAGCTACTTCAGAAATAGTAGAAGTTTCTGAGCTAGCGGCAGGTGAAACATTTCTTGGTACTTCGATACTTTTTTCATTAATAGCACAAAATGTTCTTAATATATCAGGAGATTACGCAATTAGTTTCAGCCCTATTGCTTTTGCGGGATGGGTTGGTCTGTTAATTACTGCTATAAATCTGCTACCTGCAGGTCAACTCGATGGGGGGCACATTTTTAGGGCGTTTCTAGGAAAATATCAAAAATATGCTAGTATCGCAGCTATTTTTATTATGATATTAACTGGTTGGTTTTTCTTTGCGATAATAATAATTTTTATGATAGGCGTAGTTCATCCTCCGCCTTTAAATGATGACAGTGAACTTGATTTAAAAAGAAAACTATTGTTTTTTGTAGCGGTAGCAATCCTTATACTTTGTTTTATACCGTTTCCTTTTGGAACTGTTTAAATACACAAAATATTTTTTTATCGTAAGAATTTAATACCCACTTTTTTATCCAGTATATATAAAAAGAGTGTGAGGAACAAAGATATTTATGAAAACATATCTAACAATAATGTTTAACAGCGAAGGCATGAAACCATCTGAGATAAAAGATCAACTTTTAAACATGGGTTTTAAAGCAGCGAAGGGCAATTATGATTTCGTTTATGAATGGGATGAAGAAGATGTATCTGTTGAAGATTTAGTTTGGTTTGCAGACAAGGTTCATTCTGCTTTAAAAGAAACTAATGTTTATTTTAGTATAGAAACAGTATAAAAAAAATTTTATTTTTTCTTAGATTTTTCTTTCTGTATTTTATCAAGTGTTTTATCAAAGACACCCATCAACCGGTGAAACTCCCAAGTAGAAGGCATGGAACGGCCGATTAAACGCCGGAACATAATAATTGTTTTTTCTTTTTTATGTTCTGGGATTTCTATTTCATCAATAAGAGTTTCAAAAAACATGAAAAGTTTTTCTTTCTCTAAACCATTCATTTTCCGTGTTTCAACAGGTTTAAAATCTTTTTTTATAAAAATATTATAAAGAAGAACTGCTACTGAATGTGACAAATTCATAGAATCATAATTTTCACTAGTTGGTATTCTAACCATAATATCACATTTTTTGATTTCTTCGTTAAAAAGACCGTAATCCTCGCGTCCGAAAACTAATCCAGTTTTACAATTCAGTTCAAAAATTTTTTTGGTTAACTCCTCAGGATAAACCGGGTTACGAAGATGTTTTTTTTCATTTTCATAATCGATAGATGAGGTTGCTATAAGATAATCAAGTTTTTCGGGTATTTTTTTAAAAGAATCAAATATTTCAGCATTATCAAGGATTTCTGATGCGTGTTTAGCTCGAGCGTAACATTCATCATTTAAATCACAAGGGTTTACAAGTATTAGTTTTTTGAAATCAAAATTTGCCATAGCACGTGCTACAGCACCAACATTTCCAGAATATTTTGGTTCAACAAGTACTACAAAGAAATCTGGAATAAGCCTTAATTCCCCCTTATAACAAAAAAAAGAAATGGGTTTATTTTATTTTTAACTCCTTCAATTTTTCTTTCAACATTTTATCGTATTTAGATGGAAGATGTCGAGCAGTCACTTCTAATTCATGACGGCTTTTAATAAGCTCAGATCGTTTGTTTGTTTTAAGCTCTTCAAGTAGAAATTTTTTGTTTTTATGATAACGCCAGATATAGTATACACCGATCATTAGTAAAATAAGACCAACCACAAGAATATAAAAATTCCATTCACCTAAATCTTGTATAGTTTTTGTGTAAAATCCAAGAGGAATTTCATCAGCTGTTAGAGGGTCTCGTAAGCCATACCAGATTACCCCCATAAAAACAAGAACTAAGCTTATAATTGTTATTATAACGCTAAGTATGAATACTTGATTTCTTAAAAAATCAGTTATTTTATTTGCCATGGTTTTTTAATTCACCTCATTTTTTTTAACATAAATTTTTTTTGTATTATCATATATTCTTTATGATAAAAAGATTTTTGATTTTTTTCAGTATGTTTTAGCATAACGCATCCAGGTTACACCAGGTTTATTACAAAATGGACAGTTTTTATCGCATTCCTTGTCATCTATTGGTTCACCAAGAGTATTTTTATCTAAAATGTTTTCAATTTCCATAGCACAGTCTTCATTTCCACACCATGGAAGTTCAATAATGCCATTGAGTTTTTCTGCTTCCTCTATAGTTTCAACCCGATGCATGTTTTCTTTTAACATATTATTTGCTTTTTCAAAGAGTCTTTTTGATATTTTATCAAAAGTCTCAAATGTTTTTTCTTTTAATTCAGATGTTTTTACAAATTCTTTTTCAGCATTGTCACGGTTGACTAAAACTACCTGGTCATTTTCTATGTCTCTTGGTCCAATTTCAATTCTAACTGGTACCCCTTTTAGCTCCCAGTCATAAAATTTGGTTCCAGGGGTTACATCTCGATCATCCAAATGTATTCTAATGTTTTCTTTTTTAAGAGTTTCAAATATTTCTTTACATTTATTATTAACAATTTCTTCTTTTCCTTTAAAAATAATTGGAACAATGACTACTTGTTTTGGTGCAACCTCAGGTGGCATTATAAGTCCTTTGTCATCACCATGTATTCCAATTAAAGCACCTAGTATTCTTTCACTCATACCATATGTTGTTTGATGAGCATGCTTATGTTCACCGTTTTCATCTTCATATTTTATTTCATATGGTTTTGAAAAATTATCTTGATATTGATGAATAGATCCCAGCTGAAGTGTTCTCATGGAGGGCATAAGTACATCGATACTTATTGTGTAATCCGCTCCGGCGAATTTATCCCATTCGGGTCGTTTTCCAAAAGAGAATGGAAGACATAGTTTTTTGAAAAGACGAGTTGCGATTTCTTTATCCTCAGTTATTTGTTTTTCAGCATCTTCAAAATCTGTATGACAGGTATGTGCCTCAAAAAAATGTATTTCCCGTACACGAATAAATGCACGGGTTTGTTTGGTTTCATAACGAAATGTGTTCACTATTTGAAATGTTTTTAAAGGTAGATCTGCATGTGAACGAACCCATAAGGAAAACAAAGGATACATCGCTGTTTCAGATGTCGGTCTTAACAACCATTTTTCTTCAAGAGGGTTTAAACCTGCATGTGTTATCCAGTAGACTTCGCTTCCAAATCCTTCTATATGATCTGCTTCTTTTTGAAAAGAAGATTCAGGTATACAAAGCGGGAAACATACTTCTTGATGATTGGTTTTAAACATTTCATCACGTATCAAATGATCTACATGACTCATAAGAGTCCAACCATAAGGCCGCCAGACATTCATACCTTTTATAGGGTATCGTTTATCACATAAATCAGCTAATTCAACGATTTCGTTATACCATTCGTTGAAATCCTCAGTTTTTTTGTTTTTTGTTGCAGGCATAAAACATTTCTCAACTCTTAAACAAATTATTAAATCATTTTTTTTACGGCTAAAAGAATTAAAAGCTATTAAAAGATGA
>CAYMOC010000028.1:0-20626 GCA_964391965.1 uncultured Thermoplasmatales archaeon | reverse complement strand
TTATTGCTGATATTATATCTCTACCTAAAAGACCCACATCTCTATAAATCCATACAGCTTCTTCTTGAATTTGCCCATATATCCTCTGCTTTGATAAGGCTTTGAATATTTCTGTTGGTGTAATTCCAGCTGAAGACATTGCTGAAATAAAATTAAGTGCATATGGTAAATCCTTGTTTATTTTTTTACCTCTTGCTTTTGCTTTACTTGAAGGCAAGTTCAAAAGTAAAAAATACGTTCCAACAGTAGCCATAACTGGAATCAAAATAAAGATTAACAAAAATATTATAGAGGGGTTTATAAAAATAAAGAGAGTAAGAAATACAAAACCAAAGACCATACCCGCAATAATTGTAGTAACCCATACATAAGAAAGATATGCCCCGGCACGCATCTCAATATGTGCTTTTTCAAGGTCTGATTTTAACTTTTCAGTAGCAATATTCTCAGCTACTCTTCCAAACCATTTGTAACACATTTTTTGATAATTGCTAAGAGCCATTTTCTCTCCTCATCAAAAAAACTAGTAATATCTACACAAGAATTAAACTAGTTTTTTCCACCTTCAATTTCTTTTTTTATTTTTTTAGCAACTTTCTTTTTTATCCCTTTTATTTTAGATAAGTCATCTATACTAATTTTTTTGAGATCCTCCTCACCTTTGACCTCATTTTCATATAGAATCATTGCTATATTCTTGTTAATAGATTTTATATTTTTAAAACCTTCTTTATAATCAATTTCTTTAGTTTTATTTATCTTTTTTATTTCTTTAATTATTTTTTTTGCTTTCTTTTTGGTAATGCCCTCTATTTTAGCTAAATCTGTAACATTAGTTTTAAGGATACCTTCGATTGTATCATAATCGTTTTTAATTAATAACTCAGCTGTTTTTTTATCAATGCTTTCTATATCTTTAAAAACATTATCATTTAACTCCAGTATCTCCTCGACTTTGTTTTCTTCTTTATCAAAGTCTTTTAATTCCTTTTTAGGCTTTTTTTTGATTTTTTTAGGTGTTTTTTTAGTTTGCCTCATTTTCTTTAGAAAATCATCCGGATTTTCTGTATATCTAGCTATTACCTTTGCTACTTCAGTAAAAGTTCTAATATTATTTTCAACCATCCATTCTAAAATTTCAGCTCTCTGTCTTATTTCTCTAGTAATTTGTTCTTTACTCATGTCCCATCTAGCACGTATCCCTTCTAAAACATAGCTTTTACCTGTGTATATGAAATTATCATTAATTGGGTCCCAGCGGAATACTTCATTGGTGAGTATTTCCTTTGTAGTTGGATCAATATCTATTATTTCAACGACTTGTTTGCATCGTCTAACCCTTTTTCCTTTTACTCTTGTTGTAATATGAATTGAGATTATATCAAGTGATTGAAGCATTATCCTTGGAATATCAATTGGTTTACCTTCCAATCGATGTATCAATGATTTAGCTGAATCAGCATGAACTGTACTATAGGTTGCATGGCCTGTAGCCATTGCCTGAAATAAAACATATGCTTCCTTACCTCGAATTTCACCAACTAAAATATACTCGGGACGCTGACGGAGAGCTGCTTTCATAAGATCATATAGATCTATTTCACCAACCATCTTATCTGCAACTATCTCCCCAAAACCAGATCTTGCTACACCTGGTATCCAGTTAGGATGAGGAAGATTAATTTCACGGGTTTCCTCTATACTTACTATTTTTGCATCTCTAGGTATAAACAGCGAAAAAGCATTAAGAATAGTTGTTTTTCCACTAGCCGTTCCTCCTGCAATCAAAGCATTAACCCTGTTTTCAACTGCAAGCCAATAGTATGCCATTATCTCTGATGATACAGTTCTTAATAAAATTAAATCAGGTGGAGTAAACGGATCAGCACGGAACTTACGGATTGTAAAAGTCGATCCTTTGGTTGTAACTTCAGAACTTAGTGTCATCTGTATACGACTGCCGTCAGGCATCGTAGCATCAAGCATGGGTTCAGCGATACTAATGTGTTTACCGCATTTTTGAGCGAGTCTTACAACAAAAAACGATAGTTCTTCTTCATCTTTAAATTCAACGTTACTTCTAAGTGAACCATATTTTCTATGATAAATAAATATTGGTACTTCAGCTCCATCACACGAGATATCCTCAATATTCGGATCGCGCATCAATGAATCGATTTTACCATATCCAAGTGACTCTCTTTTTATGTAATACATTATTTTTTTCTTTGAAATTGAATCAACATCAAGTTCATAGTTTGAAATTATCTTATCAACTTGATCTTGAAGATAATTATCAATCTCCATTTTGTCAAGTTCATCAACTCTAAGATTAAGGGATTTCATTAATGTCTCCCAAATAAAGTTTAAAGTTTTTTGTTCATCATCTGATAAATAAGGCTCAACTATTTTGTAGAATTTTTCCAAGGTTTCCTTGTTTTTCATAATTTTTGCATATGCAAAAGGTTCGTTTAATGGATAAAAATCTAGTTGATCAAGTTGCTCAGCAAATGTTACACTCCCGCTTCTACCGCAATTAGGACACTTAATTTTTACTTTTTCACCTGGTTGGCCCTCACAAGAAATTTTTGTATGACATCCTGGACAAATGGCAATCTTTTTTTCCATTATCTATTTGCTTCCTTTTTCAATGCTATTTAATACCTCTTTTGGATTATCTATATATCTAGAAATAGTATGAGCAACTTGTCTGAAACCTCTAATGTTCTTTTCATTCATATGCTCAATAATCTTTTGACGCTGCCTTAGTTCAGTAGTAATTTGATCTCGGGATAAATCTTTTTCAGCTCGAATGCGTTCGAGAACATAGCTTTTACCAGAGTAGAAAAACTTGTCTTCCACTGGATCCCATCTAAATGCTTCATTAGTAAGAATTTCTTTAGTCGAGGGATCAATATCAATTATTTCTATTATCTGTTTGCATCTTCTGACACGTTTATTATTTACCTTTGTTGTAATATGAAGGGACACTACATCTAAAGATTGTAACATAACACGAGGAATATTAATTGGTTTTCCTTCCAACCGATGAATAAGGGATTGAGCTGAATCAGCATGAACTGTACTGTAGGTTGCATGGCCTGTAGCCATTGCCTGAAATAAAACATATGCTTCCTTACCTCGAATTTCCCCTACTAAAATATACTCAGGACGCTGACGGAGAGCTGCCTTCATAAGATCATACATATCAATCTGACCTATGGACTTATTTGAAACACCTTCACCAAAACCAGCTCTAGCAACACCTGGTATCCAATTAGGATGTGGAAGATTAATTTCTCGGGTTTCCTCGATACTTACAATTTTTGATTCAGGCGGAATAAAAAGCGATAAAGCATTCAACGTTGATGTTTTTCCGCTAGCAGTCCCACCTGAAAAAAGCATGCTAATTCCATTTTCAACTGCAAGCCACATATATGCAAGCATCTCAGAACTCATAGTATTAAATTCTACTAGATCAGGTGGAGAAAATGGATCAGATCTAAACTTACGAATGGTAAAAGTACTTCCATGCGCAGTTATTTCATCACTAAGAGTCATCTGTATACGACTGCCGTCAGGCATCGTAGCATCAAGCATAGGGTCAGCAATGCTAATGTGTTTTCCGCATTTTTGTGCAAGTTTATATATAAATGAAGATAGTTTTTCTTCACTATCAAATTTAACATTACTTTTTAAAGAACCATATTTTCTATGATAAAGAAAAATAGGCACATTTGCTCCATCGCAGGATATATCTTCAATGTTTGGGTCATTTAGTAAAGGATCAAGCTTGTCAAAACCTAAGGATTTTTTTGAAAGATAATATAATATTTTATCAAATGAACTTTTTTCTATATCAAGAGTATACTCCTTAATTACTTTATCAATCTGAGAGGCTAAATATTCTTTTTCACCCATCTTTTCTAAAGATTCTGTTTCTATATCCATACTAAAAATTGTTTCATGGATAAAATCCATAACTTTTTTTTCTTCATCAGTAAGTTCAGCTTCAACAAGAAAATATCTTTTTTCAAGTGTTTCTTTTTCTCTTAGTATTTCTACATATGAAAAAGGATCTTGCAGGGAATAAAAATCAAGTTCCTCCCAATCTTTTTCAGAAAAACCCAATTCAGATAATTTTACTGAATCAACATCAAGTGCCTCTTTTGGTAGTTCTACATCTCCTACTTCACCAAATTGATCTACATCTGTTTCTCCTTTAACATTTTCCAAAAAAACATTTGATTGAGTTTTATCCTCTTCTGTTGAATGAGGAGTCCAGCCGCTTGTTGAATCTTCATCAAAAAAAACATGTTCATGTGAATTATCTTTTTCAATATTTAGAGCAGGGGAATCATTTTGTTTTTCATCAAATTTAGAATTTAAATTAGGTTTTATATCCTGTTTTTTGATATGATTATTTGCTAGATTTAAAGCACGTTTTTCAGGGTTAACGTTATCTTTGTTATTATTATTTGTTTTAAAATCCTTAATCTTTTCATCGATTAAATTTTTTTCTTGATCTTCACTCTTTGGAACATTTTCAATTTTGAATTTTGGTTTATTTACCTGAGGCGCGGGTGGGATAAATTCTTCAGAAGGATTATTCTTATCTTCAGATACATCATTTTTAGATTTACCCTCAGTTTTATTTCTATCAAAATCCATTTTCTCATTAACTTCTGGTTTGTTTTCTGTTTTTTTATTGAAATTTTGTTTTGTATTATCATAATCTGAAAAATCTACTTTTCTGTTTATCTTGCTATTTTTCCCATTTTCCTTGTTTTTAAAAATATCTTTAAAACCATTTGTTTTTAGAGATTTTTCATGCTCTTTTTTTATATTTTCATTTATAGGTTCTTTATCTTCAATTGTTTGTTTATCATTCTTAATTATTGACTCACGATCAACATGTGAATTTTTTTCTTCAATCTCTTTTGGATGGTTTCTAGAATTATCCTTAGAATCAAAACGATCTAGTTCTTCCTCAATTTTGCTAACGACCTTATTAAAATCTTTATCACTTTTGATGTCCTCAGTCTTATATATTTTATCTTTATCCGGTAATTTTTCTTTAAAATCAAAATCAGATGGTTTTTTTCTTCCAAAAACTATTCGCATTTTTTTTGCAGGTTCTTTTTTACGGGGTGCATCATTTTTGAGCTTTTCATTTTCTTTAAATTTTTCTTTGAGTGGTTTTTTACCTAGTTTTTCTCTAGCATCATTTATTATTTCTCCACTATATGCCTCTTTTTTCTTCTTTTTTTCTTTTACATAATAGATACTGTCATTTTCTTTAGTTACAGGAGAAAAAAGGGATACATCATCATTTTTTTGATGAATATGTTCCAACTTTGATCTATTCTTTAAAATAATCTTGTTTATCACATCATCAATTTCTTTTTTGTTAAAATCTTTTCTCTCAAAAGAATTATTTTTTTCTGTATTCAACATATCCTCTCCTCAAGGACAAATCCAGAAATTTTAAATTTTCTAAACTGCATCCACATCCCTACTTTCTAATAATTTCTAACAGGTATAAAGATTAATCTAGACAGTAAATATAATCTAGGCCTGTGCATCTCATCCAATCAATTATTGTTATAAGATAATTGCTATTTATATCTTTCTTTAATTACAATTAATGAGGGCAGAAAACAAGTAAAACAAACCATACAATTTTATAACTGTTAAATTGTTTTACCCTTCCAAAAATTGGGCTTGTAAGGTAGTCTGGATATCCTACCGGCCTTCGGAGCCGGTAACTGGGGTTCGAATCCCCACAGGCTCGTTTTTTTTGAGTGTTATTTTTTCATTTTTGACAAAATATCTAAAAATATTTATATACTATAATTTACACAGTATATCATAACATGGGGTCTGGAAAAGATTAGAAAAAATCTATTTTTTTCTTCCTTTCATCTTTACCATCCACCCAAATAAAAACCCGGGCCCCAAACTTCCCTTCTCCAAAAAAAATTACTATCTAAATAGTTTAAATGTTTGCATAAAAAAAAACAAGTTAAACAAAAAAAAGAAAAAAATTATGCGAATTTTCCTCTAAGTTTTCTACGATCAACTTTAACATCCGCAGGAGATACTATCATCATATTGTTACCAATACCCGCGATATCTCCATTGATCTCAGAAGCAAGTTTCTTCAAATCATTAGTGATACGTTTCAAAATAACTTCTTCATCAGCTATTGGAGAAAAATCTAAAAGAAGTACATTTCCACCATAAACATAATCAGTGAACTCTTTTAAATCTTCATATCTTTGAATTTCTCCGACTCTAACAAACATGTTAGCTCCACCAGTTTGACCTTCACTTGTATCAGCATATTTTTCTAAATCAACATAGCCATCTACGTTACTTACTTTCTTTTCACGAAATATTTTATTAACTATACCCATGATAATGTCCATCTCCTAAGTATTTAAAACTTTTTTTTGAATATATATCTAAAATATAATATTCCTTTATAAACTTTTGGCGGAAGTAAGATTCCATATTTTATCTCCAACATAATGAAGAATTTTTAATGCCTTACCTTTTTCATTAGAAATCATTTCTTCACCAGATATAAGCGCCTTACCAACAGCAAGTGGTTCATGGTTTTTTTCATCACAAACCCAAACTATATCATCAACGGATATATCCTTATCAGCGTCAACAACCCCTGGACTCATTACATCAGCACCATTACTTACAAAACGAACAGCACCCATGTCCACAACTACAAAATTACTCTCTGGTTTAAACTTTTTAAGACCATGTAATGTGAAAACAAAAAAATCATCCATTTTTATAAAAGTAACAACATCGTCAACAATTACAACCTTGTAATCATCTATTTTACCTGTTTCAACCTTGTTTTTATCTTCAAAACTAAAATTAGAAAAATTTTTCTTTATTTCTTCCTCAATTTTTTGTTTCTTTTTTTTATTTAAAATATGACGATTTTTAACATTCATAATTTTTACAACTTTTAAGAAAATATTAAGCAAGAAATATGTAATATATTTTTTTGTTTAATCAAAAATACAATCTGTTTTTTCCCCCAAATGCTTATAAATAGGTTTTTTATTAACCTGCCTTCAAGGTTAAAGACTTATGGAAAAACCATTGAAGATACTTCACGGAAGTTTAAACAAACGTGTTATGGTAGAAATACGTGGCGGCCGAACATATCAGGGAACACTAAACGGTTACGATGTACCACATATGAATCTTGTGTTAAAACAAGCTGAAGAAATGCATAACACTGAAAAAGTAGCTGAGCATAGCACAATTATTGTACGTGGCGACAACATAATTTATGTGTCACCATAAAAAAAGAGAGATTTATGAGTTTTTGCGAGGTATTAATGTTTTATGAGTAAAGGAACTCCTTCACAAAGTGGCGGTAAGCGAAGTCATACAATTTGTAGAAGATGCGGTAAACATTCTTTTCATATTAGTACAAAAGTATGTTCTGCTTGTGGCTTTGGTAAAACCAAAAAAATAAAAAATTATAATTTAGAAAAAAAATAAAAATTTTTAAGGTGTAATGTAAAAATTACTCGGGTTTTTATTTTAATAATTCAAAAATATTTTTTTTTTAAAACTTTTGACATATGTCATAATATCTGTATGACAAATGACATCACAAAACTTATATATGACAAAAGTCATACAAAATTTGTGGCAAATGTCATATGAGAATAGAAAAACACATTGAAAGTTTAACAGAAGTAATAGATGAAATTCAAACAGCATTACAAGATCCAAAAGGACTGCAGGCACATCAAAGAAGACTTGCACTAATGCTTTCAGTAGGGATATCAGATCTAATTGAATTATATTTCCATAGACTTGGAATAATGAAACCAGGAGCAAAAATCAAACATAATTGGTTGAAAAGAAAAGATATAAAAGATAGATTAAAAAGACAAATCACAGGAGATATAACAAAAGTAGAAAAAATAGATGAAATAATTGAAATGTCCAAAAAAATTGAAAATGATCGCAATGACATGGCATATGGTTCACCATTAAATGATGAAATTCTGCTAAAACAGAAAATAGATGAATTTTTAGAAATAAAAAAAATAATAGAAAACATAACAGGTGAAAAAATTGAAGTTAAATGAAAAATTAACTGCTTACGCATCTAGATTTGTTTCATTTTTACAAGACAATCTCAATGAAAAATCAAAAGAAATAGATCAAATAATTCTTTATGGATCAGTTGCAAGAGGAACTGCTAATAATGAAAGCGATGTAGATCTTTTCATAGATACAGAATCAGATTTAGAAGAAGACATTGAAAAAATTTTAACACAGTTTTATAAAAGCAGAGATTACACCTTGTTTAAGGCAAAAGGAATAGAAAACGAAATTAACATCAAAACAGGTAAACTTTCAAAGTGGAAGGAATTACATAGAAGTATTACCGCTAATGGTAAAGTTTTATGGGGTGATTTTAAGGCCTCAGAAACACCAATTGGAACTCAGCATCAAATTCTTTTCCATTGGGATAAAATTAGTAAAAGTAGAACAGCTTTTTTAAATAAAATGTATGGTTATAAAACCAAGGAAAGAAAAATCAAAGGCTTAATAGATGAATGGGGTGGAAAAAAAATTGGGAAAAGCGCTGTTTTGATTCCCTTTAAATACAAAAAAGAAATGTTTGCTCTCTTAAAACGGTATAAGGTAAACGCTAAGAATATAGAACTATTTACACTTGAAAGCTAAAAAAAACTTCCAATTAACTTGAACATAATTAATCAATAGTATTGATCTGAAAAAAAACTCTCGATTTGATTATCAGCCGGGTTGTTTTTTGGTTTGAAGGTTTTGTAAAAAGTAAAATAAGATATTTTTGGGGTGTTAACATGCATAAAATAAAATTTTTTTTGTTTTTTTCTTATTTATTTGGGTATCCTCCAATTTGTAGACTTGGATCACCAAAGAGTGTGTATTCTTGAACTGTTTTAGCATCGATTGCGCTATCGCTACCAGCTGGTTCTGACCAATCCACGGGATATTTTTGTATATATCGGTTGATTGAGTTAGCCCATATTTCACCTAGAATTGTAGTGTTGTTTTGACCGTATTCGTAGAAGAATTGTTGATCCATGTAGTCTCCTGCACCATGTCTGCATTGTTTATCTTCTTTAGTGTAACCCAGTCCTGTGTTTGCAATTGTTGCTATGCTTCCTCCGTAGGGATGACTTGTGAGTTTCCAAGCCCAGCATTCCATTGCCCAGTCGCCAGGATGTAAAGTTTCACCTTTTAATAGTTTTAGTAGATTCATTGGTGTTACATCAAACATTCCATTGTGGCATGCTCCTGCCATGACAACTGGTAGTTTGTATCCATTCATCAAAAATGGGATATGCTGGTTTTTTAGACCCCATACCCATGTTCCATTTTTTTCTATCTCTGGTGGATGCGTTCCCCATGCCATAGGGGATGCGTGTCCTTCGAAAAACATTATTCCGCATCCCTGGTTTATTGTTTTTATTAGGCTTAGTGGTCCTGTGAAGTTTCCAGTTGAAACCCACATTCGGTTTATTTCGAAACCTGTGTTGGTCATGTTTTTTATTGCTTTTTTGGTGTTTTCTTCACCTTCGTATTCTGATGTATCAAATGGGTATTGTCCGGGTGGATATGTATCTCCTGCTACCACGACGAAACGTTTGAACCATTCACTATTGTAGGTTTGTGTTTCATATGTTATGATTTTACGAACCATTATTTTTACTTCATTACTGTTACGGCATGCAAGTCGTCCCACGCATATTTCTGGATGTAGATCTATGTTTTTGTCTTCAGCAGATTCACCAATCCATTCTCCATAGATACCATTCTGGTTAGAATCCCATGAGGAAAATGTATTGTTTTTATCATAGAGATCTGCATAGTAAAGTTCTGATAGAAAACGTGGTTCATAGTATCCTGAGGGTTCATCATTGTAGACATATCTAACTGGCATGTTTCTAAAATCGCCTACTAGCATTACATACTTGATATTCCATTCATCATATGCTTTTTTTATAAAAAATTTGATTTTTTCAGGGTTGTCTCGTCCCTGCCAGAACATTTCCTCGTAAACTTTGTTTAATGTTACAAGTTTTGTTTCCATTTCATAGTTGTTTTTATGTAGAACTAAGGGTTGTAGGTTTGTTCGGTATTCATCAGGTGTTAGAATTAGTAGATCGTATTGTGTTATAGTGGTGTTTATTGTGTCTTTGTTGTTGGTTTGTATTATGTTTTGATTTTCTTTTTTTTGTGTTGTTAAGTTTACAGCATAGACGTTTATTCCGCTGATTATCATTAAGGATATTATTGTTATTGTTAGGATTAAAAAATGGTTTCTTTTTTTGTTTTTTAAAATTTTTTCTACCCCCAAAAAAAAGTTTTTTTTGTTTTGTATATATAAAACTGTGTTCATAAAACTTTTTGTTAAAAACTTATTATATCACTTGTTTTATGTCACGGAAACGTTTGTTATGGTAAAAATTTGTGAAAAATATCCGGAGTGTTTTCTTGATTCTAGGTTAGATGATATTACTGTTACTAGTGATACTGGCAGGATTAAATTAGTTGCTTTCGATATGGATGGTGTTTTGGTTGATATAGTTAGCTCCTGGCAGCATATCCATGATTTTTTTGGTACAAACAATCGTCGTTCTGTGATTTCATATATTAAAGGTGATATTGATTATACTGAGTTTATTCGTCGTGATGCTAGTCTTTGGCGGAAGGATGGTCAACCGGTTAATGTAAATCGTTTAAAAGAGATTTTAAAGGATGCTCCTTTAATGCCAGGTGCCAAAGATTGTGTTGATGCTTTGAAAAAAATGGATGTTATGGTTTGTATTGTTAGTGCAGGTTTTGATTTGTTAGCAGATCGTGTCGCTAGTGAGTTAGGTATTGATTTTGTTTTTGCGAATGGTATTGGTTTAGATGATGATGGTTTTTTTAATGGCGAGGGACGTCTTGGTGTAGAATTGTTGTTTAAGGATAAAGTGATTTTAGATATTTCTGAGAAGTTTGGTGTTGATTTGGAATGCATTGCATCAGTTGGTAATTCTTGTTTTGATATCCCTATGCTTCGTGTTTCTGGTTTGGGTGTGGCTTTTAATCCAAGTGATGATTGTGTCTGTGAGTTTTCTGATGTGGTTGTGGAGGGTAAGAATCTGTTGGATGTTGTTTCTGTAATTGAGGGTTTTGTTTAAAAGTGTTTTTTGTTACACATTTGTTTTTTATATTTTTTTTGTTATAATTTATCTAAATAATTATTATTTATTAATAATATATTATTATTTATATTTATTATGTAGAATAGTCTGAAGGTTTTTTTGAAATGCAACATTTGTAATACTACAAAGATTTTAAAAGTATGATTAGATGGAAAACATAATAAAAAACTGAGAGAAATATCAGTAAAATGCTAATTAATATATATTTTATCGATACGTTTATATATAGACAGTGTATTATGCCAGACCACTATATCTAATTAAACATTAGGTATGGGGGAATTTGTAAGCAAAATAAAATTATATAAAAAAAGAAGAATAAAACCGATTTTATGGGGTAAAGATAAATGAGAAAAAAAATTAATGAAGATAGAGTAAGCTATAGAAAAAAGATTAAAGCTAGTTTTGTAGTAACAATTATGTTGCTCTCGGCTATGACAACAATGGCCGCTTTTTTTGCAGCACCAGTTGCTGCTGATACGATAAATGTAGGCCCTAGCGGCGACATACAATACGCAATAGATAATGCAAATCCTGGAGATACAATTGAGATTGACAGTGGATATTCACATGATGGTACACGGATTATTATCAACAAAAGTTTGACAATCGAAGGTAACAATGCGGTTATAGATGGCGGTATAGACATTAAAAATAATGCTAATGTGGTCATTAATGACCTCTCCATCGAAAATCTCTCTACTCTCTCTAATCCCTCAGATCCATCTAGTTTAGATGCATCATCTTGGTCGGGTCTTTCTTCTGTTGGTACTGAGTGGATTGTTGTAGGTATAAGAAGTGGAACACTAACAGCTACCAATCTGAATATCAATCAGACAAACAATCTTTCGGCACAATATGAAAACTTGGTAGGTATTTCAGTCCAAAACGGCGAGGAGTTAACATTAAAAGATTCAACTTTTAATCTTACCAATGTAAACCATAGTCTGACCTATGGTGTTTATGCTCAAAACGGGGCAACCGGTGTATCTCTTGATGGAAATACATTTAATTTGTGGAGTGAGAGACGAACTATGTTCATCGGAACAGAGTTCTACGTAGATGGAGATCAAGTCCCATTACAGATGACAAACAATGTTTTTAATCCATCTGGGTCTAACCTTGGTTATTGGCTACAGGTATTCAGTGGAGATCCAATTACTGAACAAATGGTGGAGTCATATATAGATGGTAACTTAACTCCTTGTAGGATGGCATATGTTTATCTTGGGTATTGGTATGAATATGTTTCTGGAGGTGGATTAGACACCAATATTGATTTTATTCCTCCAACACCTGATGAAGACAATAACGATAATTATCCATACATAGATGAAACAGAGACAACTATTAATGTTTCAACAACAGGAGGCACTGGTCAACTATCTGCTTTTATCAACTGGAATAACAGTCTTGTAGGATACTGGCCATTTAATGAAGGAGCAGGTTCTACAGCTTATGATAATTCTACATATGATAACGATGGAACACTTACTAATGGTCCTGTTTGGACTGATGGTAAGTTTGGAAACGCACTTGAGTTTGATGGAACTGATGATTATGTTCTTGTGGATGATGATCCAAGTTTAGATATTACAGATACATTAACTGCTGAAGCATGGTTTAAAATTGATTCAATCCCAGATACCGGTATGAAATCAATTCTTTCCAAGGATGAAAACTATGAATTCCATGTTTACAACGATGGAACCATCTATTGGTGGTGGCATAATCAAACAGGTTCAAATACATTGTTTAGTAACAGCCAAATAACTCCAGGTGAATGGTATCATGTGGCAGTAGTTTATACTGATGGCCACCAAAAGATGTATTTAAATGGTGAGTTAGACGCCGAATCTTATCATACTGGTTTACTAAAAACCAATAATGATCCATTACATATCGGTCAGAATCAAGGACATTCTGGAAGATGGTTTAATGGTAAGATAGATGAAGTACGTATTTGGAATCGTGTCTTAAGTGAACAGGAAATCAAAGCATCTTATGATAACAGTGTAAATGATCTTGAGGCTACTTTTACTGATTTACAAAATGGTGTTAGTTATCCTTATTATGCACAAGTCCAAGGTGTCTGTGGAATGATGAACTGGACCTCTAATCAAAATGTAATAGTTGATCAAACTGGCCCTGTCCAAACAGTTGAATTTGGTGAACCTGTAGATGAAGACGCATATGATTCAGGTGTACCATGGGGTGAACTTGATCGTATCGGCAGTGTTACTCCTGTATGGATTAACTCAACTGATGCGGGTGTTGGAAGCAATTTTATAGAGATTTTTGTATTCAAACGAAATGAATTCAACGACTCAGGCTCGTATGAAGAAGTAGATTATTATAAAGTCTATGCAGATGATTCTGAAAACATTGCTACTGAAGAGGGTAAAATTTCTGTTTTAATCTATATTGATGAGAGTTGCTGGCATGAAATTGATCCATACTGTGAGGATTATTTTGGAAATGGTGGCTGGGCAAGCCGTGATTTCTTGGTTGATGCAGACGGACCAACAGTTAACAAAGATATAGGTAAACCGCAATGTAACAACGGTGAATTTGTAACAACAGATACTAAAATATGGCTTAATGCAACTGATCCAATTGTTGGAGATGAAAATTGTTCTACTCAATGTGTTCAGTCAGTAAATTGGACTATATGGAATTCAACAGATGGTGAATCCTGGAATAAAGTTGGTGATTATTCAGAACCTGATGCCAACGCAGAGTTTAGTTTTACTGAAGGATGCATGCATAAACTTAGTTTCTGGGCTGTTGATTGCCTTGGAAATAAGGGTCCTGTAACTACTCAAACTCATTATGTTGTTGATCAACCACCGGAAACACAAAAAGAATACGGTTATCCAAAATGCTTACCCAACCAAGGGACATATATTACATCTGATACACCAATTTATTTGAATGCTACATATCCTGGTACCTGTGCAATAACTGATTACACTACAATATATTATAGAGTATGGTTTGATGCACAATGGACCGGTTGGAATACTAGTGATGTAAATGAAGATGTAGAACTAACCATGAATGATCTAGGAGAACCATGGAATAATTCTTGTAAACATTATATAGAGTACTACGCAGTAGACTGCCTTGGAAACCAAGAGGATATGAAGAATCAAACATTTTATGTAGACAACGAAGGACCAAGTGTTGATAAAGATATAGTGGGTCCACAACGCACTCGTGATGGTAATCATTTTGTAAGTACTGATACCGTGTTTTGGTTGAATGCAACAGATAATGGAGATTGCACAGTTGGCGCAACTAGTATCCATTATAAGATTACATATCCAGATTTATCCACAGAGGAGTTTGTTGTAGATGGTGATTCAACTTCGTTTTCATTTGAAGAAGGCTGCAAACATGAATTAGAATTTTATGCTGTTGATTGCCTTGGAAACACGGGTCCTGTAACTACTCAAACTCATTATGTTGATACCGAAAAACCAGTGTCATCCTCAGAGTATATTCCTCAAGCATACAAGGAAGGAAATTGGGAGTATATAAATAATGAAACTGTAAAAGTCATTAGCACAGAGGATAGAGGCTGCGGTATTGGCGGTGTCGGTGTTGAAAAAATCGAATGGACTGTTTTTACCACGGATGATAAAGGCAATACTGGTGAAATGATTGCAACTGGTTTTGTTTATGATGGTGATGAAGATTACGTGTATGATGATGGACATGTTCGTGTTACAGGTGATCATGATGACCGTAGTGGATTTGTAGAAATCAATATCTCAATATTAGAAGATTGTCTTCATATGATCTGGCATAAAACGTATGATTATTTTGACAATACAGAAGGAATAAAAAAACAATGGGTAAAAGTTGATACTCTTCCACCAGTTGTACAAAAAGATGTAGGAGAACCCAAAAGTTCATGGGGACTACCAACTGGTGATTATTTTGTCAGAAATGATACTTTGATTTGGATAAATGCAACTGATGATCCTGATAACTGGCCATGCAATATTGAAAACATGAGCATGGAAGTTGGCATCTGGTATGATGGTATTTGGAATTATACCTGGTATAACATTTCTGAAGGAGATATCAATGTGTCATTTACATTTGAAAGCGCTGGTGTTGGAGAAGACTGCATTCATTATGTAACATTTTATGCAGAGGATGTTCTTGGAAACAGTGGAACAAGTGTTTTTGATAATGAAACCTTTTATGTAGATAACACACCACCGGAAACAGAAAAAGAATATGGTTATCCAAAATGTCTACCATCAGGGGAAACATATATAACATCTGATACACCAATTTATTTAAACTCAACGGATCCTGGAATTTGTGCTGTTGAAAATTATACTATAAACTATAGAATATGGTATGATGGAGACTGGACCAGTTGGAAGCAGGGTGGAACAGGGCAAAATGTAACAATAACCATGAATCAAGTTGATGACTGTTTAGATGTTAGTAAAGATTGTAAACATTATATAGAGTACTATGCAGTAGACTACCTTGGAAACCAAGAGGATGTGAAGAATCAAACATTCTATGTTGATAACACACCACCGGAAACAGAAAAAGAATATGGTAAACCACAACATGTTGAATCTAGTAAAAGATTTATAACATCTGATACACCGATTTATCTAAATGCTACAGATGGTGGAGAAAACTGTGCAGTAGATGGTTACACCATATATTACCAAATCTGGTACGATAATGGTTGGTCTGGTTGGATGCATGGAACTGTAGGTGAAGATGTAGAAATAACCATGAATGACCTAGAAAGTCCATACAGCAAAGATTGTAAACATAAAATACGATACTATGCGGTAGACTGTCTTGGAAACACAGAGGATGTGAAGAGTCAAACGTTTTATGTTGATAATACCCCACCAGAAAGTATCAAAGATATTAATGGTATAACTTATCCTGCCTCCGAAGAAGATATAGACTCTTTTGGTCTTGGTGGCGATGATATAGAACAATTCTGGTTACGCGCTGGGCATAATGTGATAAATATTTCTGCAGAGGATAAAGAAGCACCATGTGATAGTGGTGTTAAACAACTATTTGTTAAACTTGAACGATCAACAGATGAAGGTGACACTTGGACTACGGTGTTGGATGAAGAAGTCGATGATTACTATTATGAGTTTACAATAAATGAGGATTGTCTTCATAAAATTACATGGTATGCAGTAGATAACCTTGGTAATATTGAAGATGAACACGTGCAGTATCATCGTGTTGATTCACAACCACCAGAGACCACAAAATCTTTTGAAGGACCAACATGTCCACCTGATGATTATTGGTTAAAAGCAAATGATACATGGGTTGTATTAGACACAGAGGATAAAGAGGATCCATGTGATGTCGGTGTTGATTATCTTCATGTAGAACTATGGAATGCAAGCAATGGATATGACATTGATACTCTTGTATGGAGTAAAAATATTTTTGATAACAAGACAGGTGATTCAAATGATGTTGAAGGACAAATAAAACATAAATTCCAGATACCTGGAGATTGTCTGCATGAGATCCGTTGGTATTCCGTTGACAATCTTGGAAACAAAGAGGAATACACTGAGAAAACAGTTAATTTATTCTATGATGATTTTGAAACCGATCTAAGCAAATGGAATACATATCATGTTTCATTAGAAAATGATTCACATAGTATTGATGGAAACTATGCAGAGATAACCGCAAGACCAAACTGGTATTACTGGTGGCAGGGGTGGACTACAGGCTGGAATGGATTTATGAGAACTTCAGTTAATACAACAGGATACAGTGATATCACATTAGCATTTCAGGCAAAAACCCATGATATGGGTGCATCTGATTATTTAGCTGCAGAGTATCGTGTTGGAGATTCAGGATCTTGGAATGATCTTATCAAGATATATGATAACAACGACTGGGACGAGTATGAATTTGAATTAGGGTCTGATGCAAACAATCAACAAGAGGTACAAATCCGATTTAAAATGTATGAACAAACCGGACATAAGTCATATGATTACGGTCTTGTTGACAATGTAAAAATCACTGCTAATACAACTATGCATGTACAACAGCATCGTGTTGACTCACAACCACCAAAGATAACTAAAACCGTTGGTGAACCAAGTATCACCGATGATGGAGAAACTTGGTGGGTTACAGATGATACAGAGATAAATCTTAAAGCAGTTGATCAAAAAGATCCATGTGCCGTAGGCGGAGTAACTATTTGGTATAAGATAGAATACCGTGAAAACGACACAGGATGGCAACTATATGATGGAAACATTACTTTTGATGAACACTGCACACATTACTTGTATGTAAAAGCAGAAGACTGTCTTGGAAACACAGCTTATGACAACCAGACATTCATAGTTCATGGAGAAGTAGGCGAGCATCCAACACTTGTAACACCAGAATGCGGTTCAATACTTGATCATGTGCCAACTCTTGTTTGGAACCCTGTTGTAAATTATGAAAATTATAGAGTTGAATGGTGGAAAGAAGACTCATCTACTATACATCATATGAATGTAACTGGCATAGACTATGATCTATCAACTGACTTATCTAATGATGGTAGTGATGATGGTAAATGGCACTGGCGTGTAGCTATAATATATACAGGTGGATCCCTTAGTGATTGGTCAAGCCTTTGTAGTTTCACACTTGACACAACACCACCAGAAATAGACGATGTATATACTAACAAAGCAGATGACACCGTTATTGCAGGAAATGAAATTGTGATAACCGTCAAAGAAACAAATGATGAAACTGGTCTAAATGGTTGGTTACTAATTGATGGAGTACAACAAGGTCTAACAGATAATGGTGATGGAACATATTCATATACCTGGAATGTGCCAACAGATCAAACACCAACAGATTACACAATTACTGCAACACTTACAGATTCAGTCGGCTGGTCTGATACCGACAGCAGTCTTGTAATTACAGTTAAAGACACATCAGGTCCAACTACTTCAAATGTTGAAGTTAACCCGGATCCAGCAACAATAGATGAAGATACAAGTGTTACAGTAACAGCAGAAATATCTAGTGAACTCTCTGATATTGCTGATGCCGAGTTTGTGATTAAAGATTCAGATGGAGTTATTGTTCGACATGGAAATCTTAACCCAGCTGATGGGAGTTGGGATGAAACATCAGAACATGTAGAAAATGATAATGTTGATGTTACAGGTTTGCATGGTGTATATACAGTTTATGTCCGTGGTAAAGACAAAGACGGTCGCTGGGGCGACAATGATAGTGAACAAATCAGTGTTCTTTATGATTACGAGATTAGAGATGTTATGCTAAAAATTGATTCACCTATTGATGGGCAAGATTTTACAACTTCTTGTGATCAAAAATATATAGAAGTTGTCGTTGATGCAAAATTTTCTGATGATTACGACTACAGTGATATTGATGATCTAAACGTAAATATCTGGTTAGATAAACCTGGAGCAGATGGTGCTGTAGCACCAGATACCTACTATAATGAAACTGATTCTTCATTACAACCGATTCCTGTCGAATGGAATGAAACACGTGAAAGATTTGTTGCATACATAGACATCTATAAATATCGTGATGAAACAACACTTGATATAAATGCAGAAGCAATAGACAACTCTGGTTGGAACAAAGACGATAAAAATGTTGTCGTTACAGTTCACAGCTCTATAGAATACGATATGTGGCTTGCAAAAGGATGGAACTATCTTGGAGACCTTGGATATCTAGGTTGTAGCAACAATGTTGAACATGTGTTTGCTTCAGTAATTGATGACATTGAATCTGTCTTTGAAAAAGGAACCTGGAATAACTATAAATTCGGAGAAGGTGGAAATACTTTACATACCATTGATAAAGACAATGATTACTGGGTTAAAATGAAAAACGCTACAAGATTCTTTGTAGATAGTACATGTCCAGATGTTGATATATATTATCCAAAAGATGAGGAAATAAACACTCAATGCTTTGATATCACTCCAATTAATGGTTATGTATGTGACACAGAAACAGGTGTAAAAGAAGTAAATATAACAATCTTTACTGACCATGAATGTTGTGATACATACTGGAATGGTACAGATTGGGTATCAGAAGAAACCTATCTAACATGCAACTTTGATGAAAACACACATACATGGGAATATCCTGGCGATGTTGATTTAACCTACAAAAACGGACAGAAAATAATCATTACAGCTTATGCAACAGACTTTGCAGGATGTACATGTTTTGATACATCCTATTTTTATTTCAATGATACAAATCCGCCGTTTGTAAACATTACATATCCAGAAGATGACGCGACTTATGATAACTGTGTTGAACCATACGAAATATGGGGTCATGCATATGATAATACTTGTGAAACTGTTGTAACTGATGTTGAAATAAGTGTTAAACAGAAAGACTATGAGATATACTGGGATGGCAGTAGTTGGATTGGAACTGAAACAATGCTTACTTGTGATTATGATGATCAAACCGAAATCTGGAGCTATCAGGAACAAATAGATTGGGAAAACGATACCGATTACACAGTTTTTGTTTATGCAGAAGATGCTGCTGGAAACACAAAGGAAACAAATATCTCCTTTATTTATATCTGTGAAGAAGATGATGAAGAACCTGTGACTTTGACGATTGATCCATCAAACTTGAATGGTGACATTTCGGTGAAATATTTCTGGACTTTAGAGGCAACAAACATACCAGCAGGTCATTCAAATGTGTTGTTTGAATGGAACTTTGGCGATGGAAACAGCGGGTCAAAACAGGAATCAGTTAGCGCTGGCATGGCAACAACTGAAATTAACCATACATATAACACAGCAGGTAGTTATGGTTTAGTAGCAGTAGTAAAAGACCTATCTGATAATGTTTTAGATGATGCTTATGCAACAGTCAACATTGGTAGCGTTGTAGCAGATAATAATTATACACTTGATGAATGTGGTGTATGGTCTGCTGCAGATGCTGGAGGATATGGATTAACAGTAGACAACTGGAACATTAGCACACTACAAACTGGTTGCACATTTGACATTAAATTCGATGCACTCAGTCAACCAGATAAATACATTGTAGAATATCCAATTGGAAATGTAGTGCTTAACACTGGATGGCGTGGTTCATCATCATATGAAGGTGACCCAAGCTACCCAGGTGGTATTGCAGGTCCTGGACAAGGTCAAGAAGATGACATATTTACAAAAGGCGTTGAAGATCACTTTAGAGTGACTATAATCGGTGGCGAACCAGGTACTGTATGGTATTACTCGATAAGAAGTCCATGCTGCGAACCACCTTTAATGCCTCAGAATCCA
>CAYMOC010000027.1:0-20677 GCA_964391965.1 uncultured Thermoplasmatales archaeon | reverse complement strand
AGTGATTTTTTAAATCCAGATTTAGAAAACAAAATAAATCTTTCTTTTCTTTTTTTGTTTTTCCATTTAACTTTATTTGTTTTATTTTCTAAATTATTTAAAACTTTTTCACCAGTTTTTTTATTACTCCATTTGCATTCTCCAAATAAAATATTATTGTCTTTTTCATTTACGGCGACTATGTCGATTTCATTATTTTTATACCACCATCTACCAATTTTTTGATATTTTCCTTTATTTCTTATGAATTGTTTGCATATATCTTCAAAAACATAGCTGAGATATTTGTCGAAATTTTTGTTAAACTCATTTTTTGCGGTGTTTCCGTTCCAATTTTCTATTTCTGCAAAGTACGGAGATACAAATCTGAACCAGAATCTAAAAAAATTGTCTTTTATTTGATAAATGCCTCTTTTTCTTTTTTTACTTAATATAGATCTTTCTTTTCTAATAAATCCTAGATCTTTGAGGATAGATAAGTATGATACAATGTTTTTTGCTTCCATGTAGCTGTAGTTGGCTATCTCGACAGTTTTTGTGTAACCTAAGGACATTGCTTCTAAAATTTGGAAATATGTTTCAGGTTCTCTTAGTTCTTCTTCAAGTAGAAGCTTTGGTTCTCTAAAAAGGAAGGTATCTGGGTTGAAAAAATTGTTTTTTATTTCTTTTTCGATGTTTTTGCCTTTAAAAAATTCGAGGTATTTAGGTATTCCATCGCATACGCCATAGATTTTTATGGCGTCTTCAAAAGTGGTTTTTGGAAACCATTCAAATATATTTGAAAAATTTAGTGGTTGAATGTTTAGTTGACGTGTTGTTCTTCCGTACAATGGTGATTTGTGTCCAAGGACATGTTTTTTCATCATTGATACTGCAGATCCGGATAATATCAGTGTAATATTTTTATCCTGAAGAATTTCATCAATTATTGATTGAAACTCTCCGAGTATCTCCTTGTTTTTTATTAGATATGAAAATTCGTCTATAATTATAACTTTTCTTTGTTTTTTTTGATTTATTAAATACTCGAAGCATTCTTTAAATGAGGAAAAGTGGGGATTAGGTATTTGAGCATGTTTGGCTATTATTTCATTGAATTTATTGAGGTTATGTTGCCATTTTCTTTCTTCGCACATTAAAAAAATTGGTTTTTTGTCTTTTGAGAATTCTTGTAGGAGTCTAGTTTTGCCTATTCGTCTTCTTCCTGTTATTACAATGAATTCAAATCCTTTTTTTTGATATGTTTTATTTAGAGATTCTATTTCATTATTCCGATTTACAAAAACTTTACGAATCATGATTATATAATCGTAAACCGAATTATTAATACTTTTGGTTTTTTTTAAACAGTTTGCCACTTCTAATAACCAAATTTTGTCAAATGTTTGTAAATCATAAATATAAAATTATGATAATCGAAGTTTACAAAAAAGAGAAGGGAGGGAATGGGATTTTTGGTGATAAAATGTGAGAATTATGTGGCAGAAATCCCAGCAAGTCGAAAGAACGCTGGTGATTTCCCCCGTATCTTACGTCTTTCTAAAATGTTGTAGTTTGTTCATCCTTTATATACCTAAAACAAGGGGTTGGTTGAAAGTATTCAAAAAAAATGTTTAGTTTTAGTGACCTCTGCATAGTTTTTATTAAAAGAGAGTTTCATTGTATTTTGTTATGGGTAGAACTGGTGTTGCTAATCTTCCTTTGCATGGTGGTAAAGCGCCTTCTTGGTTGTTTAAAAGAATGGTGAAACTATCTCGTGGTATAGCTGATGTGATGATTGAGGAATACGGTCGGGAGGAGTTTATTAAAAGACTTTCTGATCCTTTTTGGTTTCAGGCATTATCCTGTGTTTTAGGCTTTGATTGTCACTCTAGTGGATGTACTACTGTTACTTGTGGTGCTCTTAAAGAAGCAATAGATCCTGAGTTTCATGGTTTTGCTGTTGTTGGTGGTAAGGGTAGGGCTTCTAGGAAGACTCTTGAAGAAATTGATAAATCAAATATTTTTTTTGATTTGTCTTCTAAAAATGTTGATGATTTAAAGTATTCGAGTCGTATGGCTGCAAAAGTGGATAATAGTGCTTTGCAGGATTCTCATAGTTTGTATCATCATGTTTTTGTTTTCTCAGAGGATGGAATTTGGAGTGTTATTCAGCAAGGTTTGAACACTGAGGATAATTATGCCCGGCGTTATCATTGGTTTTCAAAAAATTTTGATAGTTTTATTAAAGATCCTCATGACTCAATTATGGGTGAAAGAGTTTCTAATGTTCTTAATATGGCTTCTGGTGATAGTGAAGTTTGTCAGAAGACTTGTGTTGATCTAGTTAATGATGATCCTGTTCATCTTCGTTGTGATTGGGCGAGTCTTTTGAAACATAAAGATCAGACTACTTTGTTTGACTGGGAAAAAAAAGAAAAAAAGCTAGTAATTTGGTTTGTTTGGATATGCCTCGTAGTATTAGTTGGCGAAGGATGAAAGAGATTTATGAGTTTCAGCCTTCTAATTATGAGGAACTTCTTGGAATGCGTGGTGTTGGACGGGGTACGGTTCGTGCTTTGGCTTTGATTTCTGATTTGATTTATGGTGATAAACCTAGTTGGCGGGATCCTGTGAAGTATAGTTTTGCAGTGGGTGGTAAAGACGGGGTACCTTTTCCTGTGGATTGTGAGGCTATGGATGAATCAACGGAGGTTCTTAGAAATGGTGTTGATCAAGCTGAAATTGGGTGTAAAGATAAGCTTAAAGCTATAAAACGTTTGAAAAATTTTATTGAACCTCTGAATGCCCCTTCCACATGAAACAAGGGTGTGTATGACATCTGTTTGTGTTACTGTATTAACCCATACAGTAATATGTCTTTAATACAAGTTTTTTGCAACGTTTTACATTATTTTTTCTAAGAATATCTTATTTTGATAAATCTTTTAAAATATGGTATTATACGGTTGTTTTAATTTATGATTAAAAAAGTTTTTATTTTTGATTACGACGGTGTAATAGTAGATACTTTTGATGTTTTCTTTGAATATTTTATGAAAGGCTGTGAAAAAGAAGGAGTAACTGAAATTAAAACCAAAAAGGATTTCCTTAGGCTTTATAATGGAAACATGTACGAGAGCATGTTTAAAATGGGTATGAGTAAGGAAAAAATTTTACGTATTGTTTATACTATGAAAGCTGGTCTTTTAAAACATCAAGAAAAAATTGGTTTATTCCCTGGAATAAAAGATGTTATAAAAACGCTTTCTAAAGACAATCTTTTGTATATTGTTACAAGTAGTGAAACAGATCTTGTTATAAAATTTTTGAAAATACATGGAATAAATGAGTTTTTTGAGGATGTTATTGGTTCTGATAGGGAACATAATAAAATCAAGAAAATTAAGTCTATAAAAGAAAAGCATACTAATGTTAGTTTTTTTTATATTGGTGATACTGCTGGTGATATAGTTGAAGGTAGGAATGCTGATGTTAGTACTGTTGCTGTGGGTTGGGGTTGGCATAGTAAAAATGTTTTATTAGATGAGAATCCTGATTTTTTTGTTGAGCGATCTGAAGAGCTACTTGATTTTTTTTAGTTTATTTGCTTTTTTTCTATTTTTATTTTTTGACAAAATAATACATAATATTTAAATAGTATTGATAATAAAGTATAACATAAGGCTGTTTGATAGAATATGGCAGAAACAAACGAACGAGTATTCTCATGGAAACAAGCAAAAGGCAACGTATTCAAAGTAATAACCAATATAAAAAAAGGAACACTCAAAGTCTACAACGAAAAAGGAAAAAAAATCTTTGAAAGAAAAAACCTATCAGCTAAAGAACTAAAAGTTGTTGAAGAAAACTTTCTGAAAATAGTCACACAAATGGGAAATATCAGAAAAAAATCTTTTAATGATGATTTTGACCCAATGGTAGCATAAAAAACCAATTTTTTTTATTCCTAAAATTTTAAATATAATATATTTCTTTTTAAACTTCATGGAAAAGAAAACAATATTTTTAGAATTACCTTCTGATATTGTAGATCAAATCGATAGACAAAATGATTGTGGAGATCGATCTTCTTTTATAACTGGTCTTTTAAACAAACAACTTGATGAAATGATAACATCAATGGATGTCTCAACCGAGTTAACTTCTTCTATTTCTCAAGATTCTATGCAATCAAATATTCCTGGAGAGATTAAACTCTTAGACAACCGAGGGATGCCACTTGGAAAATTTAACATAAACACAATCGAAGGTTTTGAACAGTTATCTAGTAAGATATGTGAACTTAGTGATGATCCAATCGTTAGAATGAAAGCTAGAAAATGGCGATAAAATAAATAATTTTTTAATATTTTCTTTTATTTCTTTTTTTTAAAAATTGGTTTTATTAATTAATTATTTTTTAAACAGTTAATTATTTATTAACCAATTTGATTTATAATTTGTAAAATCACTTTGGATGAGGATAGGATTCGGATGGGTTACCTGCAATTATTGATTAGTGAAAAAAACAGATATATTTGCATAGTGTACTTCATATTTTTTCATAAGCTTATTTCTTTCAAAACAAAAATGATGGGGTGTTGCAAAGATAACCAAAAAAACTCTTTAATGATGTATTATGTATGATCTGATAGCTCTGGTAAGTTTTTTTATTCTGTTTTTATTAGGTGTTTATCTTATATATTGTGGTTTTGGACGTGTTCTTAATCTTGTTGTTGCTTTCTGGCTTTTTTCAGCTAGTCTTTGGGCTTTGGGGCAGACTTTTATGTTTTGGTCTAAGGATCTTACTGGTTTATACTGGTCTATTGGTCTTGCTCATCTTGGTGTTTTTATGCTGGGAGCTACAACTATCCATTTTTCTTTGATGTATCCAGTTGAACGAAAAATTTTGAAAAAAAGATTTATGCCATACCTTATTTATATAATTCCAATTGTTCTTTATTTGTTCTTTTTATCTAATAGTTATCATGGTTTTTTTTATGAAAAACTTGTTTATGATTCATCATGGGTTCTTAATTTTGATAGAAGCTTTGGTGTTATTGGTTATATTGGTCTTTTTGTAGCCTATGCCTCTGTTATGCTAGGCGCAGTTTTGTTTTCTTATTCTACCTTTAAGGTTAAGGGCAATAAAAGAATTGGTTCGTTGTTATTTTTAGCGGGTATAATAGTTGGTTTGATTTCTTCTTTGCATGGTGAGTTTAAGATTCTGTCTCAGACTATGTTTTTTCCTATTTCTGGTTTTTTGATTACTTATGCTTTGTTGAAATATAGAATGATCGATGTCACTCCTTCTGTTTTTGCTGAGAAGATTTTGGATACAATGGTTGATGGTTTGATTCTTACGGATAAAAAAGGAAAAATTATTCGTGTTAATGATTCTGTTGAAAGTATTTTTGGTTTTTCTGAAGATGAAATTAAAGATAAAAATGTTTTTTCTTTTTTTAGGAAAAGTAATGGTTTTTTTAAAAAATTTGATTTTAACAAAATTAATGGAGAATGTGTTTTTAAAAGTATAGATGATGTTGTTTTAAAAGCGGATGATGAAGAGGTTTTTGTTTCTGTTAATGCATCTACTGTTACTGATAAAAATGATAAAGTTAAAGGTTATGTTTTTTCGGTTAGGGATATCTCTGAAAAAAAGAATGCTGAACTTCGTTTACGTAGATCAAAAGATGAACTATCTAAGCTAAATACTGAGCTTGAGGCTCGTAATTGTGAAGTAGAACAGCTTTTGGAGCAGAAAAATGATTTTATTGATCTGTTGGCTCATGATATAAAAAATCCGCTGACTATGCCTTTGACTATGCTTCCTATCCTGCGTGACAGGGTTGATGATGAGAAACAAAAAGAGATTTTAGATGCTTCTTATCAGAGTGTTAAAAAGATAAAAAGTTTGATTGATGAAACTCTTGAGCTTTCTCATTTAGATGATTCTAATAACGGTTTGAATACTCAAGAGGTTTTTTTGTCTGATTTAGTTGAAAAAGTGCTTGATGAAAATAAAAATCTTCTTATTGAACATGGTTTTGAAGTAGAGAAAAATTTTGATAAAAATTTAAAGATTTTGGGTGATAAGTTCCAGATTAAAGAAGTTTTTAATAACCTTGTTTCTAATGCTGTTAAGTATACTCCTGATGATAAAAGGGGTAGGATTTCTTTAGATGCTTTTTCTGATGGAGAATTTGTTAAGTTTGCTGTCTCTGATAATGGTATGGGTCTTGATTCTGAATGTATGAAACATATTTTTGATAAGTTTTATAAAAATGGTAAACCACGGAGGGGTATGGATAGTACTGGTTTGGGTCTTTCTTTGTGTAAAAATATTGTTGAGAAACATGGTGGCCGTATTTGGGCAGAGAGCCCTGGACCTGGAAAAGGTAGTACTTTTTATTTTACTTTAAGGAAATCTGATGGAAAAAACAAAGGTGGAGGTTTGAATAGTTGAGTAAATCTGATAGTTTAGAATTTGTGGAAGGTTATGCTGTTGATTTTGTTTTCGAGAATACTGGTGTTGCGATGTGTGTTTTCGGTGATGATTATGTTATTTCAAGGTGTAATCGTTTTTTTGAAAAACTTAGTGGTTTTTCTAAAAAAGAAGTTGAAGGAAATATTCCTTGGAATGATTTTATTCCTGAACCTGATAAAAAACGTTTATTGAACTATCATGATCTAAGAAGTAAAGATGAAGGTAGTCCCCCTAAAGAATATGATTGTGATTTTGTTTCTAAAGATGGTAGTTTGAAGGCAGTTCATGTTACAATTAACATGATTCCTAATTCTAAAAATCGTATTGTATCGCTTGTTGATGTTACTGAAAAGAAGAAGAGTCATGAAAGACTTGTGGAAAGTAAAAAACGATTGGATTTAGCTTTGAAAGGTGGTGATCTTGGAACCTGGGATTGGAATATTAAAACAAATGAGGTTACTTTTGATGATCGTTGGGCTGAAATGAAAGGATATAAACTTGATGAGTTAAAACCTCATATAAGTACCTGGGAAAGTCTTGTGCATCCTGATGATCTGCCTGAGGCTAAAAAACGTTTACAAGATCACATAGATGGAAAAAACTCTTTTTATGAAGCAACTTTTAGGATGAAAAATAGTTCTGATGACTGGATTTGGGTTTTAGATAAAGGAAAAGTGATTGAATGGGATTCAGAAGGCAATCCAGTTCGAGCTTGTGGTACTCATCTTGATGTCACTAAACTTAAAAAAACTGAAGAGAAACTAAAAGAAAGTAGGTCACAGTTTGAGACTTTATTTAATAGTTTAAAAGATGGGGTTTTTGTTCATCCAGTTTCATCTGATAATCAGCCAGGAAATTTTGAACGAGTTAACGAAAGTGCTTCAAGAATCTTAGGTTATACTGCAGAGGAATTTAATAAAATGAGTCCCTGGGATTTAGATGATCCGAAAACCTGTGATGATTATATTCCAAAAGCCATGGATGATCTTAAAAAAAATGGTGAAGCCGTTTTTGAAGCTATACAAGTTACAAAGGATGGTCGTAAACTCCCCGTTGAGATAAATACTAGGGTTATACAGTTTAAAGGTAAACCTCATATTATATCTGTAACCAGAGATATTTCAGAGCGGAAAAAAGCTGAAGATGCTTTACGTGAAAGTGAACGAGAGTTGAAAGAGGCTCAGGAGCTTGCTAAAATGGGTCGTTGGGATTATATTCATTCTGATGATAAATTGATTTGGTCTGATACTATTTATAAAATTTTTGAAGTTGATTCAGATACAGTCGATGTTTCATATGAAGCATTTTTAGATTCAATTCATCCTGATGATCGTCAAAAAGTCAATAGTATATGGAAAAAATCTCTTCAAGAAAAAAAACCTTATAATCTTGAACATCGAGTTCTTACAGATGAGGGCCAAGTCAAGTGGGTTAAAGAGAAGTGTAGAACAAAATTTGATGAACATGGAAATCCAGTTCATTCTGTTGGTGTTGTATTAGATATTACAGATGAAAAAAAAGCTGAAATTAAATTAAAAAAAGCTCATGAGAAACTAAAGGATTTAAATCAGAATCTTGAAGATAAAGTAAAAGAAAGAACTGATGAAATCCAGGGATTACTTCGTCAGAAAGATGTTTTTATAAATCAACTAGGTCATGATCTTAAAACCCCGCTTACTCCTCTTGTTACTTTGCTGCCGGTTCTTAAATCAAAAGTTGATGATAACAAAGCAAAGGAATTAATAGAAACTCTTGAGCAGAATACTGAATACATGAGAGGTTTAGTGGAAAAAACTATTCAGTTGGCTTTAATTAATTCTCCTAATACAAAATTGGATTTTAAAAAGAAAAATCTGAAAAAATTAATAGAGAAAAATGTTGATAAAAATAAAATTTATTTTAAAGAAAATAAGGTTTATTTAGAAAATAAAATAGAAAATGATATCGAAGTAGAGGTTGATAGTTTTCATTTTGAGGAACTAATTGACAACTTGTTTACTAATGCTGTTAAATATTCTGACTCTAAAAAACCTAAGATAGTTGTTGATGCTGATTCTGATAAAGAGAGTATAGTTGTTTCTATAAAGGATTATGGTGTTGGGATGACTAAGGATCAGATAAAAAATATTTTTGATGAGTTTTACAAGGCTGATTCTTCACGTCATGATTTCAAAAGTAGTGGTTTGGGTATGACTATAGCTAAACGTATTGTTGAAAAACATGGTGGCCGTATTTGGGTAGAGAGCCCTGGTCCTGGAAAAGGTAGTACTTTTTATTTTACTTTAAGGAAACCAAATAAAAATAGGGAGGATAATTAAATCATGGTTGAAGAACCCTCTATTGTAAAGCAACTTAGAAAAGAGGAGGATAAAGGAATTCTTTCTGAGGGGAAGTTTAATGAAAATAATTATGATAACAGTGATTTTTTTAGGTTAGCTGTTGATAATTCTTTAGATTCTATTTTTGTTATTAATTGTAAAAAAATGATTTTTGTTGATGTTAACAAGACTGCTTGTGAAAGCACAGGATATTCTAGAGAAGAGTTGCTTGATATGGGTCCTCAGGATATTAAACCTGAGTTTACAATAAAGCAGCTTCGTGATAAATTTGATTCTGTTTTAAAAAGTAGAGAAAAAAAAGGTCTTATTGAAACGGTTCACATGCGAAAGGATGGTAGTACATTTCCAGTGGAAGTTTTCCTTAGTTGCCTTCAAGATGAGGATATTATTATCGCATCTGTTCGTGATATTACTGAGCGTAAAAAAAATGAGGAAAAATTAGCTGAAACTGAGAAAGAATACAAATTACTTATAGACTCCTTAAATGAGGGTGTCTGGAAAATCGATAAAAATTCGATTACAACTTTTGTTAACAAATCCATGGCTGATATGCTTGGCTATACTGTTGATGAAATGATTGGTAAGCATCTTTTTGATTTTATGGATGAAAACGGGAAAAAGATTGCTGAGAAAAATCTGAAAAGAAGAGAGAAAGGTATTGATGAGCAGCATGATTTTGAGTTTATAAAAAAGGATGGGGGTCATATTTTTACAACTCTTGAGACATCTGCAATACTGGATGAAAAAGGTAATTATCAGGGTGCAATTGCTGGTGTTATGGATATAACTGAGCGTAGAATTAGTGAAGATAAAATCAAAAAAAGTGAGGGGGAACTTAAGGATTTTTTTGATAATGCTAATGATCTTATTCAGAGTGTCGGTCCTGATGGTTCTTTTAATTATGTTAATAAAAAATGGAGAGAAGTGATGGGTTATTCTGAAGATGAAGTTAAAAATCTTCATTTCACTGATATAATTAGAGAAGATTATGTTTCTCATTGTAGTAAACTTTTTAAAGAACTTTCTCAGGGTAAAAGTTTTGATAGTGTTGATGTTGTTTTTAAAACAAAAAATGGTGAAGAAATATTTGTTAATGGCAATCTCAACTCAAGGGTTGTTGATGGGGAGTTTGTTTCAACACGTGGAATTTTTCGGGATGTAACCGAGTCTAAAAAACGTGAAAAACAGCTTTCTGAAGCTAGAAATATAATTAATCGAAGTTCTATTGTTGCTTTTACTTGGAAGAATACTGATGGTTGGCCTGTTGAATATGTTTCTGAAAATGTAGGAAATGTTTTTGGTTATACCTCTGAGGATTTTTTATCTGGAAGAATTAAATTTGTTAATATTATTCATCCCGATGATGTTGATAGAGTTACTAAAGAGGTTGAAGACGCGTCTAGAGAAAATGATAGTTCTAGTTTTGAACATGAACCTTATAGAATTATAACAAAAAATGGTTCTGTTAAATTTGTTAGTGATAAAAGTTACATTGTTAGGGATAAAGATGGTGTTCTCACTCATTATAAAGGTTTAATTGAAGATGTAACAGAAAAACAAGAGATGTTAAATGAGATTGTTAAAACTAAAAATAAATATACCGCGCTTGTTGAACAATCCAATGATGGTATAATAATTGTTCAGGATAAAGAATTCAAATTTGCAAATCAGGCTTTATCAAAAATTACGGGTTTTAAAATTGATGAATTAACAGGGATGAGTTTTTTAGATGCCGTTGCTGATTCTGAAAAAGATAAATTAAGAAATCGGTATAAAAAAAGATTAAGCGGTGAACCAGTTCCAAGTTTTTATGAGACCAAAATCAAATGTAGCGATGGTGAAATTAAACCTGTTGAACTTTCTGCTAGTGTACTAGAATATAAGGGTGAACCTGGAATTCTTGCTTTTGTTAGAGATATATCTGAACGTAAAAAATTTGAAGAAAAAGTAAAAGAAAGTGAAAAAAAATATCGTGAAACTACAGAATTGCTTCCTGAAATAGTTTTTGAATGTGACCTCGAAGGAAAGTTTAGTTATGCAAATAAAGTTGCTTTTGAAAAAACTGGTTATTCTAAAGAGGATATAGAAAAAGGTTTGAATGTTTATGATCTAATAAAAGATTCAGAACTTAATAGAGCAAAAAAGAATTTTAAAAAAATTATATCTGATAAAAAAGTTGTTTCAGATGAATTTAGAATTACAAGAAAAAATGGTTCGGATTTTTATTGTATGACTTATTCCTCGCCAATTTTGGCTGATGGTAAGGTAGTTGGTATAAGAGGTGTAATAGTTGATATTTCTGATCGTAAAGAATTTGAAAATATTTTAAAGAAATCTGAAAATAAGTTTAAAGTTTTTTTCAATAATTCTGCTGATGCAATTTTTATTCATCATCCAGAGAATTTCTCAATATTAGATGTTAATGAGGAAGCATGCCGACGTTTCGGTTTTACTGCTGAAGAAATGAGAAAACTTACCATTGATGATATCAGCGATGATTCCATGCCGGCACTTCATTCGAATACAGCCAAAAATTTGGTTGAAAAATTGAAGGAAGATGAAACAATTACGATGGAATGGCTTTCTAAAAATAAATCAGGTGAGACTTTTTGGCATGAAATGAAAGTGAAACTCATTAATATAAATGGCAATAAACGGATACTTGCAACAGCTCGAGATATAAATAAACGTAAACAGGCAGATGAAAAAACTGAAAGAATTATGAATGCTGCAGCAGATGGGATGAGGATAATATCTAAAGATTTTAAAGTAAAAGAAATGAACAAGACAATGGAGAAACTATCGGGATTAGAAACAGATAAAGCAATTGGTATGAAATGTAGTGAAATGTTCGGATCATCAAAAAAATGTGGAACAAAAGAATGTCATATGCTTAAAGCAATGGAAACTGGTGAAAAATTCCAGGAGGAAGATATCCGTAAAACAAAGGATGGTCAGAAGATACCCTGTCTTGTGATGATTACACCTATTAAAGATTCTGATGGGAAAATTTCTGGTATAATTGAGGATTTTAGAGATATTTCTGAGATAAAAGAAAAAGAAAAAAATCTCAAAGAGAAACTAGGTGAACTAGAGCGTTGGAAAAAAGTAACAGTTGGCCGGGAACACAAGATGAAGGAACTTAAGGAAAAAATTAAAAGCTTGGAAAACAAATAATGAAAAAAAAGTTAGGTTTGTGAGAGGATGGTGATGTAAAATAACATGAATATATATTCAGCTCTACCATTATTTGCATTATTCACAAATCTATTCCTATGTTTTTACATCATCTATATTGATCCTAAAAACAAGTTAAATCAGTTATTTGGTTTTCTTACTGTATCTCTTGCTTTATGGTCTTTTGGAACTTTTTATATGTTTAATGCGGCCAGTGTTTCAGATGCTTTTTTTTGGAATAATATTTCAACTCTTGGAACAGTTCTCACAGCTATATTTATTACACATTTTTCATTAAGTTATTGTAAAAAAGATATTGTTAAAAATAAGTTTTTTTTGATTTTATTGTATTTTGTGGGTTTGGTTTTTGTTCTTATAGAGAGTACTACTAATCTTTTTACAGAGAGCATGGAATCTGGTTATTGGGGTTATTCTGAAAACCCAGGTTTACTTTTTCCTCTTCTCTCTTCGTTTGTAATAATCCCTGTGATCCTTAGCATTCTTTTGTATTATCAAAGATTTAAAAATACATCTTCAGAAAAAATAAAAAAACAAACAATATTTTTAATCATTGCATTTTTAATCCCTTTGATAGGTGGAGTTTTGACACAGGTATTAGCTCCATATATACATCTTAAGGTGATACCGTTGTCTTCAACTCTTACAACTTTTACAGCTTTAATTGTTGGTTTTACTGTTTTCAAACATAATCTTTTTAGGCCGAAATCTTTCAGTATTCAGAAAAAAATCGTTACAATGTTTTTTATTTTATTGTTCTGCATAAGCTTTTTTTCGTTAACTACGACTGGTTTTATTTCAAATAGTATAATAGATGAATCTATTGATGATGAACTAATATCAATTGCAAAATCTAGAGCATCTCATGTGGATACTTTGATAAACCGTGATATTGAGAGATTAAAACTTGTATCTAGTAGAACAAAACTAAGAATGAGTTTAGAGAGTTACAATAACCACTCCAATCAAAATGACTTAGATATAATGTTTAAAATTCTAATTGATGCAAATGAATCGATAACTGATTTTGAAGATATATTCATAGTTAATAACTCTGGAAATTGTATTGTTTCAACAGATTCAATCTATAAAAATAAAAGTTATTCTACTAAAAAATATTTTTTAAAAGGAAAAACAAATAATAGTTTATATTTTTTATTAGATCAGAATAAACCTAAGATTTTTCTATCTGGTCCGTTAATATATAATGAAAAATTATTAGGTGTAATCGTTGTTATTTCCAAACCAGATGCTTTTTTTGATGTTATGTCTGATACAACAGGTTTAGGTGATACAGGAGAATCATACATTTTAGATCATTCAGGTTATGTGTTGACTCCACTTAGAAAATATAATCACTCTTACAATGTTAATAATGTAATACTGAAAGAAAAAGTGATTACAAAAAACTACGAAAGTTGTAAACTTTATAATAAATCTAAAAATTTGTCAGATGAAGTTTATGATGAAGTAAAAATTTTTGAAAATTACGATGGCAAAAAAGTACTGGGGACACATCTTTACAACCCAAGAATGAAATGGTGTCTACTTGTAGAAATCGAAGAACAAGAAGCTTTTGCATCTGTTAATCAAATGCAGAATATATTAACAGTAGTGTTATCTATCTTGGCTGTTGTATTTCTTATTATAGCATTTTTTTATTCAAAAACATTATCTAAACCTCTTAAAAAACTTAATAAATATGCTCGGGAGATATCTGAAGGAAATTTGAATATAAAAGCAGATATCAACACTGCAGATGAAATAGGAAGTTTAGCTGATTCATTCAACAAAATGGCTACATCTCTAAAAAAACATACACAAAACCTTGAAGCTCAGGTAAATGAAAGAACCAAAGAAATGCAGGAAAAAGTAGATGAACTTGAACGTTTCAAAAAAGTAACAGTTGGACGAGAACTACGAATGGTTGAACTTAAAAAACAAATAAAAAAACTACAGGATAAACAAAAATTTGGAGGGGATAACTTTGATGCCTGAGAATCATATGTGGATTGTTGCTTTGGTTCTATCTACCTCTATTGCTTTTTATATTCTTTATCAGTTTTTTAAGAATAAAGATAAAAGAAAACTAATGTTTTCAATTGCAATCTTTCTTTCAAACCTGTTTTTTATAGGTGTGATCTTAGGGAATATCGTTCCTAATGCCGATGTTGAAAATACCCTTTGGATAAACATCACTCTTTTTTCTTCAATTCCGTTAATGTTAGCTGTTTTTATTGCTGTAAACGAGGATTTTTTTAATATTAAAAATTTTGATATAGTCTTCTATAGTTTTTTGGTTTTTACAGTTATAATTGTTGCTTTGTTTTTTTTACCATACACCACTCAATTACCAAGTATTCTTATTCATCAGATAATTGGTTTTGAGGTTTTAATTGTATCTTTTTATCTATACTATAAAACAAGAAACATCATAAATCTGTATTTCTTCTTCTTCGTGGTATGTTCTATTACCGCAGGTTTTAGTTTCGATATTGATGCTTTACTTGCATCTTTTTCATTTGTAATGGGATATATATTTTTAGCATTGGCTTTTGTTGAACCTCATATCAAAACCGATAAAAAAAGCAGCCTTAGTAGTTATTTTTCAGTTGAACAAAAACTTAAAACTTTTGAAGAAAAATATAAACAATTATTCAACAGTATTCCTGATGCAATTACTTTACTAGCTGATGATGGAACCATACTTGATTTAAATCACTCTATGGCAAATAATTTTGGTAGATCTAGAGAAGAAATGATCGGTAAAAATATGCAGGATTTTCTACCTGAGGATGTTAGTAGTAGTCGTTTTGAAATTGGACTGAAAGCATTTAGAACCTGGGAGGTACAAGAAAATGAGGATAAAAGAGGGGATTTCTATTTTCATAATATGTATATTCCAGTAAAAACTGAGGATAATAAAAAAAATCTGATGGTTATCGCAAGGAATATAACTAATGAGAAAAAAATGGAGATAGAAAAAGAAAAAAAATTACAGGAATTAAAAGACACAGAATTAGCTACATTAAATATCATGGAGGATATGCAGGAAACAGTTGAAAACCTTGAAAATGCTAGAAAAGAAATCATTGAAAAAAACGAAGAACTACGTATGACTAATACCGAGCTTAATGTAGCACGTGAACAACTAACTGATTTAAATGAGAACTTGGAACAAAAAGTAAAGGAAAGAACCAAAGAAGTAAGGAAACTTATAAAACAAAAAGATGATTTTATAAATCAGTTGGGTCATGATCTAAAAACACCATTAACACCTCTTAATACTCTTCTACCAATTGTTAGAGATAGTATTGATGATGAAAAATCAAAAGAACTTTTAGATGTCAGCATTCAAAATGTTAAATATATGAAAAACCTGGTTATAAAAACCTTGAAACTAGCTCGTTTGAACTCTCCTGAAACAGATCTTGAAAAAGAAGAAATAAATTTACTAGATGAAACAAGGAAAGTTTTAAACAACCGTATTTTTGATTTCGAAAAAAACCAGATAAAAATAATAAATAATATTGATGAAGATATTTTCATGAATGTTGATCCTGTTCGTCTGAAAGAACTGTTGGATAATCTGATTAGTAATGCTGTTAAATATAATAAAAAAGGTGGAGAAATCAAAATAGATGCCATTTCTGATATTGATGAAGTAAAAATAAGAATACAAGACACGGGTCAGGGAATGACAACTGAACAAGCTGAAAAGATTTTTGATGAGTTTTATAAAGCCGATGAAAGCCGTCATGATTTTGAAAGCAGCGGACTCGGTCTTTCCATCTGTAAACGTATCGTTGAAAAACATGGTGGACGAATATGGGCTGAAAGCCCGGGACCCGGAAAAGGAACAACATTTTATTTATCTTTTAAAAATGAAATAAAAGAAAAAACTATTAAATGATTTATATATTAAACAATTAACTGGGAAAACTGAAGGGAGAAAAAATATAGGATGAAAAAAACTGTAATGGTTGTAGATGACAGCCCGGATATACTTTTTTCCGTTAAAAACGGACTTGAAGAAGCTGATAAAAACCTTGAAGTTATAACTGTTAAAAGTGGCGAAGAATGTCTACAAACATTAGCAAACAAAAACGTTAAACCTGATGCAATACTCCTAGATATAATGATGCCCAATATGAGCGGATGGGAAACATATGATCGAATAAAAGAAAACCAGAAATGGGAACACATACCAATAGTTTTCTTAACAGCTAGAACTGATAATGTAGCGAAAAATGCTGGAAGTTTCCTTGGAGAAGATTTCATAGAAAAACCTTTTGAAATAAAAGAATTAAAAAAACGACTAGAAAGATTCTTAAAAAAATAAAAAAAAAGGAAGGAAAAAAATCTGAAAAAAGTAATGATAGTAGATGACGAACCTGCGATAAGGCTTTCTGTAAAAGAGGGACTTAGAAGTATGAATGTAGACTATGAAATAGTTGAAGCAGATGGTGCCAAGGAATGTTTTAATAAATTAGATAACGAAGATCCTCCTGATCTGATACTCCTTGATATTATGATGCCTGAGATGGATGGATGGGAAGTATTCGACAAATTAAAAGACAATCCATCATGGAATAACATACCAATAATATTTTTAACAGCTAGAACAGATGATATAGCAAAAAAAGCCGGTAGTTTTATGGCTGTTGATTATATCGAAAAACCTTTCGATCTTGATGATCTAAAAAACAGGATAGATAAAGTCATCTAAAATTAATTCAAAAAAAAATCATTCAAGACTTATTAACAGATCTTTTGTTAAAGTTTTTATAAGAATAAATTATTAACTTTACTATAATAGAGTTGATGGGCTGCACAAACAAATGAAAAAAAACTGTATATTTAATAATAGTTTTAAAACTAATTTATTTTTTTTCAAAACATTTCCATTTTATATTATAATTTTCTTGGAGGGTTTCTTCTGAAAAAGGAACCTGCTATTGTTAAACAGCTTAGAAAGGAAGAAAAAAAAGGTGTTTTTAAAAAAAATTATTCTGAAAGCTCGTTTTGTTATGATGTTGAAAATCATGAATTTTTTAGGTTAGCTGTTGATAATTCAGCTGATTCAATTTTTTTAATAGCTAGAAAAACTATGCTTTTTATCGATGTTAATAAAACTGCTTGCAAGACCACTGGTTATTCAAAAAAAGAGTTATTAAGTATGGGTCCTCAGCATATTAAACCAGAGTTTACCAAAGAGGATTTGTCTTTAAAATTTGATACTATACTTAAATATGATGATAACGGAGTTATTGAAACGGTTCATCAAAGAAAAGATGGTAGCACGTTTCCCGTGGAGGTTTTTCTTACTTGTCTTAAAGACAAAGATGTTATTATTGCTGCTGTACGTGATATCTCTGAGAGAAAAAAAGCTGAAAATGAAATTGAATCAATTTTTAATACTGCTGCTAATGGAATACGTTTGATTGATGATGAACATAACATAATTAAAGTTAATGATACTTTTTGTGAAATGGTAGGTCTTCCAAGGAATAAAATCGTTGGTGGAAAATGTTATGAGGTTTTTGCAGGTAATCTATGTTATACTAAAGATTGTCCTTTAGAAAAACTTAAAAATACTTCTGAAAACAAAATAAAAATAAAAATAAACAAAACCCGATCTGATGGAAAAAAGATACCTACTATCCTCACAGCAACTCCTTTTAAAGACACAAATGGAAAATTTATTGGAATAGTTGAAGATATAAATGATATAACTGAACAAAAAAAAGCAAGAGATGCACTTAAAGAAAGTAAAGAAAAATACAGAGATCTTTTTGAAAATTCTAATGATCTTATACAGTCTGTAAAACCTGATGGTTCTATTGAATATGTGAATCGTGTTTGGCGAAAAATTTTAGGTTATACTGAAGAAGAATTAACTAATCTATCCGTTTTTGATATTATCCACCCAAATCATAAGGAACACTGTAAAAAAATTTTTGATAGATTACTTTCTGGAGAGGAAATTGAAAGAATAGAAACTTCTTTTATAACAAAAAATGGAAAAAAAATAGATGTAGAAGGTAGTATAAACTGCCACTTTAAAGATGGAAAAGCAATTTCTACAAGGGGAATTTTCCGTGATATAACTAAACGCAAAGAAGCAGAAGAAGAAATGAAAGAAGCACAAAGGGTTTTAACACTTGTAAATAAAGAACTAGAAAGAAAAGTAGAGGTTAAAACTGCGGAACTTAAAAAAGCTCAAAAACAGTTAGAAGAAACAAATAAGAATTTAGAAGAAAGAGTCGATGAACGAACCAAAGAAGTAAAACAACTACTAAATGAAAAAAATGCTTTTATAAACCAACTCAGCCATGATCTTAAAAACCCTATCGGACCCATTGTTAATCTACTACCCTTGGTTATCGAAGAGGCAAATGATCCAGAGCTTCTTGAAATCTTAGAGGTAGTTAATCGTAACGCGGTTTACATGAAAAATCTGATAATGGATACATTAGAATTAGCTAGACTTGAAGGATCAGATAAAGGATTTGAATATAATTCTATAGATTTATCATATATAGTTGAAGAAGTTATCAAAGATAATGATTTTTATTTTAAAGACAAAAATTTTGAAATTGAAAACAACATTAATGATGATTTTTTAGTATTTGCTGATGAAATAAGAATAAAAGAAGTTTTTAACAATATTTTTTCAAATGCTTTAAAATACAATAAAAAAGAAACAGGAAAAATAAAAATAAATGCAGAAAAACAAGAGGATTTCGTTAAAGTTAGTATAAAAGATACTGGTATGGGTATGACACCTGAACAAGCATATCATATTTTTGATGAATTCTACAAAGCAGATCCATCTAGACACGACATGGTGTCATCCGGTCTTGGCCTAACTATTTGTAAAAGAATAATAGAGAAACATGGAGGAGAAATTTGGGCTGAAAGCCCAGGAATTGGAAAAGGAACTATAATAAATTTCACTCTACCAATTAAAAAAAAGAATTAATAAAAAAATTAATTAGTAAAAATATGATAACAAACTAATGGAGGGAATAAGGAAGATATGAAAAAAATCATGAATGTTGATGATGATCCAGATCAAACTTTTACAGTAAAAAAACGTTTAGAAAAACTAGGGGACTATGAAGTAATCCGGATAGATAGCGGAGAAAAATGTTTGAACTATTTGGAAAACAATGAAACACCTGATCTAATACTACTGGATATTATGATGCCGGAGATGAACGGCTGGGAAGTCTATAAAAAACTTAGAAAAAACGATAACTGGAAAAACATACCAATTGTTTTTTTAACAGCTAGAACAGATTCTTTCAGTAAAGGCTTTGGAAAAATACTAGGTGATTGTTATATAGAAAAACCTTTTGAAATAGATGATCTTAAAAACAAAATCGATAAAATCCTTAACAATCCTTATAGTATCTCTGAAACCAAACAAAGAGTAATAGATGATATGATGGAAAAAACAATAGAATAAAATTTTATTCTTTTTTTTTCAAAATCTAATTTTTTTGGCTAAAAATTTTTATATAAACCTATTGTTATTATGAATACATAATCACTTTGGACCGATGGGATATGCAAAAACATGGTAATTCAGCTTTAATTCAAAGAGTATTAGAATCACTTTTTGAAGTAACAGGAAGACGAGAATCTGATGTCTTTGCTGCTATGGCTATGGATTCAATAATTCAAACAATGCAACAAAAATATGATTTTTTAAAATATGTAAAAATCCGAATTGAAGAAGGACTCATGATAGGATCACAGGATGTGACACTAGATATAAACCAGGACATTGTTGACACTGTTGAACCCAAAAAAGTTGGAGAGGCAATAGAATCAATAATAAGAATAGTACTAATGGATCTGGGTGCTAAAGCAGGACTTTTTTTTATAAATGAGTTCAAAAAAAAACTTGGACATGAATATCTGCCAGAGTTAAGAAAAATAGGTGTCAATCTGGGAAACATGCAACTTGAACAAAGATATCTTTATGCTCGTATGCAAAAAGGACAACCTGTGATGAGTTCACCTAGTGAAAAAGCAACTCAAAGAGAACAATACGAAGAAAATCAAGAGGATCCCGTTAGTATTTTTGGTTATGAATGGGAAAACGTAAAAGAATACAAATTCGACAGTGAAAACATGAAATATAAATTATATGACAAAAATGGAAACGAATTAGATTCACTTAGCTTGGATTCAATAGTAAATAAACTATCACGTATAATAGAGATAGAATCCGAAGGATATGATGCATCTTCTACAAAGAATGATCAACACAAAATAAAAGATCTTGATGGAATAGATGAAAACATAGAAAAAAATGTTTCACAAAACAAAGAAGATGAAAACATAAACATCACAAAAAAAGAATATCAATTCCTGGAAATGCTTTTCGAACAAGACATGGATGCAGACACAGCGACACATCTACTTGAAATCTCAAAAAACGATCTTCAATACATGGTTAAAAGACTTCTAAAATTCAAAATTTTAAAACAATCATCACAAGATGTAGTAGAACTATCAGAATTTGGTATCAACTACATGATGAGTCTATATGGGGCGTGAACTACCACCCATTGAAATGAGTGGCTTCAAGGTTAAATCTTCATTGGGCGAACCATCAGCCCACTATGGGCTAACACCACATCCAGTGGTGTTGGTGCAA
>CAYMOC010000026.1:0-20687 GCA_964391965.1 uncultured Thermoplasmatales archaeon | reverse complement strand
CATGTCAAGGCGACGTCATAACCACCTAGACCATGAGCCCAATTCTTTTTTTTGTTTTGGAAACCTGTAAGGCTAAGTCCTTTTTTTATTTTTCCTGAAATAGTAACTCTTTTTAAAATGTTTTCATTGAAAAAACATGTGAGTTTATATTTGTAATATCTTAAGATGCGATATTGTCTACACCCGTCTCTGCATATTTACCTACGCAGAAGAGTAATAAAGGTTTTAAAACATTATTGTTTTTTACTATATTTAGGAAGGGTTTGGGATTGAACGAAAGTAAATTAGTATTAGAGGAAAGACGCCAAAAATTTTTTTCTAGGCCGAGTATTGATGATGAAACATTTCTTTTGTGGAAGGATGAACTTCAAAAAGAGTTACCGTCTTTCTGGGAGTCTATGAACGAGTAACAAATAAAATTTTAAAGTTTTTTTTTATTGTTAAATATTAAATATATCTTCTTTCTTATTGCTTTCCTCTGATATAGAATGAAATATGAAAATCCTAAGCTGACTGTTGATGGTGTTATTTTTAAGAGTAATAAGATTTTGTTGATTAAAAGGAAGAATCCACCTTTTAAGGATATATGGGCTCTTCCGGGTGGTTTTGTTGAGTATAATGAAAAAACTGAGGATGCAGTGGTTAGAGAAATTTTTGAGGAAACAGGTCTTAAAACGAAAGTTAAAAGTCTTTTAGGTGTTTATTCTGATCCATCTCGTGATCCTCGTGGGCATACTGTTAGTGTTGTTTATGTTTTAGTAAGTGGTGATGAGAAAGTTGTTGCAGGTGATGACGCGTCTTTGGCAAAATTTTTTAATGTAGATGATCTTCCTGAGTTGGCTTTTGACCATAAGGTTATAATAAATGATGCAGTTAATAAGGAGTGTTGAAATAAGTTATGTTTTGTCCTAAATGTAAATGTTTGATGTATCCAAAGGATGATAGTTTTGTCTGTAGAAAATGTGGATACAGTAAAAAGAAAGGTAGAAAAAGTGATGTAGTGGTAACTGAGAAAAAAGGAAAAGAAATGGCTGTTTTGGATGGAAAAAAAGATAATGATGTTAGACCTAAAACTAAGGGCATAACTTGTCCAAAGTGTGGTCATAATGAGGCTTATTGGGAGATTCGTCAGATGCGCGCTGCTGATGAACCCGAGAGTCGTTTTTATACTTGTACAAAATGCCGTCATAGATGGCGTGTTGATTAAAACAAGGAAATATTTATATATAATAATCATTATATAATTATTCTGAATAAAGTTAATTAGTAAAAAAGAGGTATAAATTTTATGAAAGGTATATCCAAAAAAATGACATCAGTCATGATATGTGTTCTTTTTCTAACAACAATTTTTGCAAGTGTAAATGCACTTAAAATTGAAAATAAAGAATCAGAAGAAGAAACTATTCTAAAAACTGAATCAGGTTTAATAACTAAAACTATAACACTTTACAGACATGGTCTTGATGGTAGAGTAGAACCATACGAAGTAGAAATAGAATACAAAGAAGGAGAAGACCTAGGTGAAGTAATAGCAGAAAAATGTGAAGAAAAATTCATGAAAGACTCAAAATTCATGGATTGGTGGCAAAATTTTACAGATAAAATAAAAGACTGGTGGTCCAACAGAACCAAAGATCAAAACGATACAGATGACCAAAATGATACTGATAATGGAAACGATCAGAATGATACAAATGACACACAAAAAGGTTTTCTTTTTTCAGCTGGAATGGTAATGGTTAAATCTATAGGAAAAGGTTTTCATTTCAAACCAGTCACAAGAATCATGAAACTCTTGAAAGCATTCATACCATTCAGAGTAATGAAATTCATGCAGCCTTTTATATTCTGCAGATACAACAACCTAAGAGCAAGAACGACATTAACACCAATAGTTAGAAATGCATTAGGGTATAATATAACAAAAACTATGACAGGTATACACAGTACCTTATTAATCGGTTTCACTGGTTGGGCAACCTGGTCGGGTTTTACGTCAGGACCAATAGATCTGCTTCCAAAAGTAACATTTGGAGTTTCAAATATAGCAATGTGCAGAAATAGAAACTAAAAAAAACCAAAAAATTTTCATTTTTTTTAAATTTTTATGAAATCACTTATTTTTTTGTTTTTGAAAAGTAAGAAATCCACCGTCATAGTTATAAACCCATTTTGTATTTGTTATTGATTACCGCGTTTAAAATTTATTCAAATAAACGTTGATGTTTTGGGGAGGAAAAAAAACATATGTTTAATGCAAAAGTGAAATCCGAAGTGTTGAAAGGAATTATTGATGTCACATCTCCATTAGTTAACGAAGTCAAATTTAATGTTACAGGAAACGGCATATCTCTCAGAGCTGTAGATCCTGCGCACGTTGCCATGGTTGACTTGGAGGTTAACAAAGAAGCTTTTGAAGAATACAAAGCAGAGGAAATAGAACTAGGAATCGATATGGATAAACTCGCTGGAATTATGCGCCTATCACGTTCTGGAGACATGATAAATCTTGAATATGACGAAGAAGGAAATCGTTTAATAGTAAAAATTGGAAACCTTGTCCGAAGAATGGGGCTTATAGACACCGCTGGTATGCCCGATCCTAAGATGCCTAATCTAAATCTTCCAGCGAAAGTAGTTCTTAGAGCATCAGAACTCATACAAGGTGTACGAGCTAGTGAAGCAGTATCAGATCATCTATCATTGATGGTTGACAAAGAAGGATTCGAACTTTCAGCAGAAGGAGACACAGACACAGTAAATTTAAATCTACCAAAGGATCTTTTAAATGAGATTAAAGCCACCGGTAAAAACAAAAGCTTGTTTTCAATAGACTATTTTTCTAACATGATAAAACCAGTAAGTGACGGAGAAGACATGACTATAATGCTTGGTAATGATAACCCTATAAAAGTAGAGTTTGACATAGCTGATAAAAAAGGACATGTAACCTATCTATTGGCACCAAGAATAGAATCAGAATAATCCAAAAAAAATTTTTGGAAAACTTTATCTCTTTTTTTCTCTTATAACTTAACTAAAATTGAAGGTGATTTTCTTATCGTTGTAAAAGAAGGTAGACGTAAAAGATACATTGGTTTCAAAATAATTTTTCCAGAAAAAGAGTTTAGAATAAAAAAAACTGAGATGATACAAGTTATAAGAAATAATTGCTCTGAACTTTTTGATGAACATTGTAAACAAATGGGGCTTTTTCTTTTAAGATTCAACGGATCACAAGGAATATTAAGATGTAGACACACTGAAAAAGAAAACACAATAAAGCTTTTAACATCTATAGAAAAAATCAATGACAAAAAAGTAAAAATTGAAACCGTGGGAACATCAGGAACTGTTAAAGCTTTAATAAAAAAACATATGAAGAATTTTCAAAAATAATAAAAACCTGTTTTTTTTACGAAAAATTTATGTAGTAATCACTTATGCATCGTGGATTTCAAACTACAAAAAAATATTTGGGATGTGATGCACAGTAAAATGAAAGAAGACATTGAATTAAGAAACAGACTTAACCATATAGAAAACATTTGTGAATCTTATCTAAGAACACCAGGTATGCCAAAAAATGTTATAATGAAACATGTGATAAAGGTTGCAAAGGGTGAAGAAAAAAATTATAATGAATAATTTTTAAATTTTTCAAAACCGTTATATAAAAATTATAGATTCATAAAAACATTTACATTATGAAGGACAAGATATGAAAAAAATTTTCGTAATTTTATTAATTCTTTTTTTATCAACAACATTCATCTTTTATTCTGGTTGTGAAGAAAAAAAAGAAGACATTGATGATAATGAATCGCTGGAGGTTTTTATATTAGTTAACAGAAGCTCTGGTGACCCACCTTTAAAAATAAAATTTAATGCTTCAGTTGAAAATGCAAATGTAGAAATTATATCATACAATTGGAATTTCGGAGATGGGAATACCGCAACAGGAAAAACTGTGACATATACTTACAAAAAAAATGGTACATATCTAGTCACACTAACTGTAAAGGATAAAAATGGAGTAACTACAAATGCTAGCAAAACAATTAATGTAGATGATGAATCAGGAGTTATAACAATCAAAGATTTTGCTTTACAGGCTTCTGATTTAACTGGTAATTATCAGATGACCTCAGAAAATTATTCTATTGAAAAAAGCAGCACTCCTGGCTTTGGTGAAACAGAAAAATACAATGCTAGTTTTGAAAATAATAACGGAGGATATCTTTCAGAAATACTTTATAAAAATAGTAATGAAGCTGTATGTAGTTATTTATTTGAAAATTATATAGATGATTATTTAAAAACAAATTTTTCAAATCAATCCCTAAATCTCGAAAATATCGGAGATGAATCATATTTTACAATGAATGTAACAACTGTTGGATTTATTGATGTACATATATACGTTTATACATTTAGGATTGATGAAGTATGGGTTGTGGTTACAGGATTTGATATGTTTGATACAAACTACAATGAAACACTTCATAATTATTGTAAAAAGATTGAATCAAAAATATTAGAGCAACCAGGATATCAGATAGATCCTGTTAGTTCTGATGAAGATCTGGTTACTTACTCAATTAATACTCTAAATCTCAAAATTGAAGATCTACCATCAGGTTTCACCAAAACAGAAGATAAATTTAATAATACTTTTAACGAAACTTTTGACTATTTTGAACATCACACAGTTTCTTTTTTAAAAACAATAAATCAAGAAAACAATACTAACTTAACTTTTATGATGATTAAATTTATCTCGATAGATAAAGCAGAGATTTTTTATGATACTTTTAAGGCATTCTATGATTTCAATCAAACATTTACTCATATTGAAAATTATGACAATGTAGTATCAAATGAATCAATTCTTTTTGATATAGATTGTGCTAATCTTACATCAAATAATGAAAACTATACCTTCGGAAAGTTATTAATTGCAAGGAACAGAAATATACTTTTGATGAGTGCTTTGGGAAGTAAAAATTCGATTTATAATGATACGATTATATCTTATGCAAATATTGTTGTCGAAAATATTGATAAAAGTTTAAAGTAAAAAACATATTTTTAATTTTGATTTAATGTGGCCTGTTCCTGAAAGTTTTAATAAAAATATTCCAAAAAAGGATGATTCAGGTGGTTTTTGGGAAAACCGAGGAGATCGATTTCACTGCGGGGTCGATATTTATGCACCCGTAGGCAGTGATGTTGTTTCTATTAAAAAAGGAAAAGTTTTAGATGTTAATATTTTCACAAATTCTAATATGATTCGTTATTGGAATAAAACATATTATGTTGATATTCTAACTGAGGATAATCTTATTTTTCGTTATGCCGAACTTGAAAAGCCTAAGGTTTCAAACGGTGAAAAAGTAAGAGAAAATGATCTTGTTGGTTTTGTAGGTCAAGTTTTGAATTTTAGTAAAATAAATAATAGTTCACCAGAGTATATTAAAAAACTTAAAAATAATAAAAAATGTAGTATGTTACATTTTGAGGTGTATGAAAACATATCTTTATTTCAAGAAAAAGAGTATCTTGGTGGCAACTGGTTTGGAAATGAAAAACCAGGATGTTTAAAAAATCCAAAAAAAGTTTTTGTTAAAATAAAGTAAAATTAATTAAGAAACATTTGTTTTGAATAAGTGAATTTGAGGAGAGATGTATTATGAAAATGAAAATAGTATTATTATGTATATTGTGTTTTGTTTCGGTTAGTTTTTCAGGTTGTATAGATGATTCTGAGCCAGAGGATTCTGAAGAGACCACTAAATCAACTATTACTCCAGCAATAGATTGTAATTCAGATTTAAACAGTAATTATTCAGTTTTATTATCCTCTGAAGATTTTGATAAATTTGATCAGAATAAAACAGTAGTTTGGCTTGTAACGAAAGTAGAAGATGGGCCTGTCAAATGGGAGGATTGCAGTTGGCAACTAATTGATAAAGCAGGTTCTGAAAATGATGAAAACGCTACAGTAGATTTTACCGATAGAGATGATGATGGAAAAATTTCAAAAAATGATTATTTTATTGTTACTCCTTCAGTTAGAGGCAATTATAGTTTTAAAATCATTTTTCAGTCAACTGGGGAATATGCTTTTATTAGTTCTTTTAAGTTTTATTCAAATCTATTTGTTCTACCAGCGGGGAATAAAACTCCAGCATTGTGCTTAGCTCAAAACTCTGCTTTAGAAGTAAATGATACATGGGTTAATTTTACTATACATTGTACATCTGCAAATGCAAATTGGAGTGATATGAGAATTATTATTGACTCTTCTATTGGTGGCGAGTTGAATTTAAGCACACCAACGTTTACTGAAATACCGGCTGCGGGATCTTGTGGATATAGTGGAGATTCTGATTCAATTAATGTAACTGATTTATTGTATTGCCATACAGATACAATATTGACATCAGGTGATACGCTAAAAATAATATACATTCCAACTAATACAATGACCTTACAAAAAACTATATCTTAAAAATAATGAATTAAAGAAATTAAAAAATTTCTTTTTTTTATCTATTTAGTACTTGATTTATTCTTTCTTTTAGTTCTTTAACATTAAACGGTTTTACAATGTAGTCATCAGCTGCAAGACCACCCATTCCAACACTCATCGTATCACCTTTTGCTGTTAGAAAAATGATTGGTATTTGTTTCCAATCGGGGTTTTCCTTAATTTTTGCAGCAAGATCCCAACCATTTATTTCAGGCATCATTATGTCAAGTAGTACTAGATCAGGTAGTTCTTCTTCTAGTTCATTTAGACATTCTTTTCCATTGTTACATCTTATTACTTCGTAGCCATCTAGTTCTAGCATTTTTCCAACGGTGAATAGTATGTCTTCTTCGTCGTCAACTATCATTATTTTTTTTGACATTTTTATTATGCTTCCTGTTGTGCCTTCTCTTCTCGTTCTTTTTCTTCAAGGATTTTATCTACACGATCTAACAATGTGTCTTTGTCAAATGGTTTCATTATGTAATCTGCAAGTCCTTCATTAAGAAGTACTTGTTTTCTTTTATCAGATATTTCTAGCACGCTTAGGAAGGCTACTTTGGTGTTTATTGACATGTTTTTTATTCTGTTGAATACATCCCAGCCGCTCATACCTGGCATCATTATATCAAGAAGGATTAAGTCCACTGGTTCATCTTCTAGTTTTCTAAGGCATTCTTCACCGCTTGATGCAGTTACTACATTAAAGCCTCCGACTTCGAGAACTGTTCTTGTTAAATCAACTATGTCTGGTTCGTTATCAACAACCATTATTTTTTTCATAATTTTTTTCTCACCATCCCAAACCTAAGAAAGGTATTAGTGTACAATTCTTATATTATCTACTAGTTTTTAAATTAAACCCTTTCTTTTAATATTTTATGGATGGAAAAAAGCTAAAAATAATGGTTTATTTTATCCAAGAGTTTGTTAGGATAAAAAATATGAGTAATGTTTTCGATTTGTTGGATGAAAAAATTCAGAAAAGTCTTAGTGTTAAAGAGATTAAACATCCTACAGAACCTCAGATAAAAGCTATACCATCTATTCTAAATTGTGAGAATGTTTTATTGATAGCTCCAACGGGTCTTGGTAAAACTGAATCAGCATTGCTTCCTGTTTTTGATAATTTTTTGAAACAGAAAAAGAATAATTCTGATACTAAAGATGAGAAGGGTATCTCTATTGTTTATGTTACACCGCTTCGTGCTTTGAATCGTGATATGCTTCATCGTACTTTTGAATGGGGTAAAAAACTTGGTATTAAAATCGCGGTTCGTCATGGTGATACTCCTCAGAGTGAACGTACTCGTCAGTCTCGTAGTCCACCTGATATGCTTATTACAACTCCTGAGACTTTGCAGATTTTGTTTACGGGAAAAAGACTTCGTCGTCATCTTGAAAGTGTTAGATGTGTTGTGGTTGATGAAATACATGAGCTTGCTTGTGATGAACGAGGAGCTCAGCTTTCTATAGCATTAGAGAGACTTTTTGAGCTTACCAGAGGTAAAAATGGTGTTGATTTTCAACGTATTGGTCTTTCTGCAACAGTTGGTTCACCTGAAGAAGTAGCATGTTTTCTTGGTGGTTTTATAAAGAAAAATGTTGCTCGTGATGTAAAAATTTTAAAAGTTGATGTCACTAAACATGTTAACATATGGGTTGATTTTCCTGTTGTTAGAAAAAGTGATAATAAATGGGTTAATCGTCTTTCTATGGATAAAACAAGTTTTGCATCCCTTCGACGTTCTAAAGAGCTGATAGATGATCATGTTTCAACCCTGCTTTTTACTAATACCCGTGATGGTGCTGAGATTCTTTCTTCTCGTTTTAAAATATGGAAACCAGATTTTAAAGTAGATGTTCACCATGGATCACTATCCAAGCTTTCACGTGTGGAAGCTGAGGATTCTTTTAAAAAAGGAGAACTAAAAGGATTGATTTGTACATCCTCTCTTGAGCTTGGTATAGATGTCGGAAAAACTGATTTTGTGATTCAGTATAATTCTCCTCGTCAGGTTAAAAGAATACTTCAACGTGTTGGAAGATCAGGTCACCGAATTGGTAAAACATCAGAAGGAGTAATTCTAACAACTACACCTGAAGAACTATCAGAAAGTTTGGTTATCGCTAACCGAGCACTTAAAGGAGAAATAGAACCTTTAAAAGTAAGAAAGAATCCACTGTCTGTTCTTTCTAACCAAATAATATCTATAGCTCTAGAATACAGAAAAATCAATATTGACACACTCTACAGTATGATCATTAGAAGTTATCCATGCCATGATCTCAGTAAAAAAGATTTTGATAAATTAATTGACTTGTTACAAAAACAACGTGATATATGGTTTGATAAAAAAACAAACATGGTTGGTAAACGCCGACGTTCACGATTTTATTTCCTTGAAAATATTTCAATGATACCTGATGAAGAAACCTATCTTGCTGTTGATATTAGCAGCCGAAAAAAAATAGGTAAACTAGATGAAAGTTTTGTTTTAAACAATGCTTTTGAAGGAGCACGTTTTATTTTAAAAGGTCGACCTTGGACTGTCGTAAAAATAGAGGATAACAAAGAAATATTGATTTCTCAGGCTAAAGAAATTGGTAATGTTCCCTCATGGACAGGAGAGGACATACCTATTCCATTCAGTGTAGCTATGGAAGTTGGAACTCTAAGAAGAAAAATAGCAGAAAATATGGATGTTTCAAGTTATCCATGTGAACAAAAAGTTTTTGATCATCTAAGAAAACAAATCGATGAACAAAAAAACAAAAATTTTGTAGTACCGGATGATAAAAACATAACTATCGATTTTGAGGATAAAACCGTTGTAATCAATGCCTGTTTCGGAACCAAAGTAAATGAAACACTGGGTCGTCTAATTTCTGCCATGCTTGCTCAAATGATAGGTGAAAGCGTCGGAATCAACAGTGATGCGTATAGGATAACTCTTGAGCTCCCTGGAAGGATTTCTGTGGATAAAATAATTGATATATTTTTTAAAACAAAAACAGAAGGTTTGTATTATCTTCTATCAACTGTTGTAAGAAATTCAACATATATCCGCTGGCAGCTTGTACATGTAGCTCGAAAATTTGGAGCGATTAGTAAAGATTTTGATTACAAACATGTGGGTTCCCGAAAGCTTATAACTCTTTTTGAAAACAGCCTAATTTTTGATGAAGCAGTAGATAAAATAATCTGGGAGAGAATGGATGTGAAGAACACAAAAAAAGTTTTAGAAAGGATACAAAACAAAGATATAGAAATCCATAAACAGAGTCTTTCACCGATTTCAACAGCAGGTCTTGAAAGCATCCGAGGTCTTATGCTTCCGCAGGCTGCAACAAGATCAATTCTTATGGCTCTTAAAAAAAGAATTGAGGAAACAAAAATAACACTAGTTTGTACAAACTGTGGAAACTCTTGGAGTAAAACAGTTGGAAGAGTAGACGAGAAACCAAAATGCAGCCGATGTGGCGCTATAAAAATCACGGTTTTAAGAAGATACAACAAAGACATGGCTAAACTTCTTTCAAAAAAAAACCGTACCAAGAAGGAGAACAAGGAAGTTCGGCGGATGCATAAAAATGCTAGCCTAGTGTTAAGTTATGGAAAATTTGCTGTTTTAACTTTAATGTCACGAGGTATTGGACCTGATACAGCTGCAAGAATACTTAGGCATTACAATTTTTTGCAACTAAAGAAATCTGAAGAAAAAATGTTGAAACTTCTTAAAGAGATACATAAAGCCGAGCTTCATTATGCTCGAACTCGGGGTTTTTGGGATAACACATAAAAACATAATATTGATTACTAAACAATAGAAATCAAGGGGTTTGGATGCAGATGGAGCTAGATTTGGAAGAAATACTTGAAAAAATTCCTTCTATTGAAAAAATATTTGGTAGTTTATGGATTCTCAGTTGGATTATGGCTATTTGGTTTTATCATATACAGTTTTTTTTAACAGGTCTTTTTTGTTTATTTCTGGTTTTAATTGTTATGGGTTATTTCGAGAAAAAAGAAAAAACTGAGGAAACACGTCCTCCTGTTTCTTTTAAAATGGATCCAGTATCAAGATCTTTAAAAGTTCAGAAGATTTATGAACAAGGTCTAAAATGGGATGAAAACGAGGTTTGTTCTGGAAGTTGCAGGCTTCCATCTGGTGAAATAAAAGAAGGCGATGTTTTGAAAAACTGTGAGGGAAATGTAGCTCTTCGTCATGTTCCTAGTAACACTTTGATGGGGGGTTTTGATTTCAGTAAAACAAAAAAATAAAAATTTTTTTTGGTTATATAAGAAATTTTAAAAACAGCTAAAAGTATTTTGTATTGGAAAAAAGCTAAATGTTGCATAACAAAAGCTTTAGAATTAGGGATGCGGATTGGCCGAATTTAAAAATCATGAGTTGATTGGTCGTTTATTACAAACAACTATTGAAGTTATTGGTAGGAGGACTTCTGAGAATTATGCAGCTATGGCCGTAGGTAATGTTTTAAGTGATCTTACTAAAAAATATGTTTTTTTAAAAAATGTTGAAATTAAAAACACTCAGTTTATCGAATCTGTTGATGCTGTTGATGTGAAAAATAGTTTTAATGATATCAAATCAGAGGATGTTGCAAGGGCTTCTTCTGATTTTATTAATGTTATTACTGATAGTATAGGTGAGCATGCTGGGTTTTTTTTTATTCGTGAAATTAAAGAAAATCTTCCTTTTGAATATGAAAAAAATTTTAAAGATTTGGGTGTAGATTTTGATGTTATGCAGATGGATTACATTCTTAGGAAGAGTAGTAAATATGATTTTGATATTGAGAATTCTGAGATTCTTAGATATGTTTTTTCTATTCTTTTTGATGTTTTAAGTTTGGAGAAAACTCGGCGTTTTGCTTATGAATCTATAGATGATATTGTAGGCAGATTTAGTACTCGTTTTGATGTTTTGAATTTTGTAAAAGTAAATGATGTTAACGCTCGTGGTACTTTTGATATTGTTTCTGTTGATGATTCTGTTAATTCTTATGATTCTGAGGAGATTGGTAATGTTATTCAGAAGATTCTTCAAGAAGTTAACAATGTTTTGAATGCTGCTGAGGTATTGGATTTTGTTGAAAAATTTAGAAATCATGTGGGTTCTGATTATGCGTTTAAACTTGATCAGATAGGTGTTAATGTTAAAGCTATTAAGATGGATAGGGATCTTATTGTTAAACGTGTTATTAAGAGCTTGATTGATGTTTTAAGTGAATCTACTGCTGAAAGTTACGCTGTTATGAGTATTGATAAAATTCTTAACTCTGTTGGGAATGATTATGAAGGTTTGAAGTATATTAAGATAGATAATAGCCGTTATTCTGAAGGTGTTGACGCGGTATATATTTCTGATTCTCTTGATGAACTTGGTTCTGTTGAAATTGGTAGGATTCTTCAGAAGCTTATAGAAAAGGTTGTTGATTTTCTTGGTGATGAGGCAGGTAAAAATTTTGTTGATCGTTTTAAAAAACGTTTAGGTAGAGCATATGTTCTTCGTATTGAAGAGATGGGTGTTAATCTTCATATGATTAATCTGCGTCAGAATTTATCCTTTTAAAAATATTTTTTCGTTTTAAGTCGATAAATAAAACGTCAATTTTATATAGGTATTGTTTTCTTCCCTGTGTTTGTGAAATTCATGAAAAACATTGGGATTGTTAGTTATGGAGCAAACATACCCCGTACTCGCATTAAAGTAGAAGAAATAGCTAATGTTTGGGGTAAAGACGGAGAAAGAATAAGCAAAGGACTTGGACTCAAAGAAAAATCAGTACCATCAATTGATCAAGACACCGCAACAATTAGTGTTGAAGCAGCAAGAGCTGCATTAAAAAGATGTAACATAAACCCGCAGGATATCGGAGCAATTTATATCGGAAGCGAATCACACCCATACGCTGTAAAACCAACAGGCACCATAGTCGGAGAAGCAATAAATGCAACACCCGATCTGATGGTGGCTGATTACGAGTTTGCCTGTAAAGCAGGAACCGCAGGAATGCAAACCTGTACAGCACTAGTCAAAGCAGATATGATAAACTATGGAATGGCAATCGGAGCCGATACAGCTCAAGCAGCCCCTGGTGATGCTCTTGAATTTTCTGCATCCGCAGGCGGAGCAGCTATGCTTATCGGAAATAAAGATGTAATAGCAACAATAAATGATACACTTTCTTTTACCACAGATACACCCGATTTTTGGAGAAGAGCAGAAAGTAAATATCCCGCTCACGGTGGAAGATTTACAGGTCAACCAGCATATTTTAAACACGTAGTAAGTGCATCAAAAAAACTAATGGAAAAAATTGGAACCAAACCAGATGATTATGATTATGCTATTTTCCATCAACCCAATGGAAAATTCCCAGTGAAAGCATCAAAAATACTAGGTTTTACAAGTGATCAAATAAAACAGGGACTCGTTGTAACCTATGTAGGAAACACATACTCAGGAGCAAGCATGCTTGGACTTGCATCAGTTCTAGATGTAGCTAAACCAGGAGAAAGAATTCTTCTTACAAGTTATGGATCAGGAGCAGGAAGCGACAGCTTTGATATAACAGTTACAGATAAAATTAAAAAACTAAAAAAAGAAAACGCACCAAGTGTAAAAGAACTAATTGACAACAAGGAATACATAAGCTATGGACAATATGCGAAAATAACTGATTTATTGTATTGGGAGTGAAAAAAATATGAGAGATGTAGCCATAATAGGAGTTGGAATGACCAAGTTTGGAGAACTATGGGATCATTCATTCCGACAATTAATAGCAGAAGCAGGATCAAAAGCAATTCTTAACACAACAGTAGAAGGTAAAGATATAGATGCAATGTATGTTGGTTCAATGAGTTCAGGTCGTTTTATAGGACAAGAACACGTTGGAGCACTAGTTGCTGATGCTTCAGGTTTTTCACACTTAAATATTCCAAGTACACGTGTAGAAGGAGCCTGTGCATCAAGTGGACTTGCTCTACGTGAAGGATTCCTATCAATTGCATCAGGTCATTGCGACGTCGTCGTCGTTGGCGGTATAGAAAAAATGAATGATGTCGGTGGTGGTTCTGCAACAGAAACTCTTGCAACAGCAGCAGATCAAGAATGGGAGGCATTCTTCGGAGCAACCTTCCCTGGACTTTATGCAATGATAGCTAAAAGACACATGCATAAATATGGAACAACAAAAAAACAACTCGCTCAGGTCGCGGTTAAAAACCATAAAAATGGAACATTAAACCCAAATGCACAATATCAAAAAGAAATAAGCCTTGAAACAGCGATGAATGCAACACCCGTGGCTGAACCATTAGGGCTAATGGACTGTTCCCCTGTAACAGATGGAGCTGCAGCAGTAGTACTCTGCGCAGCTGAAAAAGCAAAAGATTTCAACAGTCAACCAGTTAGAATAATAGGTTCAGGACAAGCATCAGATACACTCGCACTACAGGGTAGAAAAAGCATTACAACTTTAGATGCAACAGTGAAAGCAGGAGAAAAAGCATACAAACAGGCTAATATCCAACCTAAAGATGTTGATTTTGCTGAAGTCCATGACTGTTTCACCATAGCAGAAATATGTGCAATTGAAGATCTTGGATTTGTTAAAAAAGGAGAAGGCGGAAAAGCAATAGATAACAAAATAACAACATCAGATGGAAGCCAACCAGTAAACATCAGCGGTGGATTAAAATCAAAAGGTCACCCGGTAGGAGCCACAGGTGTTGCTCAGATAGTAGAGGTAACTGAACAACTTCGTGGAAACGCTGGAAAAAGACAACTAAAAAATGCAAATATTGGTCTAACCCATAATGTTGGCGGGTCAGGTGCAACCTGTGTTGTACATATAATGGAGGCGATATAAAAATGAAAACTGATGTAGCAAGATTCTGGAGAGAAATACCTCAACGTTATAATCTAATTGGAAACCAATGTGGAAGCTGCGCTAAAGTATTTTTCCCACCAAAACAATCATGTCCTGAATGCCGCAGAAAAAGTATGGGAAAAATGGAACAAATTAAACTCAGCGGTAAAGGAGAAATCATAACTTACACCATAACCCATGTTGGCCCTGATAATTTCGAAGAACAAGTACCATATCCCGTGGCAATAGTTGAACTAGAAGAAGGACCACGTGTTACCGCCCAAATTGTAGATTGTGATATAAAAGATGTCAAAATCGGTATGAAAGTAGAAAGCACTTTCAGACGCATACAAGAAGACGGAAGCACAGGAGCCTTGTATTATGGTTACAAATTTAAACCATTGAGGTAGAAATATTTTGAATATAAAAAATGTTTTAGCAGAAAAAATAGCAGGAGAAATCACTCTCAGCCCGGAACCTGGTCTAACCATTCGTAAATGGCGAAACATATTTAGTATAAGCCAAACAGATCTAGCTAAAAACCTAGAATTATCACCAAGTGTAATAAGTGACTATGAGAGCGGAAGACGTAAATCGCCAGGTATTCAAACTGTTAAAAAAATAATTCATTCTTTAATCGAAATTGATGAAAAACGCGGTGGAAAAACACTCCACAGTTATGATTCTCTAGTGCAAACACATGAAGGAATCATAGACATCATGGAATACCCTTTCACGGTTTCTGCTGAAGAATTCATTAAAAAAATAAATGGTAATATTATTACATCTAACAAAAAAGGTTTAAACAAAAACATAAAAGGATTCACACTTGTTGACAGTGTTGAAACCATAAAAAACATTGATGCCAAAGATTACATCCGTCTTTTCGGTTGGAGTACTGAAAGAGCAGTTATTTTCACTGGTATAACCTATGGCCGGAGTCCAATGATAGCAGTTAGAGTGCACCCGGTTAAACCGTCAATGGTGATATATCACAAACCTGGTGCCGTGGATCCTCTTGCGATAAAACTAGCTGAACAGGAAAAAATACCGCTGGTTACCACTAGTATACCAATGGATGAACTTTCTAAAAAACTTAGAAGAATGGGAGAAAACAAAAAATAATGGATTTAAAAGGACTCTGTAGCATATGTGGAAGACCAGATGCAATGTACACCTGTAGCCTCTGTGGTAGATTAGTTTGCAATAACTGCTATGATTGCTGCAACCGAGTATGCAGCAATTGTGATGCTAAAAGATAAAAAAAAAATATTTTTTTCTTTTTTTTTGATGTTTAGATTTTATTGAAAATTATTTCATTATAGCTTGTTCCAACCGTAAAACTATCTTTATCATTTGAAAAATTTAGACGTGAACAGTTAGTATATCCTTCATAGTCAACACATAATCTATTGTTGTTTACTTCATAGTTGTACCAGTAGTTTATTTCATCCATCTCATAATCTTCAAATTCTTCAGGTAATTCCCCCTTAAGTTTTAGAGAGTTATTATTGTAGAATATCCACGTATATTTTATTTTCAGTATACTATCTGATGATTCTCCTTCCCACGTTCCTATGAGATCAGTTTTTGAAAAACTTGGATAAGTTTTTTGTTCATCCTGTTTTTCTTCTTCGTTATCCTCCTGAGTGTTTTGTGTATCCTCTGAATTGTTAGTTGTGTTTTCAGTATTTTCTTCTTCAAGGATATCCTCTGATAGTTCATCTGATGGATTAATATCATTTTTTTCTTCATCATCTTTAGTATCATTTGTGTTTTTTCCTTCTAATGCATCATCTATTAGCTGGGAGGTATCATCCTTTTTGACGCCACTTAGAGTAGTATTATCGTTAAAAGGATTGATATCTGTAAACATGAAAACAGCTAAAATTGCACCAATTACTATTATAACAACTGCCAGTAAAGAGATTAGTTTTAAATTAGAATTTTTGCTAAAAGATGCTGTAGTATTTTTTGAAATCGATTTATAAGATTGCTTTTTAGTTTTGATAAGAATTAACTGTTCCAGAGTATTGTGAAGCCTGTTGTTCAAAATCATTTTTTGATTCTGATTCATATGTTTTATAGCCACAGTTAGCACAAAATTTTGAATCTTCTTTTATTTGATTTCCACATTTTGGACAAAATTTAACCATTTTTATTTCATCTTCTAATTTTTCATAATTATCTCATAATAACTCATTTTAAAGGATTTCCGCAGTTTGTACAAAACTTTGAACTACCAGTGGTTTTTGCTCCACATTTTGGACAAAATTTTGATCGAACAGTAGATTGTGATGGTTTTTGCGGTTGTGTTTGTTGTGTTTGATTTGGAGGAGGTGGTGTCTGTTGTTGAGTTTGCTGTGGAGGTTGTTGGTATGTATTCTGCGAAGGAACCTGTTGATATGCTCCACCATATTGTTGTTGGTATCTCATTCGATTCTGTCTTGACCATGAACTCATATAACCAATTGAAGCGGGAACTACTTTTATAGAATATATTATCGACATAATTAAAAGTATGATACTCATTATCATTGGTATATAGTTGAAACTATAACCTATCTCTGCACTTTTTCCAGCTTCATCAGCAAGAATTCCAACATTTCCTATAAACCAAACATGACCCAGTAATGCCAATATTCCAAAAATTATAAAAACAATACCCATGAGGAAAAAAATATGTCCAAATAACTGATATTTTTGCCCCATTTTATAGATACCAATACCTATTACGATTATGATACCAAAAAGGATTGTCAACCAGAAAGATAAGCCGATAAGACCAAGATTGTTTTTAAGACCAATAGATGCATCTATTGTTTTCGAATCTGAATTTGAATCCTCAGCTTGTTCACCCTGCCGCATAATAGAACCTTCTCCCCACCATTGTGTTTTATCACTGCCATCCATAGAATAAGAAACCCAGGGTAACAAGGGCATAAAAATTAAAGCGATTAAACTCACTATCACCATAATAAAAGTGAATTTTCTAACCTGATCACTAAACGGATCATTCATTTTTTATCGCCACCTTTAAAAAAATACATCTGTGAAAAACCAGAATTGCGTCCCCCTGAAAAACCAAGTGAAAGATTCTGATCTTTTAACATCTTCAAAACAAGAACAAAAAAGATTAAACCAAATATAAGCATGATATAACCTGCAGGGAAAAGATAACTGTCATTTGCTTCATTTAAAGCATAATTTATATTGATTCCAACACATCTTATACCAGAAATCAAAACCCAGAGACTTGGAATAAAAGCTAAAGCTACAATTATTAGACCTACTAGAGAAAACCAGGAATATCTATTTTGCATACTACCCCCCATAATACCCCAGATTATTGATATAATACCTAAAATCATTAAAAACACTAAACCTAAATCAGCCATCCCCGGTATACCATAATAATAAGAGCCATAATCTGTTGAACCAAACAATTTTTGATCATCACTATTCTCAAAATCATGACCAAAATAATCATCCTTTACATATTTTGCATCAGTATACCCCCAAGGGACTACAAAAGACAAGATTAAACCAACTATAGCTAAAATAGTTATAACTAAACCTAGTTTTGCTAAAAGACTCTGTTGTAACAACTGCCCAATAGGTGGCCCCATCGGTTGTGGCGACCCATACTGTGGGTTGTATTGATTTGGTTGCTGAGGATAATTTGGTTGTTGATAATTTGGATTTTGTCCATATCGTTGAGTATTATATACCATATTCTTCTTTTACCTCCCCTTAATACACCTGATGCATATTATAAAACTCTTTAAAATGGTTTCTATTTATAGAAAACATATAGCTTTGAAAATCTTGATTCTCCAAGAGATTTGTTAAATAAATCTATTTTTTTATGTTAATATTCAAATCGATGGTTTTAAAAAGTAAATAATAAATACACCGTGAGGAAATAGTTAAAAAAAATTTTTAAATTTTGGAGGCTTAAAAAAAATATGGCTGTTAAAAGATGTTTAAAATGTGGCGCTGAAATACCTGAAGAAGCACAATTCTGCCCCAGTTGCGGAGCGCCAAAAGGAACAGAAGCAATTAGAGAAGAAGCAATGCAACCTTCATCTCAACCTCAACCACAGCAAACACCACCGCCACCTCAACAACAAATGTATCAATACCAACAACCTCAAAAAAGTGGAGATCCATTACAGGATTTAGCTAAAACATTATTTTCTAGAAAGATGCTTATTATCGCTATTTCACTTGGTCTTCTTTTTGTGTTTATAGGAGGCACTATCACTACATTCACTAATGATCCAACTGAACCATGGGAAGATAGAATTGTTTCAAGAGCAGGATCTACAATTCAATCTTTAGGTATTATTGGTGTATCAATGATGCTTATATCTGGAGGTCTAGTCAATACTAAGTTTGATAAATATACTAGATTTGGTATGATACTTGGTGGCGCAATTATACTTGCGTGGTAAAAAATTTTTTAATTTTTTTTATTTTTCTTTTAAAAAATTATCGATTTCTTTAATTTTTTTATGACCATTTTGTAGATAAATGTTATAGTTTTTTCGTCTGTTTATTGAATATATTGTTATCGGCATGATTGTTAAACCAATGATAATTATAAGGGTTAAGGTAAGATTCAAGTTAGAATTTAATGTGCTTGTATTTTTTGTTATATTATTTTCTTTTTTTGTTTCATTTGTCTGTTCGAGTGTGGAATTTGTGTAGATTAGGGAATATTTTGAGTAGTTTTTATCTAAAAAATAGATTTTTTGGTTTTGTCTAAATATATTATATTGTGGAACGGTGGTGTTATCTGATCTTTTTATGGTAAGGTTTGTAATATTTGGACAGAAATCTTTTATTTGTATGTAATTTTTGAATGATTGGTTTTGTGTTATACTGAAATCGATTCTGTAGGTTTTATTTTCGATTTTTATGTTTTGTATAAGTTCTGCTTCTCTGTATTTTATAAGTGTTATAAAATCTTCGTTTGTGTTCCATAAGAATAGTTTTTCTTTTGAGTTATTTATTGATATTAAAAAAGTTGTCTCTGGAAAATTGATGATTTGTTCAATTGTTAGTATTTGATTTGGGTCATTGATTTCGTTTAGATTGTATGCATAAAAGTTTTCAGCAAGTGTTATGTTAAATGTTTCTTCTATTTCTTTTTTAATTTTTTCTTCAATGTTTAATATTATAGTTTTTGATAATTTGGTTTTTATTCCTTGGTCATCTTCAACTGTCAGATTTACTTGATATTCGCCGTAATCACGGTATGTGTGTGTTGTATTTTTTTGAGTGCTTGTGGTTCCATCTCCGAACTCCCAGAGATATGATACTATTGATCCATCTGAGTCTGTTGAGTTTTCTGTGAAGTTTACTTTTCTGTTTGAAATGTTATATGTGTAATTGAATTTTGGTTGAGGATTCTGATTTTTTATTTTTATTTCAAGATATGGTTTTGTTTGGTTTTCTTTTGATGTGAAAATAAATTCTGGTATGTCAAAATGACCCCAGTGATTAGTATTGGTTATCATCCATCCATTATGGTATATTGTTTTGTTGTTTATTTTTTTTATTTCATTGGTTAGATTATATGTAATCCAAGTATCTGGGTTGTTAGTGATAGTTTGATTTAAAAGAGGGTTGGATTGATAATTTGGTTGTTGAACCCATGTTGTGTTGTTTTCATCCCAGTGATTTGTTATTCGGTATAGTGATAGTTTGTTATGTGTTTCGTTAAAAAAGATGGTTTTTGTAAGATAAAGATTTAAGGTGGCGGATAAAATACTTGAATTTTCTGGTATTGTGGAGATGTTGAATTTTGTTAATGCATCCCATCCCCATCCAGATGTGTTGGCAAAACCATATTTGTCTCTTATTTTTAATAATGGTTCATCTCCAAAGCTAGTTGTGTTTTGTTGTTCTGAAATATATGTGTCATCTGTTGGATAGAATTTTTTTGTGAGGATTTCTGTTTCAGCTTTTATCGGGCTGGTAGCTAAAGCTAAAACAAGAATAATTGAAAACAATGACAGTAAATATACTGTTTTTTTCTTCCTCATCGTTTCTATCCTTCCACCTTTCAATCCATTTTCTGCTATGTTTTACCATGTCATTGTTTCAAAGTTAAGATATATAAAACAAACGTGTCAGAATAACAAAATGTTAAAAAAACAAGATAAAAAAAAGGGGCCCGAGGCGGGATTTGAACCCGCCACAGAGGATCCACAGTCCCATATGTTGCCAGGCTACA